>NZ_JBFADM010000022.1:0-105795 GCF_040641355.1 Streptomyces sp. NPDC020996
TAAAATTTTTTTGTTTTTTTTGTTGGGTTTTTGAGGCCGGGCGGGGGGGGGGCCCCCCCCGCGGCCCCCCCCCCCCGGCGGTGCGTCAGGCTGCCAGCCGTCGGTCGGCCGCGGCCTGCAGATCGTCCTTGCTCCCGCTGATGACCGGGTCCGGGATCGCGTCGGGCAACTGGTCCTCGAGAAGACGGATTCGCTCGTACCGGTACGCCGTCAGGGACAGCAGCAGGGCGCAGACGCCCGCGGTGATCGCCAGCAGGGCGACCCCCCGGCCCTCTCCCGTTCCGATGAGCCTGCCGATGGAGCCGGCGAGTTCACCGGAGGGAGCGAGCAGCGGTTCGAAGACCCGCTCGGCGAGCGGGCCGGCCGCCAGGAATCCGGCCGGCACCATCGCCCAGCTGCACATCAGGGTCGTGGCCACGACGCGGCCCTGCAGTTCCAGTCCCACCTTCGCCTGGACCAGAGAGAGCCAGTGCGTGTTCAGCAGAGCGGTGGCCAGGCCCATTCCGAACAGGCCCAGGGCCGGGAACGCGGGATGCGGACGAAGACCGATCACGAGCATCGAGACCCCGATGAGGCCCATGGCCCCGATGATTCCGGTGGTTCTGCGGACGAAGCCGCCCCAGACCGACATGATCAGGCCGCCCGTCAGCAGACCGGCGCCGCTCGCGGCCAGTACCAGGCCCAGCGTGGCGGCACTGCCGAAGGACAGGACCAAGGGGGTGGTGAGGACTTCGACCATGCCGAACAGGAAGTTGAGCACAGCCGTGACGGTGATGATCGCGATCAGGCCCCTGCGCTTGACGATGTAGCGCCACCCGCCGAGGACCTCCCGGCCGAAGGACTCCTCGCGCTTGTTGTACAGGGCGGCGGGGAAGTGGACCGTCAAGGTGGCCGTGACGCCGATGGCGAAGGTGGCGAGGTCGATCAGGACCACTCCGCGCAGACCGATGGCAGCGGCCAGCGCCCCGCCGAACAGCGGGCCGAGAATCGTGGCGCCCGCGGTGCCCAGTTGGGCGATGCCGTTGGCCTTGCCGTAGTACCGCTTGGGAACCAGCTGGGTGATGGCCGCGGCGTACGCGGGTTGCTGGAAGGCGTTGGCCACGGCCCCGACGGTGACCGCGGTGTAGACGTGCCAGAGTTCGAGCCGGCCCGTCCACAGCAGTACACCGAGTCCGAGGGTTCCGCAGGCGGCGGCGGTGTCCGCCAGTGCCATGACCGTGCGCCGGGAGAACCGGTCGGCGACGGCGCCGGCGACCGGTGCCAGCACCACCGCGGGCACCAGCGCCATCATCGAGACCAGGGCGAACAGCGAGACCGAGGCGGTGCGCTGGTACACCCACAGGCCCAGGGCGAAGCTCGTCAGCGCGGTCCCGATCAGTGAGGCGGCCTGTCCGGCCGCGATCAGCCCGAAGGACCGCAGGGAGGGAGCAGTCCGCGGCGGTGGGACGGTCACGCCCTCTGGTGGTGTGAGCAGCCGTGACGTGCGGGCGGGGGCCGGGGCTGACGCCGCGTCCCGCGTACGGGGCGGGGTGGCGGGTGCTTCCCCGGCCGGCGCGGGCCCGTCCGCGCCGGGAACCGGCGGCTCACCGTCGGCGGCCGGGTCCGGCCGTGGCTCTCCCGTAGTGCGCGGTGGGGCGACGATCTCCACCAGTTCGGCCGCCTGGTGCTTCTGGAAGTAGTGACCCGCCCCCTCGATCACGTGGAGGCGCACCTCGTCGGAGAAGTGGTGCCACTCGCTGACGCGTTCCTGGTAGAGCTCCGTGGCCCGGTCCCGGTCACCGACGACGCAGTCGATGGGCGTCTTGAGCGCGGTGAAGCCGGCGTCCTGGTAGACGGCGGAGTAGTAGTCCTCGCCTTCCTGCGTGTCCCTGAGGAAGACCCGCATGAGGAAGTCCTTCTCCCGCTCGTCGAGGACATCGGTGAAGAAGCCCATGGCGCGCAGGAAGTCCAGTGCCTGGCGGCGGGAGGTCCAGCGCTCCATGGGGAAGACCCGGCGTGCCCAGCGCGACAGCTTCCCCGGCAGCCGGGGCGCGGGGAAGTGCCCGCCGATGACGATCCGGTCGATGGGCACGCCGTCGTCCTCGAGGAAGCGGGCGACCGCCATGGTGGTGGCCCCGCCCATGCAGTGCCCGTACAGCGTGATGCTGCCCCGTACGTGCTCCTTGACCGCGTCGGCGCAGCGCCGGGCGACCTCCAGGAGCGGAAGCTGGGGTTCTTCTGGACGGTTGATGTCGTGTCCGGGCGGCTCCAGGGCCCACAGTTCGGCGTCCTGCGGCATCGCGGCCGCCAGTGCCTGGTAGGTGATGGCGCCGCCGCCGGCGAAGGGAATGCAGACGAGGGAGCGCTCGGCCTTCCTGTCCGGCGGCGTGAGCCGGTGCAGCAGGCCCTGCGGCCGGTCCTCCCGCTCGGTGGAGTCGCCGGAGGTCAGCGCCTGGACGGTGGGGTTGCGGAACAGTTCCAGCACGCTGGTGTCCACGCCGTGTTCGCGTGCGGCCTTGACGGCGAGTACGGCCTTGAAGGAGTCGCCGCCGAGATCGAAGAAGTTCTCGTCGATGCCGACGGATTCGATGCCGAGGATCTCCGCCCATCGCCGGGTCAGCGCCGTCTCCAGGCGAGTTCGCGGCGCGGTGCCGAGTGACTCCCGCTGTGCGGTGGTGGGAGCGGGCAGGGCGCGCCGGTCGATCTTGCCGTTGGGGGTCAGCGGCATGACGGGCATGACCACGAAGGCGGAGGGGACCATGTAGTCCGGCAGCCTGCGGCGGAGGAAGGACCGCCACGCGGCGAGGTCGGGCTGCGCGGCACCGCGCCGCAGGGTGGCGTAGGCCACCAGGTTCTTCTCCCCCGTCTCCTCGCGGACGACGACGGCGACATCGCGCACCGACTCGTGTGCGGTGAGCGCCTGCTCGATTTCTCCCAGCTCGATGCGGAAGCCGCGCACCTTCACCTGGGAGTCGGTGCGGCCCAGCAGTTCGATGCGGCCGTCCTTGCGCAGCCGTGCCAGATCGCCGGTGCGGTACATCCGGGCGCCGGGGACGGTGCCGAAGGGGTCCGGGACGAACGCGGCCGCCGTGGCGGACGGCTGTCCCGCGTAGTCGCGGGCCAGGCCGTCGCCGGCGATGAACAACTCGCCGACCACGCCGAGGGGGACGGGCTGCAGGGACCGGTCCAGTACGTAGGCGCGGGTGTTGCGGACCGGTCTGCCGATGGTGATGTCGTCGCCGGGGTCGATGCGGACGCCGGTGGAGTAGATCGTGGTCTCGGTGGGGCCGTACATGTTCCACACCTCGGCCACCCGCTCGTGCAGCGCGGCGGCGAGTTCACGCGGCAGCGGTTCGCCGCCGGTGATCACCCGCAGGCCCGGGCGTCCCCGCCAGCCGGCGGCGACCAGCAGCTTCCAGGTCGCGGGCGTGGCCTGAAGGATCGTGGTGCCCGCGGCGTCGACGACGGACGCCAGCCGCTCGGCGTCCTGCACGTCGTCCCGGTCGGCGAGGACCACCCGGGCGCCCACCGTCAGGGGACCGAACAGCTCGAACACCGATATGTCGAACGCGAAGGTGGTGACGGACGTCAGCACGTCCGACGAGGTGATGCCCGGCTCGTTCTGCAGGGAGAGGATCAGGTTCACCACCGAGCGGTGGGTCACCCGGACGCCCTTCGGATTCCCCGTCGACCCCGAGGTGTACAGGAGGTACGCGAGGTTCTCCTGGTTGAGGCCGGTGTGCGGTCTGCCGGTGTCCAGCCCGGTGAGAACGTCCGCGTCGCCGTCCCCGTCCACGACGAGCACGGGGCCGCCGAACGCCCCGAGGTCCGCCGCGAGAGAGGACTGGGTGATGACGGCTGCCGCCGCCGAGTGACCGAGGATGTAGGAGCGGCGCCCCTCGGGGTAGGCCGGGTCCAGCGGCACGTAGGCGCCGCCGGCCTTGAGCACGCCCAGCAGTACGGCGGGAAGGTCGACCGACCTTTCCAGTGCCACGCCGACCGGTGTGTCGGGTTCGATGCCCTGGGCGATGAGCCAGTGGGCGATCCGGTTGGCACGCTCGTCGAGCTGCCGGTAGGTCAGGGTACGGCGGCCATGGCTGACGGCCGTGGCGTCGGGGGTGCGGTCCGCCCGGCCCTCGACCAGTTCGTGCAGCAGCGCGGACGGGTTCGGCTGCGGAGCCGGCTGCCACTCGACGAGTTGCCGGCGCAGTTCCGCCGGGCTGAGCAGGGCGGCGTCCTGCAGGGCGGTGGCGGAGTCGGCGGTGAAGGCGTCGGCCAGGTTCGCCAGATGGGTGAGCAGCCGCTCGGCGGTGTCCGCCTCGAACAGATCGGTGTTGTACTCCAGCCGGCAGTCCAGGACGTCACCGCGCTCGTAGACGTAGAGGGCGAGGTCCACCTGGGCGGTGTGCAGATCGAGCGAGAGCCACTCCGCTTCGGCGCCCGGTACGCGCAGCTCCTTCTCCGGCAGGTTGAGCAGGTTGAACATGACCTGGAAGAGCGGGTTGCGGCTCAGGTCCCGGGGCAGGCGGAGCGCCTCCACCACCCGCTCGAAGGGCAGCGCCTGGTGGGCGAACGCCTCCCGGGCGGTGGCTCGCACCTGGTCCAGCAGTTCCCCGAAGGGCTGTCTGCCGTGCAGCGTCGAGCGCAGCACGAGCGTGTTGAGGAACAGGCCGACCATGTCCTCCTGCTCGGCGCGGGTGCGCCCGGCCACCGGGGAGCCCACGCAGATGTCGCGCTGACCGGACCAGCGGAACAGTACGGCCTGGAACAGGCTGAGCAGGGTCATGTAGAGCGTCGCCCCGTGCTCGCGGCTCAGCTGCCGCAGACCGGCGGTGAGCGCGGGGGGCAGGATGCGGGACACGACCGCCCCGTCGAAGGTCTGCACCTGCGGCCGCGGCCGGTCGGTGGGGATGTCGAGGCTGGGCGGGGCGCCCTCCAGACGCCGGGTCCAGTACGCGAGGTCGGCGCTGCCGGACTCGGCGACCTGCCGGCGTTCCCACAGGGTGTGGTCCCGGTACTGGATCGGCAGTTCCCGGAGGGGCGAGGGTTCGCCCGCGAGGAACGCGGTGTAGAGACTGCCGAGTTCCCGGCCGATGACGGAGAGCGACCAGCCGTCGGAGACGATGTGGTGCATGGCGAGGACCAGGATGTGGTCGTCCTCCTCCAGCCTGACCACCGACGGCCGGAACAGCGGGCCGTGCTCCAGGTCGAAGGGGGCGCGGCCGAGCACCCGCAGCAGGCGCAGGGCGTCCGTCTCGCGCTCCCGCGCGGTGGCGCCCTCCGCGTCGATCAACGGCAGTTCCACTGCTTCCGCCTCGCGGACCACCTGTACGGGTTCGCCCTCGGGAGCCGGGAAGACGGTGCGGAGAGCCTCGTGCCGCCGGACGAGTTCGTCGAGGGCCGCGCGCATGACGGCGAGATCGAGTCTGCCGCGCAACCGGATGCCGGCCGCGATGGCGTACGCGGCACCCGAGTCGGCGTGCACGTGGTCGAGGAACCACAGGCGGCGTTGCACGAAGGACAGCGGTACGGGGCCGTCGTGCCCGTCGGAGGCCGGGACCGGGACGGGGCCGGAGAGCGCGGGTTCCGGCTGCCCGGCCGGCGGGCCGTACCGGGCGACCAGGCCGGCGATGGTCGGCTCGTCGAAGAGCATGTCCAGCGACACGTCCATGCCGCAGGCGGAGCGCAGGCGTGCCGCGAGCTGCGTGGCCATGAGGGAGTGGCCGCCGAGGTCGAAGAAGTCGTCGTGCACGCCCACGGGCGCGATGCCGAGCAGGTCCTCCCACACGGCGGCGACCGCCTTCTCGGCCACGGAGCGCGGTGCGGTGTACTCGGTGGCGACGCCGGGCCGCCGCACTACGCCTTCTTCGGGCACGTCCGGACCCGCCGGGACTTCACGGGCGGGTTCGTCCACGGGCGCGGAGGGCACCGGCAGGCCGGCTCCCGCCGGGACACGGCCGGTGGGCCGGGCGGGCACCCAATAGGACTGCTCGTCGAAGGGGTAGGTGGGCAGCGCGATGCGACGGGCCGGGGTGTCCGCACCGAAGGCGTGCCAGTCGACCGGTGCACCGGCCAGCCACATCCTGCCGACGCCTTCGAGGAAATGGACGTAGTCGTCTCGATGTTCCTCGTTCTCACGGCGCATCAGGGCGACGGCACACGCCGGGTCCAGGCCCTGGCGTTTGAGCAGTCGCGTGAGAGTGCTGCCGGGCCCGGCCTCCGCGGCGACCGCCCCGGATTCGGTGATCAGGCGGGCGCAGTCGGCGAAGCGGACCGGTTCGCGTAGTTGGGAGGCCCAGTAGGCGGGGTCCGTGGCCTGCTCGGCGGTGATCCAGGTGCCGGTGACGTTGGAGAGGTACCGCAGGGTCGGCGGCCGCAGGTCCACGGTGCCCGCCAGCTTCTCGAAAGCGGTGGCCGCAGGGGTCATCATCGCCGAGTGGAAGGCGTGCGAGGTCTGCAGTTCCCTCGTCTCGACCCCCCGGCCGGCGAGTTCCCCACGCAAGGCGTGCACCGCCTCGTCCGGCCCCGCCACGACGCAGCTGTCCGCCGTGTTGACCGCGGCGAGAGACACCTCCGGCCCCAGCATCGCCCGCACCTCCGCCTCCGGCAGCGGGACGGCGGCCATGACGCCCGTGGGGAGGTCCTGCATCAGGGACCCACGCGCGGCCACCAGCCGCAGGCCGTCCTCCAGCGAGAAGACGCCGGCCAGGCACGCCGCGACAAACTCGCCCACGCTGTGGCCGGCCATGGCGACCGGCCGGACGCCCCGCTGGAGCAGGGTCCGGGCCAGGGCGTACTCGACGGTGAACAGCGCCGGCTGGGTGAGCCGGGTCTGCCGCACTCGCTGCCGCGCCCCCAGGGGGTCATCGACGGCCGGCTGCAGCAGGGTGCGCAGGTCAAGGCCGAGCAGCGGGCGGAGAATCTCCGCGCACTCGTCCACCGTGCGCCGGTACACCGGATCGTGCGCGTACAGGCCGCTGCCCATCGAGGCGTACTGGGAGCCCTGCCCGGGGAAGAGCAGGGCGACTCCGTTCGCCGGACGGTCGGCCTTGGCGGTGTGGATTCTGCCGGAACGTGGTGTCCGCAGCGCCTCACGGGCGTCGTCCCGGTCGCGGGCCACCAGGATCCGCCGGTGCGCCAGCTGACGGCGGCCGGTGCGGAGCGTGGCGGCGATGTCCCGCAGGGAGCCGTCCGCGTCCCCTCCGAGGAAGTCGGCCATGCGCGCGCAGGCCGCGTCGAGGGCCGTCGGGGTGGCCGCCGACATGATCAGCAGTTCGGGTGCGGGAGCTTCGTGCCCGGAAGGCGCCGGCGGCAGGGCCGGTGCCTCCTCGAGGACGACGTGCGCGTTGGTTCCGCCCATGCCGAAGGAGCTGACGCCGGCACGCCGCGGCGTGGTGTTCTCCGGCCAAGCCTGCCGCTGGGCGTTCACGTAGAACGGGCTGTTCGCGAAGTCGATCCCGGGGTTGGGAGAACGGTAGTTCAAGCTGGGGGGAAGCACCTTGTTCCAGAGCGCCAGCACCGTCTTGATGAGCCCGGCGACGCCCGCGGCGGCGTCGGTGTGGCCGATGTTGGACTTCACCGACCCCAGGGCGCAGAACCGGGTGTCCGGCGTGTGCGTCCGGTACGCCTCGGTCAGGGCTTCGACCTCGATCGGGTCGCCCAGCGTCGTCGCCGTGCCGTGGGCTTCCACATAGCCGACGGTCCGCGCCGGGACGCCCGCCTCGGCCAGCGCCCTGCTGATCACCTCGGCCTGTCCGCCGACTGAGGGTCCGGTGTATCCGACCTTGCCCGTGCCGTCGTTGTTGACGGCCGAACCCCGGATCACGGCGTATACGGTGTCCCCGTCGGCGAGGGCCTCGCTCAGGCGCTTGAGGACGACGACGCCCACACCGCTGGAGCCGACGGTGCCCTTGGCGTCGGCGTCGAAGGGACGGCAGTGGCCGTCCGGGGACGCGATGCCGCCGGGCTGGTAGAGGTAGCCGCGCCGCTGCGCCGCCTCGATGCTCACCCCGCCGGCCAGTGCGATGTCGCACTCCCCGGCGAGCAGACTGCGCCGCGCCATGTGGACGGCGACCAGCGAGGTGGAGCAGGCCGTGCTCACGCTGACGCTGGGACCACGCAGGTCCAGTGCGTAGGAGGCGCGTGTGGCCAGGAAGTCCTTCTCGGTGCTCAGGGCGATCTGGTAGTCGCCGACCGACCTGACCAGGTCGGGCTGGGACAGCAGGTTTTCCATCAGGTAGCTGCTGCGTCCGGCGCCGGCGAACACGCCGACGGCGGCCGGGACCTCGCCGGGGGCGCGGCCGGCGTGCTCCAGCGCCTCCCAGCAGGTCTGCAGGAACAGGCGGTGCTGGGGGTCCAGGATCTGCGCCTCACGCGGTGTGAACCCGAACAGGGACGCGTCGAACCGGTCGATCCCTTCCAGCACCGTCCCGGCCTTCACGTAGTCGGGGTGGGCGAGTTCCCCGGGATCACCGCCGTCGGCGAGGATCTCCTCGTCGGTGAAGACGCGCACCGCCTCCGCGCCCTCACGGATGTTGCGCCAGAAGCTCTGGACGTCGGGCGCGTCGGGGAAGCGGCAGGCCATGCCGATGACGGCGATGGCCTCGGCCTCGGCCGCGGGCTTCGCAGGCTCCTGGTCGTGTGCCGGCCGCGGTGCGCCGGACGTCCCGTCCGCGGCGGCGAGGTGCCGGGCAAGACCGCGCACCGTGGGGAAGCGGAAGAGATCGGTGACCGTGAGGAAGGGGAACTGCTCCTGGAGCACGGTGTGCAGTCGCAGCAGCAGCAGCGAATGCCCGCCGGCCTCGAAGAAGTTCTCCTGCGGTCCGACGGTGTCGCGGCCGAGGACCGTGCACCATGCCGCTGCGACGGTGCGCTCCAGGCTGCCCTCGGTGGCGGCGCCGGCGTCGTCGGGGCGTTCGGCTGCCTGTGCGGTTCTGGGCGCCGGCAGGGCCTGACGGTCCACCTTGCCGTTGACGGTCAGCGGCAGTTCGTCCAGCAGGACGACCACCGAGGGAACCATGTGCTCGGGCACGATGTCGGCGAGCGCCGCGCGCAGCGCTTCGGGGTCCGGCGGTGCGTTCTCCGCGGTGGTTTCGCCGGGGGCGGCCCGAGCGGTCACGTAGGCCACCAGCCGCCTGTCGCCGGCCCGGTCCTCGCGCAGCGCGACCACCGCGTCCCGTACCTGCGGAAGCCCGGCCAACGCCGCCTCGATCTCACCGAGTTCGATGCGGAAGCCCCGGACCTTGACCTGATGGTCGCGTCGGCCCAGGTACTGCAGGTCACCCGTGGGCAGCCGCCTGGCGAGGTCACCCGTGCGGTAGAGCCTGCCTCCCGGGGCTCCGAAGGGGTCCGGGACGAAACGCTCCGCCGTGAGGGCGGGCTGGTCGAGATAGCCCCGGGCCACTCCCTGGCCGCCGATGTACAACTCGCCCACCACGCCCGGGGGTACCGGCTGAAGGTACGCGTCGAGAACATGGAGCGTGGTGTTGGCGATCGGGCGTCCGATGGGGACGGAGCCGTCGTGCGGGGAGCCGGGGGACACTTCGTGGACGGCGCACCCGACGACCGTCTCGGTGGGGCCGTACTCGTTGATCAGGCGGGTGGCGGGCGCGTGCGCGCGCCAGAACGCGATCTGCTGGGCCCGCAGGTCCTCTCCGCCGATGACGAAGACCTTCGCCCGGCCCGCGGCCTCGGACGGTGGTATCTGGCGGTTGACGATGTCCAGGTGCGCCGGGGTGATCTTCACCAGTCCGTGCGGGGCGGCCCGCAGCGTCTCGCCGAGATCGGCCGCACCGGCCGTCGGCGGCAGCATCCTCACCGCCGCCCCGGCGATGAGCGGGACGAGCAGGCTGGTGACGGTCAGGTCGAAGGCGAACGAGGAATGGACGGGGACGGTGTCCTCGGGGCGTACATCGTAGAAGTCCTTCGCCCACAGGAGGTAGTTGACCACTCCCCGGTGAGTGACCATGACGCCCTTGGGGCGTCCGGTCGAGCCGGACGTGTAGATGACGTAGGCCAAATCGTCGCCGAGGACACCGCGCGTGTCCGGGAGGTCTTCGGGGCCGCCGCGGCTCAGGTCGGCCGCGGTCAGTACCCGGATCCGGTCGTCCGCGAGGTGGTGAGCGGCGTCCGGGCTGGAGACCACCACACGGGCTCCGGTGTCCCGCAGGATGTAGGACAGTCTCTCGGCGGGATAGTCCGGGTCGAGCGGGACGTAGGCGGCTCCCGCCTTGAGCGCCGCGAGCAGGGCCACCGGCAGGTCGATGCCCCTCTCCAGGCACACTCCGACCAGGTCACCGGGTGCCACCCCGTGTGCGCGAAGGGCTCCGGCCCAGGTTTCCGAGCGCTCGGCGAGCTCCCGGTAGGTCAGGGTCCCGGCGGCGTCGCGGACGGCGACGGCGTCCGGCCGGGCCGCCGCCGTGGCGTCGAAGAGCTCGTGCACGAGGAGGGAGGGTGTCTCGGCCCGCTCACCGCACGCCGCCGACAGCAACGCCCCGATCTCGTCGGCGGGCAGGACGGGCAGCTCCCACACATTCGTCGCCGGGGCGTCCGCGGCGGCTGTCAGGAGCCGGTCGTAGTGGGCGAGGAAGCCCCGCACGGTCGAATCCTCGAACAGCTCGCTGCTGTACTCGAGCAGTCCCTCGAGCCCGTCGGCGGTCCGGCGGACCGCCATGGTCAGGTCGAACTTCGCCGTCGGCCGGGGCATGTCCATCGCGCTGACACTCAGCCCCTCGAAGTCCGGGGAGCGGTCGTCCTGCGACTGGAAGAGGAACATCAGCTGGCTGAACGGATGCCGGCCCGGGCTCCGGTCCGGCCGCACCGCCCGCACCAGGCTGTCGAAGGGCAGCGCCTGGTGGGCGTAGGCGTCGAGGAGGGTGTGGCGTACCCGGGACACCACCTCGTCGAAGCCCGGGCGGCCCGACAGGTCCGCCCGGATGGGCAGGGTGTTGGTGAAGAACCCGATGAGGTCCTGTACCTCGGGCCGTTCCCGGTTGGCCGTCGGCGTGGTGACCACCAGGTCCTCGCGTCCGCTGTAACGGGCCGTCAGCACCAGGAACGCGGAGAGCAGCACCGTGTACGCAGTGGCGTCGGTGCGCCGGCACAGCGCCTCGAAGGCCTCGGCCTCGATGCCCAGGCGGAACGGCAGGCTCGTACCGTGCTCGGAGGCGACCGCGGGACGGGGACGGTCGGTGGGCAGTTCGGTACTGGCGGGGGCGCCTCGCAGGGCGCCTCTCCAGTAGTCGAGGTGGCTGCTGTGTTCCTCGCCCGAGGCCCACTCGTGCTGCCACTCGGCGAAGTCGGCGTACTGGATCGTCAGCGGCTCCAGGTCGGGCTCGCGGCCCTGGGCGAAGCTGCTGTAGGCGGCGCCCAGTTCGCGGTGCAGGATCTGCAGCGACCACTCGTCGGCGACGATGTGATGCAGGGTCAGGAGCAGGACGTGCTCCTGCGGGCCCATGCGGAGCAGGCGGGCGCGCAGAAGGCCGCCGCAGGACAGATCCATGGGTGTGCCGGCCTCTGCCGCGAGGTGCTCGGCCAGCCGGGCCCGGGCGGTCTCCTCGTCCAGGGGCGACAGGTCCGTCACGGCGAGGGTGAAGGGTTCCGCCTCGCGGATCACCTGCTGGAAGGCGGCCCCGTCGGCGCGGAAGGCGGTGCGCAGCGAGGTGTGCCGCCGTATCAGCCAGTCGAACGCCGTCTCCATCGCCCGGACGTCCAGCGGCCCGGTGAGCCGGAAGGCGGACGGCAGCAGGTAGAGGCTGCTTCCCGGGGTCAGGCGGTCCAGGTACCACAGCCTCTGCTGTTCGAGGGACATCCTGGCCGTGGACGCCGCGCTGCCGCGGGGCGCGATGACGGCGTCGGCGGCCGCCGCCTTCCTGCGGCGTGCCATCAGCAGGCGGCGCTGCTGGTCCGTCAGGGGCCGCCGCGCGGTGAAATCGCTCATTCGGTGCTGTCCTCGTGCTCGTTTCCGCTGAGTGCGACCTGCAACATGGCCTCGGCCTCCTCGTCGGAGAGGCCGGTGATCAGGAGGTATTCCTCCGCTGCCAGATCAACGTCGGTGCCGTGCTGCTCGCGCAGGGCGCGGGCGCAGGCGGCCAAGGTGGGGTTCAGGAAGAGAGTCCTGAGCGGCACCGCGACGCCGAGCGCCTCGCGCAGGTGGGATGTGACGCGCGTGGCGATCAGTGAGTGCCCGCCCAGGCGGAAGAAGTGGTCCTCACGGCCCACGTCCTCGAGTTTCAGTGCGTCCGCCCATGCCTGGGCGATCACGGTCTCCAGCGCGTCGCGCGGTGGTGAGGACGCCGCGCCGCCGCGCAACGGTTCCGGTTCCGGCAGGGACCTGCGGTCCACCTTGCCCGACGGGGTCAGCGGGAGCGCGTCGAGGAGGACGAACGCCTGCGGCACCAGGTACTCGGGCAGCCGGCCGGAGAGTTCGTCACGGTACCGGTCGGCCAGCTGCCGGCGGCTGTGCTCGTGGACCGGGTCCTGAGGGACGACATACGCGCAGAGGTACTGTGCTCCGTCGCCTCCGCGGGCAGCGACGGCCACGGCACGTACGTCGCCCAGACGGGACAGGGCCGCCTCGACCTCCGCCGGTTCCACCCGGTGGCCGCGGATCTTGACCTGGTCGTCCGTCCGGCCGAGGAACTCGATCGTGCCGTCGCGCAGGATCCTGACCCGGTCACCGGTGCGGTAGAGGCGCTCTCCGGTACTCAGGGTGAGGAAGCGCTCGGCGGTCAGTTCGGGCCTGTTCAGGTAGCCGTCGGCCAGACACGCTCCGCCCAGCCACAACTCCCCCGGCACCCCGTGCGGCACCGGACGCATGGCGTCGTCGAGGGCCCTGGCGGTCACCGCGGACACCGGGCGTCCGATGGGCGGAATGTCCGGCCAGTGGGCCGGGCTGCCGCGCAGGATGTGCGCCGTCACCACGTGGGTCTCGCTGGGGCCGTAGTGGTTGTGCAGGGAACTGCCGGGAAGGGCCGCGAAGAAACCGCGCATCTGCGGCGTGATCCGCAGCTGTTCGCCGGCCGTGACCACTTCCCTGAGCCGCAGCGGGATGCCGGGCTCCCAGGCCTCGGCCAGGTGGTGCAGTGCGACGAAGGGCAGGAAGACCCGTTCGATGCGGTGCCTTTGCAGGAACCGGAGCAGTTCGCCGGAGTCGCGCCGGACGTGGTCGTCGACCAGGACCAGAGTGCCGCCGGCCGCCCAGGTGGAGAAGAGTTCCTGGCAGGAGACGTCGAAACTCAGCGAGGAGTACTGGAGGGTGCGGGCGGCGCTTCCCAGCTCACCGGCCGTTCGCTGCCAGTCGATCAGATTCGAGACCGCTCGGTGGGGCATGGCCACGCCCTTGGGCGTCCCGGTCGACCCGGACGTGAACAGCACGTAGGCGAGGTCCGCGGCGGTCGCCTCGGACGGGGGCGCTGAGGCCGCCTCCCGCGCGATCGACGGCGCGTCCTGGTCGAGGCAGACCACCCGGTGCTCCCCCGCGGGGATCCGCTCCCGCTCGGAACGCCTGGTCACCACGAGCGGAGCGGCCGATTCCGTCAGGGCCGCGGCGAGCCTGGGCGGGGGGTAGTCGGGGTCCAGGGGCACATAGGCGGCTCCTGCCTTGAGGATCGCGAGGACGGCCCGGGGCAGGTCCAGGGATCGTCCGAGGCAGACCGCGACCGGCGTGGAAGGTCCCGCGCCCAGCCGCCTGAGATGGTGCGCGAGCCTGTTGGCCTGCTCGTCCAGTTCGCGATAGGTCAGGGCTGCCTCGCCGTGTTCGACGGCGGGGGCGTCGGGTGTCGCGGCGGCCTGCCGTTCGAAGAGGGTGTGCAGAGGCAGGGGTGGCGCCTCGGTATCCGGTCCGCGAACCGAAGCGGCGTCGCCGCTCCCGGGCGCCAGCAGCGGGAGCCGGGACACCCGGTCGGCCGGTTCCCGGGTGAGGGACCCGAGCAGCGTCTGGTAGTGGTCCAGCAGCCGCTCGATGGTGACGGCGTCGAACAGGCCGGTGTCGTACTCGACGATCAGGACCGGCCCGGACTCGGGGAAGTCGATGTAGAGGGACAGGTCGAATTTGGCGCAGCCGTTGTCCAGTTCTCCCTCGTAGGCGATGCGCAGTCCGTGACCGTCGACCGCGGGCACCGGCTCCTGGTACACGAACAGGGTCTGGAACAGGGGGTTGGTGACGGCGTCACGCTCCACGTCGGCGGCGCCCACGATCCGCTCCAGGGGGACCTGGCCGTGTTCGGCGGCGGACATGACGGTGCGCCGCACCTGGTGCAGCAGCTCGATCGAGGTCGGGTCTCCGCCGAGGTCCACGCGCAGTGGCAGCGTGTTGGTCATCATGCCGATGAGCGGGCGGCACTCAGGCGTGGACCGCTGGGCCAGCGGTACGCCCGTGGTGATGTCGGTCTGTCCGCTGTAGCGGTGCAGCAGCAACTGGTAGGCGGTGAAGAACACCACGAACGGGGTGACGCCCACGTCCCCGCTCAAGGTGCGGACCGCTTGCAGCAGCTCCGGTCGCAGCGGTTGCCGCATCTTGCTGCCGGGCCGGGCGTCGGCGTCCTTGCGCGACCGGTCGGCGGGCAGCTCCAGCGCGGGCGGCGGCGTGGCGAAGACCTCACGCCAGTGGTCGAGTTGGGAGGTGAGCTGCTGTACTTGTCCGGGGCTGCGCTGCCACATGGTGATGTCGCTGTGGCGGACGTGCAGTTCGGGCAGTACGGGAGGCCGGTCCTCCGCGAAAGCGGTGTACGCCGCGGCGAGTTCGCTCATCAGCACACGCACGGACCAGCCGTCGAAGGCGATGTGGTGGACCGCGATCAGCAGTTCGTGGTGCCTTTCGCCGAGCCGGACCAGCGTGCAGCGCAGCATCGGAGCACTGCCCGGCTCGAAGGGCAGTGCGGCCTCCCGGCGCAGGGCCTCGAGCCGGGTGCGGCGGACGTGCTCGGGGCAGCCGCTCAGGTCCACCTGGTGCAACGGCACCCGGAGGTGGGGCTCGCGCCAGGACTTCGGCCCGGATCCGTCGTCCGTGACACGGCTATGCAGCGGCTCGTGACGGAGCACGAGGGTGTTGAGTGCCCGTTCCAGGATCTCGGGTTGCGGGGTTCCCGTGACCTCGAAGGCGAGCGGCACCACGTACTGGGCGCTTCCGGGTGCCATCTTCTCCATGAACCAGATGCGCATCTGGGCATCGGACAGTGGCAGTGGGTCGGGGGTCGCCGTGGGGACGGGAACGCTTGCCGACGGGGCCGGGCCCGCCGCGTCGAGCGCCTTGGCCAGAGCGGCGACGGTGGGGTTCTCGAAAACGGTCCGCGGTGCCACCGGCACCCCGAGCAGGGACTCCAGCTCCACGGCAATGCGCATCGCCACGAGCGACTGGCCGCCCAGGGCGAGGAAGTCGTCGTGTACGCCGATCGTCCTGCCGCCCAGGTGGCGCTGCCAGACGTCAGACACGATCCGCTCGCGCTCGGTGCGCGGCGGGGTGAGTTCACGGTCCTGCCGGGGGCCGGATTCCGGCAGCGGAAGGGCACGGCGGTCGATCTTGCCCTGGGAGGTGAGCGGGAACGCCGTCATCCGGACGAGAGTGCGGGGCACCATGTACGCGGGCAGCCGTGTCCGCAGGTGTTCGCCGAGCACCTCCTCCAGCCGGCTCGCCTGAACGTCCGCTTCCGACCCAGTCACGACATGGGCGATCAGCTCGCCGGCCCACGGACCGCTCTCGGCCACCTGCACCACAGCGGACTGGACCAGCGAATGGCCCAGCAGACAGGCCTCGATCTCACCGAGTTCGATACGAAAGCCACGTACCTTGACCTGGTGGTCCGTGCGGCCGAGGAACTCCAGCCTGCCGTCCTCCCTCCTGCGCACCAGATCACCCGTCCGGTAGAGGCGGGCACCCGGCTCGGTGCCGGTCGGGTCCGGGAGGAAACGCTCCGCGGTGAGATCGGGCCGGCCCAGATAGCCTCTGGCCACGCCGGGGCCGCCGATGAACAGCTCCCCGGCCTCGGTGTCCCGGACCGGGTTCAGCCGTTCGTCGAGGACGTGCAGGACGGTCCGGCCGACGGCCGACCCGATGTCGGGCAGGTCCTCCCCGGCGGACCGGACGGTCACCGTGCCGGAGGTCGCCACGACGGTGCATTCGGACGGACCGTAGTTGTTGACCAGCCGGAAGGGCAGGGCGGCCGGAGGGAACCGGGTCAGCCGGTCGCCTCCTGTGAGCAGCAGGCGCATGGCGGTGTCCGAGGGCCACTCCAGTTCGATGAGGCCCTCGGCCATGGGCGTGGGGGCGAAGCAGACGGTCACCGAGTGCTGGACCAGCCAGTCGCGCAGCCGGGTGAGCGAGTCGCGCACGTCGGAGTCGGGAACGGTGAGAACGGCGCCCGCGCACAGGGTCGGCCAGATCTCCCAGACGCTCGCGTCGAAGGCCGGGGAGGCGATCAGCGCCGTGCGGTCCCGCGCGGAAAGACCGAAGGCCGACTCGTGCCAGTCCACCAGCCCGGCCAGTCCGCGGTGCGGGATGTGGACCCCTTTGGGCGCACCGGTCGAGCCCGAGGTGTACACCACGTAGGCGCCCTGATCGGGATGCGGACAACGGCGTTGCCTGGGCTCGGCGGATGCCGCGCGGCCGGACGCCGCCGAAGGCGGCCGGACGTGCTGCCGGACCTGCAGGACCGTCGGATGGTCGATGTCCGGGCGGCTTCCGGAGACGACCACCACGGCCCCGGCCCCCGATTGCCGGAGCAGGCTGTTGAGCCGATACGTGGGTGTGGCGGCATCGATGACCACGAAGCACGCTCCAGCGCGCCAGACCGCCAACTGGGCCACCACCAAAAGGGGTGAGCGGTCGAGCACGAGCGCCACCACGTCTTCGGTGCCGATCCCTGCGTCGCGCAGCTCATCGGCGAGACGGTCCGCCCCGTCGAGCAGGTCCGCGTAGGTGAGCGCACCGTCGGACCACTCGACCGCGGTCGCGTCGGGCGCGCTTCGCGCCCGACGCACGAAACGGCAGACGACGTCCGTACCTGATGCCATTCCCGCCCTCCCCCTGCACACTGCGACTGGCCTCAGCGGTCGGGCCACAGGCCTCCCGGCGGATCGGCGGCCGGCGTCGGTGTGCGTACGTGATCAAGGTCAGTGATCTTTCACACCTTTCATCAGCCACGATATGCAGGTCACCAGTAATTGCTACTCGCACTGGCTGATTTCTCCCCCGACGTACTCCGACCCGGACCGCGGTCACGGCCACCGCCGAGTAACAACTCCGGCAATGGAGCTTCGACATGACTGTCAGTCAGCGGCTTCCACGACTCGGGCCGACCCCCGGGGCCGGCCCCGCCGGGCAAGGACGAACACCGGCAGGTCACCGTCTCCCGGTATGCACAGCAACACACTGACACTCTTCGCCGCGCCGGACGAGCAGACAGCCGCGGTCATGCTTGCAACCGACCCCGGAGCAGGCGCCATTGAGCTGGACTTCGACGAACTCGATCCGGAGGATGTGCTGCCCGCCTGGGAGGCATTCTTCGATCACCCGTCGGCCTCCGGAGGCCCGCAGTCGGCGGTGGGCTGGTCACGGCCGGAGAACCGGCCGCCACCCCGTGGTCGCGCTCCGTACCCGAGCGTGCACGAGGCTGTGGACGCAGCGGGGTTATGGATACGCCGACGTCTGCAAGACCTGGTACCACCAGAGCGGCTTCCCCGGGCTTTACCACGGCACGCTGTGGGGCACCGTCCACCACTACCACGCCCCCGCCAACCGCCAGGTCGTCGCGCAGGCGAGCCTCGACGGCAGGAAGTTCCTCCTCGGGGCGACCTACGGCAACAAGTCCTTCAGCAACAAGTACCGCTACATCCGGAAGCTCCTGATGCGGCTGTGCCTGCACCGCCCCGGCGGCGGCGTCTCCTGCTGCGGCAACTGGTGGTGACGTCGGACGAGCGACTTGGGGGGCGGTACCGGGGATACCCGACCGGTACCGGGCCTCCCCTCTCCCCCAAGAACCCCGCTCACCACCCTGACGGTGAACACCGGCAGCCCGGAGACCGTCAAACGCGCCGACGACGGCGGACGTGCTCAGCGCGCCCGGCGGCTGCCGCCCGCCCGGCCCCGTCTGCGCCGCGACCACCAGCGCGGCCCGGGCCGAGCACAACGCCTGTCCCGCACATCCTCAACGGCAGTGGACACTGACGGCATAGCCGCCGCCGTCGTAAGGATCGGCGTCCCAGCCGGCGAAGCGGTCGACGAGGGTGAGGCCGGCCTCGGTGCAGCAGTCGTCGTACTCTGCCAGCGTGATGCCGGGCGGCACGGGCAGGTGGTCCTCGTCCAGACCGAAGCCGGAGACCAGCAGACCGCCCGGACGCAGGGCCGCGGCCAGGCGCTTGACCACCGTGGCCTCGGTGCCGGCGGCGAGCAGCGGGAAGACGTTGCCTGCCGCGACCACGAGATCGAAGTCTGCAGCGATGCCGAGCAGGGCCGGATCGAACCCGGTCAGATCCGTATGGAACCAGGGCAGGTCCGGCGCCTGCTTCCGCGCCACTGCCAGCATCGACTCGTCAAGATCCACCCCGACGCATTCGTACCCGAGCTCCGCAAGCCGGATCATGACCCGTCCGGTACCGCACCCGGCGTCCAGCACTCGCGCTCCGGCAGGTACGAGAGCGGCGCAGAACCGCGCCTCACCGTGCACGTCCTTCCCGCTGAGGGCCAGGGCCGCGAACCTCGCGGCGTACTCTTCTCCGGATGTCCCCCCGGTCAACGCGTTCCAACGGCTCATGACCGAACTATATGTCGGCCGTACGCCGCTCGAACGAGCGGCTGAACCCGCGGCACCGAAGGCCGGCGCGGACAAGGGCGGGATCCGCCGGCTCTCCTCACCCGCCCGGCCTGCGACGGACCGCCAGGATGCCGGGATCGCCCCCGCGCCCGGACGCACCACGAGCACGTGGGCGCGGCCCTTCCGCGCTCCCGGACCGATCCCCTGCCGGTACGACGTCCCCGGTCGGCCTCTCGTCTCCGGCCAGCATCGGCAGCAGCAACGCCGCCGACCAGCTGAAGTTCGGCGAGTTGAGCGGCGCCCCGGTGACCGGGTCGTAGTTCTCCATGATCGGACCGTTGCCCATCAGTCCGGACGCATGCGCGAGGAGCCGGTCGGTGAGGGCGTCGGCGTCCTTGCCGTAGCCGTAGCGGATCAGGCCGCCGAGGGCGAAGTACGCCTGGTCGAGCCAGACGGGGCCGCGCCAGTAGTCGGTCGGCGAGAAGTACGGGGAACTCTTCGCGACCGTGGGGAACGGCACCCCGGTCGCGAACTCCTCGGCGTCCGTCAGCCGGTCACGCACCGTCCGGGCCTGCGCGGCGGACGCCGTGCCGGTCCACAGCGGGACGGCGCCCTCGATGCCGCGCCCGCGCGCGGTGAGCGGCTTCCCGGTGCCGAGCGCGGTGTCGTGGAACCAGCCGTCGGCCGGGTCGTACATCGTCTTCCGTACGAGAGCGTGGGTGGCGGCGGACTTCTCCTTCCATCGCCGGGCGTCGCGGTCGTGCCCCACGACGTCCGCGATGCGCGCCAGATACCCCTGGTCGGCGGCGAGATACGCGTTCAGGTCGACGGACTCCTGGTTGAGGGAGTAACCGAGGACAGTGCCGTCCGCCGCCCGGTTGGCGACGACGGACGTGCCGGGCGCGGCGTCGAAGCGGGGGGCGTTGTCCATGCCGCTCTCCCAGGCCGCGGCCAGGCGCCGCTGTTCGGGCGAGTCGTTGGCGGGGTCGACGGTGGCGCCGTACTCGGCGAGGCCGTTGTGGTCGTGGTCCCGGTTGCGGTACCACCAGTCCTGGTAGGCGGCGAGTTTCGGGTACATCTCGCGCAGGAACGCCGTGTCGCCGCTCCTGCGGTAGACCTCCCACACGGCCCAGGCGGCCAGCGGTGGCTTCGAGTTGCGCTCGTTCCAGTTGCCGCCGCCGCGCGAGGGATCGTTGTAGAAGATGACGTCCGGGATCATTCCGGCGTCCTGCGGCCGGGTCCGGGAGTCCGGCCGGATCTGCCAGTCGAACATGGAGCGGATCTGGGACTGGGCGAGCCGGGGGTCGAAGCGGGCGGTGCCGACTGCCTGCTTCCAGGTGTCCCAGGCCCAGATGCCGCCGGCGAACCACTTGTACGAGATCGACGGCGTGATGCCGTCGTGCTTGATCTGCCCGGCTGCGCTGCGCCAGTTGGTGACGAGTGTCTGCAACGACTTCACGGCCGTGCGCCGCCGGTCCGCCGGCACCCCGCGGGTCACGTCACGGACATAGCCGCGCCAGCGCTCGTCAGCGGCGGCGGCCTCGGCCGAGGGGCCGGCGAGGACGTGCCGCACCTTGCGCGCCTCGCGGGTGCGTTCGCCGGCGGTGAAGGTGTAGGACTCGGTCCAGTCGAACCTGTGCGAGTGCCCGGGGGCGAGGGTCACCGGTGCCGTGGCCTGTGTCCGGTAGGTGTCGCCGTCGACCGTGGTGCGGACGGGTTCCTTGTGGGTGACCTCGAAGCGTTCGGTGCCGTCCGTGAGGTAGTCCCACACCTTGCGGACCTTCGCGAAGTCGACGCCGACGCCGGTGGGTGTGGCGGTGAGCGAGGGCGCGTCGCGCATCGGCGGGTCGGCGGGGCGCAGCAGGCTGCCGGTCCAGCCGGCGTGCAGGGTGCGCGTCGCGGTACCGGTGTTGCGCAACTCGGCTCGTACGAGTGCGCTGCGCGCGGTGGCGAACCGCAGCTCCAGCGTGAGGCTCAGGCCGCGTCCGAGGTCGTAGGACTGGCGCAGCAGCCCGGGCAACGAGGTGAACCGGGGTGGGCCCCCCGCGGCCAGGTCCAGGGTGTGTCCGTCCTCACCGAGGCGCATGCGGCTGAAGGAGGTGCTCAGCCACCACGGGTATTCCTGGGCTATGTAGAGCGGCCCGGTGAAGCCTCCGTAGGCGGCGCGGTCGCCGTTCTCGGGCAGCGCGTAGGCGTGCCAGGCGCCGCGGTCGGCGAAGACGGTGACGGGGTTGTCGTCCTCGTCGTCGCCGGGCAGGGCGGCGGTGGGGGTGCCGTGCAGATCGAGGACGTCCGCGTATCGGGACGGCGGCTGCGGACGGGCCGCGGCGGAGGCGGCCTGCGGGGCGGCGAGCACGCCGGCGGCGAGCAGCAGCGCCGTCAGGGCGTGCGGGATCCGGTGTCCGGTCACTGGTCGGTCCCTCCGGGGGAGTCGGGGGCAGGGGCGACGCGGATGACCGCGGCGCCGAGCGGTTCGAGGTCCACGTGGCCGTGAACGGCTCCTCCGGTGAGCAGATCGGTGCCGCCCGCGGCGTACGCGCCGGACAATGGGGTCCGTGCGGGCCGGTCGCCGTGGTTGAGGAGGAAGAGGTAGGTGCCCTGCTCGCCGGCGCGGGTCGTCGCTTCGACGCCTGCGGGGGCGTCCAGGACGGGCTGAACGCCTGCCGCGGTGAGGGCCCGGTCGAGTACGTCGCCGATGTCTTCGGCGAGGTGGCAGCTCACGTACCAGGCGGTTCCGGAGCCGTGGTGGTGCCGGGTGACGGCGGGCCGGCCGGAGAGCGGGCCCGAGGTGTACGTGTCGGCGGTCTCGGCGCCCTGCGGCACGATCCACTCGGTCCACAGCGTGGCCTCGGCTCCGGAGGCCAGGGCGGTCGTCTCCCCGTCGGGTACCGGCCAGAACTCGTCCACCGACAGCCCCAGTACGTCCCGCAGCGGGCCGGGTGCTCCCCCGTCGTGGATGTGGTCGTGCCCGTCGACGACGCCGCTGAACGGGCCGCACACGAGGTGGCCTCCGGCGTGCACGTAGTCGGCGATCCGGCGGGCGTGTTCCGGGCGCAGGAGGTGCAGGTTGGGCGCGAGGACGGCCCGGTAGCCGTCGAGGACGGCGTGCGGGGGGACGAAGGTGATCGTGATGTTGCGGGCGTGCAGAGCCGTGTACCAGGGGCGCAGCAGGTCGGGCCAGCGCATCCGGGCCGAGGGGTGGTCGTCGGACTCCAGGGCCCACCAGGAGTCCCAGTCCAGGGTGATCGCGATGTCGGCGGTGAGGCGGCTGCCGGCGACTTCTGCGAGGCGGGCGAGTTCGGTGCCGAAGCGCACCGTCTCGCGCCAGCCGCGCGAGGCGGTGCCGCGGTGCGGCAGCAGGGCGCTGTGGTACTTCTCCGCTCCGGCGCGGGAGGCCCGCCACTGGAAGTACATGATGCCGTCGGCGCCTCGGGCCAGGGCCTGGAGCGACCACAGGCGTTGCAGGCCCGGTCTCTTGGGGACGTTCACGGGGCGCCAGCTGACCGCCGAGGGGGCCTGTTCGAGGAGCAGCCAGGGTGTACCGCCCTTGAGGGAGCGCATCAGGTCGTAGTTGAGGGAGGCGGTGATGTGGGCGCGCGGGTCGGCGGGGTCGGGGTAGGCGTCGTCGGAGACGAAGTCCTCGTGCCGGGCCCACTTCCAGTAGTCGAGCGCCTTGAACATCGACATGAAGTTGGTCGTGGCGGGGGTGTCCGGGCTGAGTTCGGTCAGGACGTCGCGTTCGGCGCGGTGCAGGGCGAGGAGCGCGTCGGAGCAGAACCGTCGCCAGTCGAGGAGCTGGGTCGGGTTGACCGGTCCGGGCGCGGTGCGCGGCGGTTCGATCTCGTCGTACGTGGCGTAGCGCTGTGACCAGAAGGCGGTTCCCCAGGCGTGGTTGAGGGCGTCGATCGTGCCGTGGCGTTCGCTGAGCCAGGCTCTGAAGTGGGCGGCCGAGCGGGGGCAGAAGCATTCCGTGACGTGGTCGCCGTACTCGTTGTGGATGTGCCACAGGGCGAGGGCGGGATGGTTCGCGTACCGCTCGGCGAGGGCGCGTGTGAGGCGCAGCGCGGCGGCCTGGTACCGGGGGGAGGAGGGGCAGTAGTGCTGGCGCGAGCCGAATTCGAGGCGTACGCCGTCCGCGGTGACGGGCAGGATCTCCGGGTGCGCGCGCACCAGCCACGCGGGCGGTGAGGCGGTGGCGGTGGCCAGGTCGACGGCGACGCCGTGGGCGTGCAGCAGGTCGAGGAGCCGGTCGAACCAGGCGAAGTCCCAGGTGTCCGGGCCGGGTTGGAGCCGGGCCCAGGAGAACACGCCCACGGTCACCAGGGTGACCCCGGCCTCTCGCATCAGCCTGGCGTCCTCGGCCCACACCTCTTCGGGCCACTGCTCGGGGTTGTAGTCCCCGCCGTACAGGAGGCCGGGGATCCGGGTGAGACGGTTGCGGGCGGGGCGGCTCATCCCTTCACCGCCCCGCCGAGCAGTCCGGCCACGAACTGCCGCTGGAAGAGCAGGAAGAGTGCCATCAGCGGCAGTGTCGCGAGCAGCGAGCCGAGCATCAGCCCCGAGTAGTCGACATGGGACAGGCCTGTGAGGGTGTTGAGCGCGACGGGCACGGTGTATTTGTCCTCGGTGTTGAGAACGAGCAGAGGCCAGATGAAGCTGTTCCACTGGCCCATGAAGGTGAAGATCACCAGGGCTCCCAGTTGGGGGCGTACGCACGGAAGCACGACCCGGTAGAAGGTGCGCAGTTCCCCGGAGCCGTCGACGCGGGCCGATTCGATGAGTTCGTCGGGGAAGTCCACGAAGGCCTGCCGCATCAGCAGAATGCCGAAGGAGTTCGCGAGGAACGGCAGGATCACGGCCTGGTAGGAGTCGATCCAGCCGAGGCTCGCCATCATCTGGAACAGCGGCACCAGGAGGACCTGGAACGGGATCATCATCGTCGCCAGCACCGCGCCGAGCAGCAGACGACGGCCGCGGAAGCGGTACTTGGCGAGGCCGTAGCCGCACATCGCGGAGATCAGCGAGCTGAGTGCCGTGTACACGACGGCGATCCCGACGCTGTTGAGGAGCACGCGGCCGAATCCGATGGTGTCGTGGAGGCGCACGAGATTGTCGAGCAGCCGTCCGCCGGGCAGGAAGGGCGGCGGTGAGCGGAACAGTTCAGGCGTGGAGTGCGTGGCGGCGACGGCCATCCACAGGAACGGCACCAGGCTGGCCACGGCCCCGAGGGCGAGCAGCAGCCGTACGAGGTTGCGGCCGGCGCGGCGGGCCGGGTGGGCCTGTGCCGGTGCCGGGGGGAGTGCGGTCACCGGTGCTGCCTTCCGAAGATGAGGTACTGGACGAGGGAGACCGCGCCGGTGAGCACGACGACGGCCCAGGCGATCGCTGCGGCGTAGCCGAAGTCGAGCTGCTGGAAGCCGACTTTGTAGAGGTAGACGACGGGGGTGAGGGTCGCGTCGTCGGGGCCGCCGCGGGTGAGGACGTAGTTCTCGTCGAAGAGCTGGAGGGTGCCGATGGTGGAGGTGACGACGCAGAAGAGGACCACGGGCCGCAGCTGCGGGAGGATCACGCGGATGTAGGTGGTCAGGGTCCCGGCGCCGTCGATCGAGGCCGCCTCGTACTGTTCCTTGCCGATCGTCTGCAGTCCGGCGAGCAGGATGACGGCGTTGTATCCGGTCCAGCGCCAGGTGAGGGACGCGATGAGCGAAACGCGGGCCCAGGCGGGGCTGTTGAGCCAGTCGACCGGACCGAGGCCGATCGCGCCGAGAAGCTGGTTCACGAGGCCGCCGTCCGTCTTGAGCAGGACCTGGAAGACGACGGCGTACGCGACGAGGGTGGTGACGGCGGGCAGGAAGTAGACCGCGCGCCAGGTGCCGCGGAAGCGGAGCCATGACTGGTTGAGCAGGACGGCGATGGCCAGTGCGAGGCCGATCATCACCGGGACCTGTGCGGCGAGGATGAGGCCGGTGTTGGACAGCGACTCCAGGAACGCCGGGTCGTCGATCATCCGCCGGTACTGGCCCAGCCCGGCCCAGCGGGTGGTGCCCGCGTCCTCGGAGGTGAAGCTCTGCAGCAGGCTCGCACCCAGCGGATAGGCGAAGAAGAGCGTGAAGAGGACGGCTGCGGGGCCTGCGAAGATCCAGCCGGCCGGGCGGGGGCGCCGTCGTCCGCCACGTGCCGCGTGGGGTGCGCGTGCCGGGAGGGGCCGGTCGAGGGTGGTGGGGGTGGCCATCGTGCTACTTCACCCTTCTGCGGCCGGTGGCTCTGGCGAGTTGGCCGGCGGCCGAGGCGAGGGTGCGGCGTGGGTCCCGGCCGTGCAGCATCACGCCGGTGACGGCAGAGGTCATGATGTCGGAGGCCTTGGCGTCGTCCTTGTTGTTCTCGACCGGAGGGATGTTGCGGGCGAGGCGGGCGAAGACGGTGAGGGTGCGCTGTCCGCCGAAGTAGTCCTGCCTCTCGCTCAGATAGGGGTCGTCGAGGGCGGGCAGGTAGGCGGGGAAGAGACCTTCGTGTTCGAGCATGGAGATCTGGTTGGCCTTGCCGGTGAGCAGGAACTCGATGAAGGCCCAGGCCAGCCTCGGGTTCTTGCTCTGCGCAGGCACGCAGAGGGTGGATCCGCCGATGTTGGAGGTGCGGATGCCGTCGGCGGTGAAGCCGGGCAGCGGCACCACCCCGAACTTGCCTTTCAGCTCCGGCATGTCGGAGCTGAGAGTGCCCGTCCACCAGGCGGCGGTGGGCGTCGTGGCGACCTTGCCCTCCTTGGTGCCGGTGACGAGTCCGTCCCAGCCCTTCTCGTAGGCCACGAGGCCCTCGTCGCTGAGGGTCTTCATGAGGGTCAGGGCCCTGACGGCCGCCGCGGTGTCGACGGCGACGCGCCCGCCCTCGAAGTAGGACTGGCCCTGCTGCTGAAGCAGCATCGGGAGGATCCCGGCGTCCGTATGGTCCTGGATGAGCATTTTGTGGCCGGTGGCCTTCTTGATGCGGATGCCGGCCTCGACGTAGTCGTCCCAGGTGCGCAGGGAGCGGGGGTCGACGCCCGCGGCGCGGAAGTGGTCGGTGCGGTAGTAGAGAGCGCACGGGCCGATGTCCCAGGGCAGGGCGTACAGCCTGCCGCCGGGGCCGGTGACCGTGCGCCATGCCGCGCGGTCGAAGTCGCCGCCGTAGCGGGCGCCGAGGCTCGTCAGGTCGTAGAAGCCGGCCGGGAAGTTGCCGATGTAGCGCGGCATGTAGCTGCCCTCGACCGTGAGGACGTCCGGGAGGCCGGTGCCTCCGCGCAGGCCTACGGTGATCTTGTCGTAGGCGTTGTCGTAGCCGACGTCGACTATGTCGACGGTGGTGCCGGGGTGGCGCTGTTCGAAGTCACCGGCGAGGCGCTTCATGGCCTTGGCTGCCACGTCCCAGGACCAGACGGTAATCCTCCCCTTGACCTTTCCTCCCTTTCCGTCCTTTTTTCCGTCGATGTCGCGGGCGTGCCCGCTGCCGCTCGCTCCCCCCACCGCACAGCCGCCGAGCAGGGTCGATGTCGTGGTTGCGAGGCCTGTGGCCAGGACGGTCCGCCGCGTGGGTCTCATTGACACTCTTGCCTCCCGAAGCCTGCATGCATCATTCTGTATTCAGAACACTGAATGACGCGGTTTGCCGTCAAGAGGTGTGCACGCAAAGAGTTCCGAGACCGGTCGGACCGGCCGGACCACGCTGACCCTGCCTACGCGAAAGGCGCGGCATGACGTCGACCGAGAATTTTGTCCACCCCTACATCCCGAACTCAGTACCGGCCGTGCGGCAGGCGATGCTCGACGAGATCGGCGCGGCGGGCACCGAGGACTTCTACGCCGACATCCCGGACGGGATCCGGCTGCACCGGCCCCTCGACCTGCCGGCTCCGCTGCGTTCGGAGGCCGAACTCGTCCGGCACATGGAGGGACTGCTCGCCCGCAACACCTCGACGCGGGAGGTCCTCAGCTTCCTCGGCTCGGGCTGCTACCAGCACCACGTGCCCGCGGTCGTGGACGAGGTGGTCAACCGCAGCGAGTTCCTCACGGCCTACGCGGGCGAGCCCTACGAGGACCACGGCCGCTTCCAGGCACTGTGGGAGTACCAGTCGATGATGGCCGAGCTCCTCGACGTCGAGGTCGTCAACGTCCCGGTGTACGACGGCTTCCAGGCCGCCGGGACCGCCCTGCGCATGGCGGGCCGCGTCACCGGGCGCCGCCGCGTGCTCGTCGCCACCGCGATCGACGCGGACAAGCTGTCGCGCATACGGGACTACCTCCGTCCCGACCATGACGTCACCGTGGTTCCGGTCGTCCCGGAGACGGGCTGCGCCGACCTCGACACGCTGCACGAGGAGCTGGCCGCCGGTGACACCGCGGCCGTCTACGCGGACGCCCCGTCGGCCCTCGGCATCGTCGACGCGTCACTGCCGCGGCTCGCGGAACTCGCGCACGACGCGGGCGCCCTGTACGTCGTCGGCTGCAATCCGCTCACCCTCGGCGTGGTCGCGCCTCCCTCCGCGTACGGCGCGGACATCGCCTGCGGCGACATCCAGCCGCTCGGCATCCACCAGAGCTTCGGCGGCGGCAACGCCGGCTTCATCGCCACCCGCGACGAGGAGCGGCTGGTCGCCGAGTACCCCTCGCGCCTGTTCGGGCTCGCGCCCACCTCGGTCGAGGGCGAGTACGGCTTCGGCGACGTGGCGTACGAGCGGACCTCGTTCGCCCTGCGCGAGGAGGGCAAGGAGTGGGTGGGCACGGCGGCCGCGCTGCACGGCATCGGCGCCGGTGTGTATCTCGCCCTGATGGGACCGCAGGGCATGCGGGAGATCGGCGAGACGATCCTCGCCCACACCGCGTACGCCCGGCAGCGCCTCGCCCAGGTGCCCGGCATCGAGGTCCCGTACGGCGACGCACTGCACTTCGCCGACTTCACCGTGCGCTACACCTGCGGCACGACCGCCGCCGAGATACGCGCCGGCCTCAGGGAGCGCGGCATCTACGGCTCCGTGCCCACCGGCGAGCACGAGGCCGCCTTCTGCGTCACCGAAGTCCATTCCAAGGCCGACATCGACCGGCTCGCCGCCGCCCTCGAGGAGATCGTCAAGTGACCGCCCACCACGCCCCCGTACCGGTGTCCCCGGACGATGCGCGGATCGCGCCCAAGCCGCCCCTGCGCCGCTTCCAGCAGGCGTCCTGGGACGAGAAGCTGATCTTCGAACTCGGTTCGCCGGGCGAACGCGGCGTCCTCGTCCCGGCGCCGGACCCCTCCGTGGCCCCGGTGGAGATTCCCCCGGCACTGCGCCGCGCCGAGCCGCCCGCCCTGCCCGAGATGTCGCAGCAGCAGGTCCTGCGCCACTACCTGCGTCTGTCGCAGGAGAACCTGGGCGCCGACCTCAACATCGACGTCGGGCAGGGCACCTGCACCATGAAGTACAGCCCCAAGGTCAACGACCAGTTCGCCCGCGACCCGCGCATCGCCGCACTGCACCCGCTCCAGGACGAGGACACCGTCCAGGGCGTCCTCGGCATCATGCACAGCCTGGAACTGCTCCTCAAGGAGATCTCCGGCATGGACCGGGTGTCGCTTCAGCCGGGGGCCGGCTCGGCCGCGATCTACACGAACGTGGCCATGATCCGGGCCTACTTCGCCGCGCGCGGCGAACTGGAGCAGCGCGACGAGGTCATCACGACGATCTTCTCCCACCCGTCGAACGCGGCCTGCGCCAAGACGGCCGGCTTCAAGGTCGTCACCCTCCACCCGGACGCGGACGGCTACCCGGACATCGAGGCGCTCAAGGCCGCGGTCGGACCGCGCACCGCCGCGCTGCTGATCACCAACCCCGAGGACACGGGCATCTACAACCCGCGCATCGAGGAGTTCGTACGGATCGTGCACGAGGCGGGCGGCCTGTGCTCGTACGACCAGGCCAACGCCAACGGCATCCTCGGCATCACGCGCGCCCGCGAGGCCGGGTTCGACCTGTGCCACTTCAACCTGCACAAGACGTTCTCGACGCCGCACGCCTGCGGCGGGCCGGCGGCCGGCGCGTGCGCGGTGACAGAGGAGCTGGCGCCGTATCTGCCGCGCCCCACGGTCGAGTTCGACGGCGAGCGCTACCGTCTGGACGACGACCGGCCCGAGTCCGTCGGAAAGATGCGGCCGTTCTACGGGGTGGTGCCGAACCTCGTGCGCGCGTACGCGTGGATCATGTCGCTCGGCGCTCAGGGGCTGCGCTGCGCCGCGGAGACGGCCGTCCTCAACAACAACTACCTGCTCCACAAGGTCCGGCAGATCCCGGGAGTCTCGGTGCCTTACGCCCAGGGGCGGCCACGCGTCGAGCAGGTCCGCTACAGCTGGCAGCAGCTGCACTGGGACACCGGGCTGCACTCCGAGGACATCGGGCTGCGCGCCGCGGACTTCGGCACGCACTACTGGACGAGCCACCACCCGTACCTCGTCCCCGAGCCGATGACACTGGAACCGACCGAGTCGTACACGCGCGCCGACCTCGACGAGTACGCGGCGATCCTCGCCGAGATCGCCCGCGAGGCGTACGAGTCCCCGGACACCGTCCGCACGGCCCCGCACCGTTCGACCATCCACCGGATCCGCCCGGAGACCCTGGACGACCCGGCCACCTGGGCCGTCTCCTGGCGCGCCTACCGCCGCAAGATCCTCGGTGAGGCGGCCCGTTGACCAGGATCGGCCTGGTGGTCAACCCGGTCGCCGGCCTCGGCGGCCGGGTCGGCCTGGGCGGCACCGACGGCCCCGAGAACCGCCACCGCGCCCTCGCCCTGGGGGCGAGACCCCTGGCGGGGGAACGGGCGGCCGCGGCACTGCGCGAACTGCGGGCACGGTCCGGCACCGGTGCCGGTGCCCCGGGTGGCGCGGGCGCGGGGCCGGGCGGCGGGCGCCCCGGCGCACAACCGGAAATCGTCACCGCCGCCGGCGCCATGGGGGCCGACTCCGCCGCTGCGGCCGGGCTGCCGGCGCGGGTCGTGTACGCCCCGGGGGCCGAGCACGAGACCTCGGCCGAGGACACCGTCGCCGCCGTGCGGGCCGTCGTCGCCGAGGGAGTCGACCTGCTGCTCTTCGCCGGCGGCGACGGTACCGCCCGGGACGTGCTCGCCGCGCTCGACGGGGTGCGCTGCCCGGTGCTCGGGGTGCCGACCGGCGTCAAGATGCACTCGGCCGTGTTCGGCGTCAGCCCGCGCGCGGCGGGCGAGGTGGCCGCCGCGTGGCTCGCCCGCTCCGGCTCCGTCCCCCTGCGCGACGCCGAAGTCATGGACCGGGACCAGGACGGACTGCGCGCGGGACGCGTCGCCTCCCGCCTCTACGGCTGGCTCTCCGTCCCCGACGTACCGGTGCGCGTCCAGCAGCGCAAGACCGGCAGCACGGCCGGTACGCCGCAGGCGGTCGGCGGCATCGCCGCCGAGGTCGCCGAGCGGGTCGGCGACGGACTGCTGGCACTCGGCCCGGGCAGCACCACCCGCGCCGTGGCCGCCGCACTGGGGGCCGATGCCTCCCTCACCGGGGTCGACGTGCTCGCGCTGCGGCCCGGTCGGCCGGCCGAGGTCGTTCTGCGCGACGCCGGAGAGGCCGCCCTCCTCGCGGCGGGACCACGCTGGATCGCCCTCTCCCCCATCGGCGGCCAGGGTTTTCTCCTCGGCCGCGGCAACCAGCAGATCTCGCCCCGTGTGCTGCGCGCGGCGGGCGGCCGGGACCGGCTGCTCGTACTGTGCACCGAACAGAAGCTGGCGTCTCTGGGCGGACGTCCTCTTCTCCTCGACACGGGCGACGAGGCGCTGGACGCCGAGCTGACAGGCCATCTGCCCGTCATCACCGGCCGGCGCCGCACATCGCTGTACCGCCTGACCACCTGACCGTCCGAGCGCTCGAGACCGCGCCCCAGCACCCTGTGAAGGAACCCTCATGATCACTCTCGACGGCAAGCGTGCCATCGTCACCGGCGGAGCCACCGGCATCGGCCGGGCCACCGCTCAGGTCCTCGCCGAACTCGGCGCCCGCGTCGTCATCGCCGACGTCGACCCGGACGGCGGCGAGCGGACCGCCAGGGACACCGGCGGTGTCTTCGTCCGCTGCGACGTCTCGCGGCGCGCGGACTGCGAGGCCGTGGCCGCCGCCGCGCGGGACCGCTTCGGCGGCGTCGACGTGCTGTTCAACAACGCCGGCGTCATCCGCCGTTCCACCGTCTGCGAGATCACCGAGGACGACTGGGACCTGGTGATGGCCGTGAACGTCCGCTCCATCATGCTGATGAGCCGCCTGGTGATTCCCGGCATGGCCGCGCAGGGCGGCGGCTCGATCATCAACACCGGATCAGGATGGGGCATTTCGGGCGGCGGTCGCGCCGTCTCGTACTGCGCGTCCAAGGGCGCCGTCGTCAATATGACCCGCGCCATGGCCATCGACCACGGCCCCGACAACATCCGCGTCAACTGCGTCTGCCCCGGCGACACGGCCACCGGCATGCTCGCCGAGGAAGCCCGGCAGCTCGGCGAGAGCTCCGACGCGTTCTACGCCGAGGCCGCCGACCGGCCCCTCGGCAGGATCGGGCAGCCGAGGGACATCGCCCAGACCGTGGCGTTCCTCGCTTCCGACGCGTCGTCGTTCGTGAGCGGGGCGATCATCCCGGTCGACGGCGCGGGTACCGCGTGACTCGCCGGTAACAGATAATCGACCGGACAGAAGAGGAGGGCTGCCCCACATGCCAATCGAGAACCGCCCGCTGCGCGAACAGGTCAAGGAGGAACTGATCAAGCGCCTCGGGCGCGGCACGATCGCGACCAACGAACCGATCAACGAGGGGCAGCTCGCCACCGAACTCGGGGTCAGCCGCACTCCGCTGCGCGAGGCCCTGATCACGCTCGAGCGCGAGGGCGTCATCACCAGCGAGCGCGGCAAGGGCTTCCGGTTCACGCCGCTGAGCGCGCAGGAGTTCCGTGACCTGACCGCGATCGTGGCGGCGCTGGAGGCGCTGGCCCTGGAGTCCAGCGACCCGGAGCACCTGCGGGCGACGGCTCCCCGTCTCCTCGAGGAGGCGCGGGCCTTCTCCGCGCCGCAGGCGCCGCACGACGTCATAGAGCGCTACGACGACGCATGGCACGACCTGCTCCTGTCGGGCTGCACCAACGACCGGCTGATGAAGCTGATCACCTCACTTAAGGTGACGATGCACCGCTACGAGCGGGTGGCCCTCGGCGACCAGGACGTCCTGGAGCGCTCCGCCGTGGAGCACGAGCGGATCGCGCAGTGTCTGCAGCGCGGCGACATCGACGCGGCGGTGGCGGCGCTCAAGGAGAACTGGAACAGCGGGATGCACCGGATCCTGGAGCATCTCACGGACTGAGGGCACCCCGGGGGCCGCGGCCGGCCGGTGAGCGTCCGCGCCGGGTCGTACCGGCGCGCCCCGCGGACCGCCTCCCGGCCCGTGCCCGCGTCATGGTCCGCTTCTCTCCGCAGCCGTCGCGCGCCACATGGTCAAATCCCGGCGACCCTGCAAGGGGTGTGCCCCGGACAGGCTCCAAGGGGACGGTGACACCGCTCGGCGCATTCACGATGTCGTCGGTCTCCGCGCGCCGGTGCACCCGGTGGTGCCCCCACTGATCCGCACGGAGTGATGGTGTACGGCCCACCCTCCTCGCCCACCCGAACCGGGCCACCCGGTTCCGTCCGGCCCGGTTCGGGTGAATGCGGCCTTCGCCGAAGCACCGCCCACTCCCGGCGTCGGGCGAGACGCGAGACGGGGGCGGGCGATGGCGGCAGCCGAGGTGATCGGTCCGGTCGCGCTGGGCGAGGACCTCGTCCGCGGTCCCTGTCCGGTCCGTGCGGCGCTGCGGGAACGCGGCCCCGTGCACAGGGTGCGGATTCCGCGGGGCCGCACACGCTCACCCCCGATCCGCCGGACCACGAGCGGCTGCGCAGGCTGGTCGTCCGCGAGTTCGCACCGGGCCGGGTCGACCACCCGGCGCCTGGCGCACCTCGCCGCGACGGGGTGCGTTCCCGGAGGTCACACGGTGGTGCGGCCAGGACGGGTGCCGCAGCACCAGTCGTCCGCCCGCCCCCCGCTGGGCCGGCTTGTAGGGCACGTCTGTCACGACCGCCTGACCGGGGCCGGCTCAGCATGCGGCGGTTCACGCGCCCGCAAGCGGCGCGGCGCAGCGCGGGCAGGCGGGCGGGCGGGCCCGTGCGGTCAGCGGGTGCGGCCCGTCACACGCCACGCCGCTGGCAGCAGCGCGCTCGCGGCCAGGGCCTTGAGGACGTCGCCCACGAGGAACGGCACGAGGCCGTGGGCCACGGCCCAGCCGAGCGACTGGTGGGTGACCAGGGCGAGTACCGGGACCCCCAGCGCGTACACGGCCAGCGAACCGGCGAGGTACGTCAGCAGGGTGCCGGGCAGGCTCCGGTCGGCGCCCCGCTGGGCAAGCGCCCCCACGAGGTAGCCGGCCACGACGAACCCGAGGAGGTAGCCGCCGGTCGCGCCGAGGACGGCGGGCATGCCGCCGGTGGCCCCGGAGAAGACCGGCAGCCCGACGGCACCGGCGGCGAGGTAGACCAGTTGGCTCAGCGCGCCGCGGGTGGCGCCGAGGGCCGCCGCGGTCACGAGTACGGCGAACGTCTGCAGCGTGACGGGCACCGGTGAGCCGGGCACGGGCACCGAGACCTGGGCGGCGAGGGCGGTGAGGGCGGCGGCGCCGACGACGAGCGCGGTGTCGCGGGTGCGGCTGCGCGCCCAGAGATCGACGAGGGTGCCCCTTCGGGGGGCGACCGGCGCGAGGGAACTCATGGTGGCGGTGATCCTTTCAGGCGGTGGAGGGGGCAGCGGCAGGTCAGGACGGCTGGGGTGGGGTCAGCGCCGTGCGCAGGTGCCGGACGCGCGTTGCGGCGGCTGCTCTGGCGTCCAGCGCCTGCTCCATGGACACCGGGCGGAAGCGGGTGCGGGTGCCGGGCGCGGACTGGCCGACGATGTCGAGGTCGGCGCTGATCACCGTTGCGACCATGGCGTAACCGCCGCCGGAGACGGCGTCGCGGTGCAGGATGATGGGCTCCACTCCCCCGGGCACCTGGATGGAGCCGAGCGGGTATCCGGCGTCCACGATGTTCGACGGGTCGGATCCGGCGCCGAACGGCTGCACCCGCTCCTCCCACTCCAGCGTCCCGCCGGTGTACCGGAAGCCGATCCGGTCCGCCACCGGCGTCAGGGTCCACGTGGTGTCCAGCAGCGAGGCGAGGCCGGCCGGGGTGAGCCGGTGGTCGTACAGGCCGATCATGACGCGCAGGTCGAGTTCGCGGGACAGCGCGGGACGCAGGTGCTCGGGCACGACCAGTCCCGGCCGCCCGCCCCCGGTGCCGACGGGCAGCACGTCCCCTGCCCGCAGCGCACGGCCCTCGAACCCGCCGAATCCCCCGAGGGTGTACGTCGACCGGCTGCCCAGCACCGACGGCACGTCGACACACCCGGCTACGGCGATGTAGATCCGGGCGCCCTGTTCCAGGTAGCCGAAGGAGAGCACGTCGCCGGCCGCGACACGGAAGGACTCCCACTGCGGTGCGGGCCGGCCGTCCACCAGGACCGGCATCCGGGCTCCGGTGACGGCCACCAGCGCGGGTTCGGTGAAACGCAGCTCCGGCCCCATGTAGGCGGCCTCGATCACGGCGGCCCCGTCCTCGTTGCCGACCAGCAGGTTCGCGGCCAGGGCGGAGTACAGGTCGACCGCGCCCGACGGCGGGATGCCCACCGAGTAGTAGCCGGGACGGCCCCGGTCCTGGACGCTCGAGGCAAGCCCGGGGTTGACGATCTCAATGGCCATACAGGGCCTCCAGCAGTGTGGCGTTGTAGGCGTCCGGGCCTGCCAGGAAGTCGCGCAGGCTGAAGTCGACCGGGCTTTGGCGGTAGCGGAAGGTGCCCGCCTCGACGTCCGCCTTGATGCGCTCGTACTCGCCCTCTTCGATCGGACGGAACTTCACGATGTCGCCGGGCCGGAAGAAGACCATGAAGTCCTCGAAGTCGGGCAGTCTCCGGGCCGGGTCGAAGATCGGCACCGGGGTGACGCCGAACATCTGGTAGCCGCCGGCGCCGCGCACGGAGTAGATACAGGAGAAGCAACCGCCGTACCCGACGGTCAGCGCCGGTGTGTCGGTGCGGGGGCGCAGGTACTTGGGGACTTCGAGCTGCCGCTCCTGCGGGACCATCTGGAAGAGGAAGGGGAGCCCGGCGACGAAGCCGACCATCGACGTGATCCACGGTGACGCCGAGTGGCGGTCGATGAACGCCTGCGCCGAGGGCAGTCCGTTCTCGATCGCCGCGAATTCCAGGTCGTTGCCCTCCGGCCGCTGGTGGCGGTCACGGAACCGGGCACCGGTCTCGTTGGTGAACGGGTCGTCGTACCAGATGGGCACCTCGACGATGCGCGTCTCGAGCGTCAGGGACGGCGCCTCGCCGACCTCCCGCTCCACCTGCCGCACGGTGGCCTCCAGTGCCGCGGGGGCGATGCCGTCCGGGTCGAACCGCACCAGGAGGGAGGCGTTGGCAGGGCAGATGTCGACCACGCCCGGCAGCTTCCGGCTGTGGAGCAGTCTGGCCATGGCCATCGCCCCGAAGTTGACCTCGAGGCTCATGGCCTCGTCGAGCCGGACGACGAGGTGTTCGTCTCCGCCCCACGAGTAGTGGCTGCTGATGGGCGCACTCACGCGGTCCTCCCGGTGCCGTCGTGATCGGAGGCACGGCCGGCCAGCCAACTCTCCAGGAATGTCGTGTGGTAGTCCGCGTCGACGAACTCCGGCAGGTCGGCCAGCGCACGCAGGAACGGTGCCGTCGTGGCCACTCCCTCCACCTCGACCTCGTCGAGCGCGCGGCGGGCGCGGGCCAGGGCGGCCTCGCGGGTGTCGCCCCAGACGACCAGCTTGGCGATGAGGGAGTCGTAGAACGGGCTGACCTGGCCGCCTTGTTCGCAGCCGGAGTCGACGCGCACGAACGGCCCGCCGGGCATCCGCATCGCGGTGATCGTGCCGGGGCTGGGCATGAACCCCAGGTCGGGGTTCTCGGCGTTGAGCCGGAACTCCATGGCGTGTCCGCGCAGTTCCACCTGCTCCTGGGTGAAGGACAGGGAGGCACCCGCGGCGACCGTGAGCTGCTCACGCACCAGGTCCCTGCCCGTGACCATCTCGGTGACCGGGTGCTCGACCTGGATGCGGGTGTTCATCTCGATGAAGAAGAACTCCTTCCGCACGGAGTCGTAGAGGAACTCCACCGTCCCGGCGCCGGAGTAGGCCACCTCGGCCGCCAGGCGGACCGCCGCCTCGGTCATGGCCTGGCGGACCTGTGCGGGAAGGCCGGGCGCGCACGCCTCCTCGACGATCTTCTGCCGGCGGCGCTGCAGGGAGCATTCGCGCTCGCCCAGGTGCAGGAAGTGCTCGCCGTCGCCGAAGACCTGTACTTCGATGTGGCGCGCGTGGGGCACGAACCGCTCGAGGTAGACCTCGTCGCTGCCGAACGCCGCCACGGCCTCGGCCCGGGCGAGTGGGAGCGCCGCGCGCAACTCGTCCGGGCCCTCCACGATCCGGATGCCGCGGCCCCCGCCGCCGGCCGCCGCCTTCACCGCGATCGGACAGCCGACCCGCTCGGCGACCTCCAGCGCATCGCTCAGGTCGGTCACCGCGCCGTCGGAGCCGGGTACCGTCGGCACGCCGGCGCGGGTGGCGGTGGAGCGGGCCAGCGCCTTGTCGCCCATCAGCCGGATCGCGTCGGGGGAAGGCCCGACGAACGTCATTCCCGCGTCGGCGACCTGCTGGGCGAACGCGGCACGCTCGGAGAGGAATCCGTAGCCGGGGTGTACGGCGTCCGCCCCGGACCGGGCGGCGGCAGACAGGACCGCGTCGGCGTCGAGATAGCTGCGGGCCGCGGGAGCGGGGCCGATCACCACGTGTTCGTCGGCCAGACGCACATGCGGGGCGTCGGTGTCGGCCTCGCTGCACACGGCGACGGTCCGCACGCCGAGTTCGCGCCCCGCCCGTATGACGCGCAGGGCGATCTCACCTCGGTTGGCCACCAGAAGCTTGCGCATGTCGTCGTCAGCCCGCCTCGATGGTCGCGACCGGGTCTCCGGGGCCGAGCAGTCCGTCGTTCTCGGCGATGAAGGCGGTCACCGTGCCGACGGCTCCGGCCTTGACCTCCGCGAACTGCTTCATGATCTCGATGATTCCGATGGTCTGGTCGGCGGTGACGGTTGCACCGACCTCGGCGAACGGCGGCTGTCCCGGTGCCGGACACCGGTAGAAGACGCCCGGCATGGGGGAGCGCACAGTGTGCTCGGCCATGGATGTCCCTTCATGGTCTGGTTCGTTGTCTGTCGGGGAACGACGCGGAACGCTCAGGCAGACTGGATGACCTGGCGTACGGCGGTGGCCACTTCGACGGCGTTCGGGGTGTCGGAGTGCACACAGATGCTGTCGAAGCGAACGGGGACGCGCCGGCCGGAGTCCGTCTCGACCAGACCGTCGGTCAGCGCGAGCCGGGCGCGGTCGGCGGCGAGACGGGGCGCCGTGGCATGGGGGCGGCGGACGATGGCGAGACTGCCGTCGGCCCGGTATCCGAGGTCGACGTAGAACTCCCCGACGAAGGGGACGCCGCGCCTCGCCGTGACGCGTTCGTGCGCGGTTCCGGCCATGCCGTAGACCGGGACACCGTACTGCACGGCCACATCACAGACGGCGTCCATCAGCTCCTCGTCGCGGGCCGCCATGCCGTAGAACGATCCGTGCGGCTTGATGTGGCGCAGCGGCACTCCTTCGGCGTCCAGGTAGCCCTTGAGCGCCGCGACCTGGTAAAGAACCAGGTCGCGCACCTCGTCGGAGAACAGCTTCATCTCCCGGCGCCCGAAGCCCACCGCGTCGGGCAGACCGGGGTGGGCGCCGATGGCGACCCCGGCGGCGGCGGCCTTCGTCACCGTCTGGTGGATGCCCACCGGGTCGCCGGCGTGGAACCCGCAGGCCACATTGGCGGCGTCCACCAGCGGTAGCAGGGCGTCGTCGTTTCCGAACGAGTGAATGCCGAACGACTCACCCAAGTCGGAGTTGAGGCTCACGGGCATGGTCACACCTCATGGGGTAGGAGGGGGATGCGATGGGGCCGCCGCTCTCGCCGAGGCGGCGACGGCGTCGAGGACCGGGGTCGGCGGCCGGCCGGCCAGTGCCCCGGCCACATCGAGGCGGGGGCCCGGCAAGGACAGGAGCACCTGCCACAACTGGCTGACGGTGGTCACCACGACGCTCCGGCCCGTCCCCGAACGGACCACCCACGCCCCGATCGAACAGGTCACCCGCGCGGGATGACCGCACGTGCCCAGCACACCGTTGACGATCCGGGCGGCCTCCCAACGGGCACGGCTGGTACAGAAGATGCCGGACCAGGCGTCGGTCGCCACGGCCCTGCCACAAGCGCCACACACGGTTCGCTCCTACGGCATGACGTCGCCGGAGTTGGGCCCCAGCGTCTGGCCGACGAACAGGTCACCGCCGGGGGACGAGGCCAGCAGCACCGCGGTCGGCGCGACCTCCTCGGGTGTCCCGAACCGCCCGAGCGGCAGCTCGGCGCGCTTCGCCCGCTTCCAGTCCTCGGATATCCCGTCGACCAGAGGCGTTTCGATGGGGCCGGGGGCGATGGCGTTGACCAGCACCCCGTCCCGGGCCACCTCCAGGGCCAGTGCCTTCGTCAGGCCCAGGACGCCTGCCTTGGCCGCGCAGTAGTGCGTCAGCGATTCCCCGCCCTTGATGGCCAGCTGGGAGGCGATGTTGATGACCCGGCCGAACCCGCGGGACACCATCCCGGGAACCACGTGCCGGCACATGAGGAACACCCCGGTCAGGTCCACGTCGATGGTCTGCTGCCACTGTGCCGGCGACATCTCCACCAGCGGGCTCTGGGTCAGGATGCCGGCGGAGTTGACCAGGACGTCGATCCGGCCCAGCAGCCGCTCCGCCCCGGCGACGGCACACCGGACCTGCTGCTCGTCGGTGACGTCGGCGGCAACGCCGCCGGCCGCACCGACGGACCGCGCGGTCCTCTCGGCCGCCTCGGGGTCGTGGTCGAGCACGACCACCTGCGACCCGGCGGCGACGAATGCCTCGGCGATCGCCCGTCCGATGCCGCTGGCGCCACCGGTGACCAGGGCCGTTCGACCGGTCAGGGCTGCGATCCCGCTCATGCGCGCATCCTCACGGTCAGGCCGCCGTCGACGACGAGTTGCTGGCCGGTGACGTACCCGGCCTGCGGTGAGGTGAGGAACCGGATGACGTCGGCGACCTCATCGGGTCGCCCCACCCTGCCGAAGGGGATGTCACCGCCCGCGCGGAGGAGGCCCTGCGGGCCGAGGGAGTTCACCGGGTCGGAGGACTGGGGGGTCTCGATGAGCCCGGGTATGACGGCGTTGACGCGGATGCCACGGGGAGCCAGCTCCACCGCCAGGCTGCGGCACAGTCCGAGCACCCCGGCCTTGGCCGCGGCGTAGTGCGCGTGGTCCTCCCATCCGTAGACCCCTCCCGCGATGGACGAGACCGCGACCATCGCGGAGCCCTCACCCATGTAGGGGGCGCACGACCGGAAGGTGCGCAGCACACCGGTCAGGTCGACGGAGAGCATGTCGTCCCACGCCTCGTCGGTGAGGTCGGCCAGCGGGGCACGCCGCAGGACGCCGGCGTTGGCCACCGCGTAGTCGATCCGCCCGAATGCCGCGTGTGCGCTGCGTGCCAGTTCGTCGACCTGAGCGCTGTCGCGGACGTCGACCTCGACCACCAGCCCCTCGCCGCCGGCGGTCTCCGCCTGGCGCAGCGTCTCGTAGGGGTCGTGCGGATCGCCCGGGAAGGTACCGATCACCACGCGTACGCCCTGGCGGGCATAGCCGACCGCGAGGGCCCGGCCGATCCCGCTGGCCGCTCCGGTGATGACGGCGACCCCGGGCTCGGGTCCACCGCCCTGCGTCTGTGCTGCCATGAGTGAACCTTTCCGAGAGTTCTGTGAGATGTGCGAGACGGCGAGGTCACCGGGGCCTGTGCGGAAGGGAGGCCTCCGGGACCCATGAGGTCTGCGAGGTCGGTGAGAGAGAACGACGCCGGTGGGCGGAGAGGGCCCCGCCCACCGGTCCCGTGAACGGCCGCGCGCCGTGGTGAGCGTTCAGTGCTCCAGGCGGGCGACGGGCTTGGCCAGCATCATCAGCGCCCCGGAGAGGAACGTGCCGACCGCGCCGACCCAGAGCGCCGCCGTGCCGGTACCCCAGGCCGCCGCCGCACCGGTGAAGAGGAACCCGCCGAGGATGGTGCCGGGCTGGCTCATGGCGCCGATGATCACCGTGCCGGTGCCACGGCAGTCCGTCGGGTAGCACTCCCCCATGTAGAACATGATCGCCGCGTACGGGCCCACCAGGAAGAACAGTCCTACGGCGTAGGTGGCCACGATGAGCGCCGTGCTGGTGACCAGCGGGGAGAGCATCGCCGCGAAGGCCGCACCGGAGATCATCCACCCGATGACGATGGTCCGCTTCCGCCCGATGCGGTCGCCGAGCCAGCCGTGGAAGATGTAACCGAAGTAGGCGCCCAGGTTGATGACGATGAGCATCCAGAACGCGGTGCTCAGCTGCACGCCCTTGGCGTTGGCCAGGATGGAACTCCCCAGCACGCTGAAGATGTTGATGCCGAAGAAGTTCACGATCCACGCCAGCGAGAGCACGATCGTGTTCCTGCGCAGCTCCGGCTGGAAGATCCGGGCGATCGGGGCGCTGTCGGTGTGCTCCACACCGTATTCGGCGGCCAGTTCCTCGGCCTCGCGGGTCTTCCCCTCGGCCTTGAGCCTGGTCAGCTTCTGGTGCAGCTCGAACTGCGGGGTCTCCCGCAGTTTCCTGCCGATCGTGATGATCAGCGCGACCGCGGGCAGGCTCGCGACCAGGTACATCGGCCGCCAGCCCATCGAGTCCAGCAGGACGAGTGCCAGAGCGCTGGACAGCAGGAAGCCGAGCGGCCAGCCGCCCTGGACGATGCCGTACCAAAAGCCCCGGCGCTCCCGCTTCTTCTCGTCCTCGGTGATCGAGAACACCTCGTTGAGGTAGGTCGCGTTCACCGACTGCTCGGAGAAACCGAGGCCGCCGAGCGACCGTACGCCGACCATGCCGGCGATGCTCGCCAGCCCCATCTTCGCGGGGGTGAGGGCGGTCAGCAGGGAGGCGACAGCGGTGCCACCGATGGTGACCATCATGCCGCGCCGGCGCCCGAGCCGGTCGATGACCGGTCCGACACCGAAGGCGATGATCGCGGTGCCGATGGCGATGAGCGTGTTGACCAGATAGGCCGTCGAGCTGCTCCAGCCGAAGTCCTTCTGCATCACCGGGAGCAGGGTTCCGAACAGGCCGTAGTCGAAGACCGCGACGGTCCAGGCCAGGAGAGCCAGGACCACGGCCGTGTTGGTCTGCTTCCGGGTGAACGCCGGGAACTGCCGCCGGCCCTGCGCCGGTGCCGTCTCGGGCATGTCACCCGTCGGCGAGACCGTCTCGCTGTTCATCTGGTCTGTCCCTTCCAGGGGTGACGGGCGGCGTAGTCGTCGGCGATCTGGTCGAACGTGACCCAGCGGACGCCCTCGTGGCCGTTGATGTGCTCGATGAGCCGCTCCAGCATGAGCAGCACCTGCGGACGCCCGGAGACGTCCGGATGGATGGTGAAGGTGACGGCCGCGTAGTCCATCTCCCGGTAGACCCAGTCGAACTGGTCCCGCCACATCTGCTCGATGTCCCGGGGGTTGACGAAGCCGTGGCTGTTCGGGCTGGCCTTGATGAACATCATCGGCGGCAGGTCGTCCAGGTACCAGTTCGCCGGGATCTCGATGAGCTCGGTCTCCTCGCCGCGGACCAGCGGCTTCATCCAGTCCTCGGCCCGGGCCGTGTAGTCGATCTTGGTCCAGCTGTCGCCGACCCGCACGCGATAGGGCGTGAAGTCGTTGTGCATCAGCGAGTGGTCGTACTTGATGCCCCGTTCGAGCAGGAGCTCGTTGGTCACCGGCGAGAACTCCCACCAAGGTGCGACATAGCCGGTGGGACGCCGGTCGGTGACCTTCTCGATCAGGTCGATGCAGCGGTCGAGGACCGCGGCCTCCTGGGTGCGGGTCATCGCGATCGGGTTCTCATGGCTGTAGCCGTGCACGCCCACCTCGTGTCCACCGTCGACGACCTGGCGGAACTGGTCCGGGAAGGTCTCGATCGAGTGGCCCGGCACGAACCAGGTGGTCTGCAGGTCGTACTTGGAGAACAGGTTCAGCAGACGCGGCACACCGACCTCGCCGGCGAACATGCCGCGGGAGATGTCGTCCGGGGAGTCCTCGCCCCCGTACGACCCCAGCCAGCCGGCGACGGCGTCGACATCGACGCCGAACGCGCACAGGATTTCCTTGGGCAAGGTCGACTCCTTCCATCACCCGGCCACCGCGGCCGGGAGTCTTGTGTCCAGCGGCTGGGATCAGCCGGTGGTGTAGGCGGCCAGCGCCTCCCGCGCGGCGCACGGGTCGGCGTGGACTCCCAGGAGCGCCGCGAGGAGCACCCGGGCCTGGGGCGGACGGAGCACCCCGGTGGGGACGGCGCCCGCGGCGAGGAGGTCGGCGCCGCCGCCGTTGCCGTAGATCGCGGCGACGGGCCCGGCGGCGACCCGGGTGGACGTGGCCACCACGACCCCGGACGCCGTCAGCTCGGAAACCGCCTCGCAGATCGCGGCGTTGGCGTTGCCGGCGCCGGTGGCCTCCAGCACGATGCCGCGCGCTCCCGCGGCGGCGAAGGCGTGCAGGGCGGTCGCGTCCGCGCCGGGATAGCACGCGACGATGTCGACGCGCGCCCGGGAGGGGTCCATGGCCGACAGGTCCAGTCGTAGCCGTGGACGCGATGCCTGTGTGAGGTGGACGGTGCCGCCGCGGACCCAGCCGAGCAGCCCGCCGTCGGGGGAGGCGAACGTGCTCGATGCCGTGGTGTGGCTCTTGCGCGTCCCTCCCGCCGCGAACACCGAGCCGTCGAAGACGATCAGTGTGCCCAGCCCCCGGCTCGACGGCTGCGCAGCCACCGTGACGGCGTCGGAGAGGTTGCGCGGCCCGTCGCTGTCCGGTGCGTCCGCGGGCCGCTGAGCGCCGGTGAGCACCACCGGACGCTCGTCGTGCAGGAAGAGGTCGAGGAACAGCGCCGTCTCCTCCGCCGTGTCCGTGCCGTGTGTGATCACGAGGCCGGCGACGTCCTTCTCGCGCAGATGCTCCTGGGCCCGCAGCGCGAGCGTCCGCATCCGCTCCAGGGTCATCAGGTAGCTGCCGATCCGGAACACGTCGTCGACCTGGACCCGGACATCGCCGGCTGCGGCCAGCCGCTCCACCAGCTCGGCGCCACTGGCGCGCGCGACGGCTTCACCCGTGGCGTTGCTCCGAGTGGCGATTGTCCCGCCGGTCGCGAGCACCATGACGGTCCGCACCGATACCTCCTGAGATCTTCCAGTCTTCCCCGACCGATATGTCCGCGCCGAACGTTTGCGCCGAACGATTGCGCATATAAAATGCGACCCGCGGGCAGGCGTCAAGGCATCTGGGGGAAAATGTTGTCGAGCGGAGAGGAAGGCGAGGAATGGTCGAAGGTTCTACGGGGGGGCAGCTTCCACACATAGACGCTGCGGGCCGGGCCACTCTGCGCACGATCGCCGAGCTCGCCGGAGTCCATGTGTCGACGGTTTCACGGGTCCTGAACGGGACGATGGGAACCGGCGTCCGGATGGCCGGGCGGGAGACCGCCGACCGGATCCGGCGCATCGCGGAGGAAGTCGGCTACACACCCAACCCGCATGCGACGAGCCTGCGCACCCAGCGCAGCAATCTCGTCGGGGTGCTCGTCCCGCAGCTCGTCGACATGGTGCTGGCCACCATCTACGAGGGCATCGAGGAGGCGTGCGCGGCGTCGGGGTTCTCCGCGTTCGTGGCCAACACCGGTGACGACCCGGTGGCGCAGCGCCAGCGCACCGAAATGGTGCTCGCCCGTCGTGTGGACGGGATGATCTTCGGCGACGCCCACGTGGACGGGCGCTTCCTGAACGAGGTGGCCGGGCGTGGTGTGCCGTTCGTGCTGGTCTCCCGGCGGGCCGACTCACACCCGTCGGTGACCTGCGACGACTACCGGGGCGGCCAGCTGGCCGCCGAGCACCTGCTGCAGCTGGGCCACCGGCGGGTCGGGGTCATCGCCGGTGAGCCGTACGCCAGTACGGGCATCGACCGCACCGCCGGCTTCCGGGACACCTACGCGGCCGCGGGCATCAAGGTGCCGGCCTCCAGGATCGTGCACTCCCGCTTCGACACCGGCGGGGGCCGAGAGGCCATGCAGCGGCTGCTGGCCGGGCGCACCAGACCCACCGCGGTGTTCGCCGTCAACGACTTCGCCGCGATCGGAGCCATGGAGGCATCCCGCAATGCGGGACTGACCGTCGGCACCGACATCGGGGTCATCGGCTTCAACGACGTGCCACTCGCGGGTTCCCTGCCCATCGGACTGTCGACCGTCCGGTCACCCATGCACGACATGGGAGTACGCGCGGCCCAGCTGCTCATGAAGCGGCTGGCGGGCGAGGACGTCGAATCCGAGCTGTTGTCTCCCACCCTGGTCGCACGCGCCTCGACACTGGGCTGAGGCCGGTCGTCCGGAGGCGCACGGCGGTGCCGACCGCTCCGGCGCCGGCCCCGTCGTGGCAGGCCGCATGCCGTGGGCGGGAGGCGGGATCCGCCTCCCGCCCACGGCATCCCGGTAGCAGGTACGTGTGCTCACCGCAGCGCCGACGGGGCACCCACCGGTCCGCACGTGTGAAGGTGTGAACGCCGTGCGATGCGAGCTGACACGCTGGCTCCGCCGAGGTGAGCAGGTGCTTCGGCCGGCATCTCCCCCGCCGCGCCGGGGAGTTCACCCGGTGCGGGCTGACGGCGGTCATGACGCCATGGCACCGGAGCAACGGCGCGCTCCTCGGGTGCCGTACTGCGGGTCAGCCGGCCGCAGGGGCGGTTTCCTCGTCGAACTCCTCCCCGCTGAGGAGGGCCGCTGCCCGGTCCATGACGTGGGGTTTGCGGCTGCGCAGCACCAGCATGTACGCGACGCCGGCGAGGATCAGCAGGACGGTCAGCACGGGCAGGTAGCTGTAGGGTGCGGCCTGACCTGGCTGGAAGTCGCCCCAGAAGGGGATGACCAGCACCAGGACCCCGACGACCGGGGAGATCAACCGGGAGAACACATGGCCGCGTTCCCCGGCACGGCGGTCCTTGACCCACTCGACGACCAGGGCGACGTTGGTCACCATGTACATCAGCAGGAAGCCGATGGTGCCGTAGGTGCCGAGGAAGCCCGCGGCCGTTCCCGGATCGGTGAACAGCGTGGAGATTACGCCGATCGCCACGCTCGGCACCACGAAGCCGACGACGGCAACCCACGGCGTGGCGAACTTCGGATGCAGCCGGGACAGACCGCCCCACCACAGCCCGCCGCGTGCGCCGGCCGCGATGACCCGGGAGGTCTCGAGGTTGGCGGCGACGTAGGAGCTGGTGATGCTGGACATGAACACCCAGCTGACGGCCACCGCGACGAAGGGGACGAAGGCGTGGCCGGCGGTCACGAACGGGTTGGGGTCCTTGGCCAACGTGTCCACGTGGTCCACGCCGAACGCGATCACCAGGGCGTACGAGCCGAGGACGTAGGCCAGTCCGCTGATCGCGACGTTGGCGAGCAGGGCGATCGGCACGTTGCGACGGGGGTTGGCGGTCTCCTCGGCGAACGGCGCCGCGGCCTCGAAGCCGCCGTAGGCGAGCACGGTGAGTGACAGTGCCAGGGCGAGACTCTTGGGATCGGCGACTCCGTGCAGGGTCAGGGGAAGCAGGCTGAGGCCGTCCTTGCCGCCCTGGACCAGGACGCCGATCACGAAGACGGCCAGTACCACGATCTCCACGATGTAGAGGGCGATGGTGGTGCGCATACCGAACGACAGACCGAGGACGGCCGGAAGGAGCACCAGCACGCCGTACACGACGGTGATCAGCGCGGTGGCCCCGGTGAAGTGGGTGTCGCCGAGCAGGTTCTGGCGTATGTAGTCGCCGACGAAGACGTAGATGCCGCCGAAGGCTATGACGTATCCGAGCATCGCCACCACGCCCGTCACCACACCGACCGGGGCACCCAGGGCCCGCGTGATGAAGGTGACGAATGATCCGGAACTCGGGTACTTGTGGGAGAACTGCGCGAAGCTGTTGGCGGTCGCACCGATCCCGAACATGGCGATGAGATAGACCAGGGGGGTCGAGACACCGACCAGGCCCGCGACGAGGACCGTACTGAAGAGGATGTTGAAGAACGGCCCGACCTGGGCGAGTCCGGGCATCATCACGCCCAGAAGGCCGAGCTTCCCGGAGGCGGTCCCGTCGTTCCCGTTCTCACCGGGGGTGCTGTGCTGTGACAACGTGGTGCTCCTTGCTTTCATCCGGCCGGTGAGGCGGCGCGGCGGTGTCTGGCCCAGAACTCGAGAAGAGTGGTGTTGAAGTGGTCGGGGTGCTCCCAGAGGCAGGCGTGTCCGCCACGGGTGGTCGCCCACTCCGCGTCCGGGATGCCCTTGTGGAGCCTGCGGGAGAGCCTGACCGGGATGAGGATGTCCTCCTCACCCGCCTGTACCAGGGTGGGGACGGTGATCCGGGACAGCCGGTCGGTGGTGTCGTGCTCGCGGATGATGTTGAGCTGGGACAGGTATGCCTCAGCCGGCCACGGCATGGCCGCCATCTCGTCCTCGAAGGCCGCGAGTTCGGAGGGGCGGGTTTCGAAGAAGTCCTGGGTGAAGGCCCACAGGGTCACCTCACGCATGATGAAGGGGACCCCGTGGGTGGGCGCCAGTTCGGCCCAGACCGTGAACAGCCGGGAGCAGAACGGCCCCGGGGCCGCGTAGGTGCAGGACAGCACCAGGGAGCGCAGGTCGCTTCCGTAGTTGATGGCGTACTCCTGGGAGATCATGCCGCCCATGGAGGTGCCCATCAGATGGAAGTCGGTGATGCCGAGATGGTCCACCAGCGCCTTGGCGTCGTCGGCGAGCATCCGGCTGGTGTAGGGGCCTTCCGGCTTACTGGTCTGCCCCACACCCCGGTTGTCGAAGCGCAGGACGCGGTATCCGGCCTCGAGGAAGGCCGGTACCTGGTAGTCCCAGGTGGTCAGGTCGTCGGCCAGCCCGTTGACGAGGACGATCGTCTCCGGGCCCTCGCCTTCGAGTCGGTAATTGATCTGGATGTCGTTGACGGCCGCGATGGGCACGGGGGTTCCTCTCCGTGGGGTTCTTCGGGGTGTCAGGTGTGGTCGTGGGGGTGTCAGGCGCGTGGTCGTGGGGGTGTCAGGCGTGTGGTCGTGGGGGTGTCAGGCGCGTGGTCGTGGGGGTGTCAGGCGTGGTCGTGGTCGGGCTGGGTGGTCTCTCCTTCCGGGTGCTGCCCGTCCTCACGGATCCGCGCGACCAGATTGCGCAGGGTGGTTTCGGTGGTCAGGGTGAAGTGTTCGGCGGCGATGGCCCCGGCCTCCCCGGCCCGCCCGTCGATGATGGCCTCGGCCAGCGAGGCGTGCTGGCGCAGCGCCGTCCGGCGCAGCTCCCGGCTGTACGGTTCGCTCCGGAAGCCGAGGTTGACCGCGTGCCGCAGCCGCTGGCTCAGCTTGACCAGGTACACGTTGTGGGTGGCGTGCGCCACGGCCAGGTGGAAGGCCTCGTCCGCGGCCCGGGACGCCTCACGGTCGTCGCCGGCGGCGCGGTAGTCCTCCAGGGCGTCCCTTATGGCGGCGGCGTCGTCGTCGGTACGGCGGCGGGCCGCCACACTGGCGATCATCTCCTCGGTGAAGGCGCGGCACTCGAGTACCTGCTCCATCGCCTTCCAGGTCGGCAGGAGCGTTCTGCGGATCTTCTCGGTGGAGCCCGGTCCCCACGACCTCGTGACGAAGACGCCCCCGCTGCGTCCCCGCCGGACCGTCACATAGCCCTCGGCGCTGAGTCGCTGGATCGCCTCCCCCACCGACGAGCGGCTGACCTGCAGCATGGCGGCCAGCTCCCGTTCGCTCGGCAGCCGCTGGCCGGGCACGAAGCCGCCCAGCGCGATCGCGGTGACCAGCCGGTCGGCGATCCGCTCCCCGGCGGACAGCATCGGCAGTGGCTGGAACAGCGTGTTCAGACCCGGCGGTCCGTCTTCGGCGAATATCTCGGCGAACAGGTCGGGCTCACCGGCGGGCATCGCGGAAGAGGGGCCCTCATCGGTGGTGGGGTGGTCGGTCACGAAGTCTCCTCGTACTCGTGGTCAGGAAGAACCGGGTTCGGTCAGCAGCGTGGGGATCACCCGGGCGAGGGTGCGCGCTCCCGTCACGATGCTCGCGAGCTCCACAGCTTCGTCGACTCCGTGCATGTTGCGCACCCGCGGCCCGTAGCACAGCGCGGGGCGGGCGAACTGGTTGAGGTAGAACCGCGCGTCGGTGGTGGAGCCCACCACATATGTCTCGGGGGTGGTGCCGTGGGCGTCCCGGTGGGCCGCCGCCACCGCCTCGACCAGTGGATGGTCCGGATCCAGGGCGTAACCCTCCGCGCGGAAGCCCGAGGCACGCACCACCGGGGGATGCGCCGCGAGCAGAGGGTCGGCCGCGGCCGACCGGTCGATCGCTTCGCGGACCTCGCGTTCGGCGCGGGCCGGTGACCACGACCGGGGGAAGCCGATCCGGACCGAGGCCCTCGCCCGGGCGGGCACGCTGGAGGTCCAGTCACCCGAGGACATGCGGCCGATGTTCACGTTGTAGGGATGGTCGATCCCGGCGAACACCGGGTCGCGGTGCTCGTTGACCATGCTCTCGAAGCCGCGCAGCTGCTCCAGGACCCGGCCCAGGAGGACCACCGGATTGCTGGAGCGGTCGGCTCGCTCGGCGTGGCCGCCGCCCGCGGTCACCTCGATGTCGACCCACAGCACGCCGGTGCCGCCGAGCAGGATGCCGAGGTCGGTGGGCTCCATCAGCAGGACGTTGTCGCCGAGGATGCCGGCCCGGCCGGCGGCGAGGGTGCCGTGACCGGTGCACTCCTCCTCCACCACGCTCAGGAAGCCCAGCGGGCGCGCGGGGCCGATGCCGGCCGCCCGCAGTCCGCGCAGGGCCAGGGCGGCCATGGCGAAACCGCACTTCATGTCGGCCGCGCCGCGTCCGTGGAGCCAGCCGTCGCGCCGGGTCGGGGTGAACGGCGGGGAGGACCACAGCTCGCCGTCCTCGGCGGGCACCACGTCGATGTGCCCGTTCAGCAGGAGTCCGGGGGTGTCGGTGCTGCCGCCCAGTGTGCCGTACACGTCGTACCGGTCCTGATAGGACAGTTGGGGGACGCCCGCCAGCGGGTCGTCGGCGATCGCCTCGGGGATATCCACCTGCCGCACCTCGAAGCCCAGACCGGCGAGTTCCTCCGCGATCACGGACTGCGCCGTCGCCTCCCGTCCCAGGGTGCTCGGCGCGGCGACCAGTCGCTCGAGGAGGACGAACGCCTCCTCCGCCTGCTCGGCGATGGCGTCGTCGATCCGTGCCGCGTCCCGCTGGGAGAGCACACCCGCCATGGGGCCACCCTTCGCTAAAAGGTCTGAAGTTCGGGCTATTAATCCACCCGCCACCGGGTGTGTCAAGGAATCCGAACGCGCAGATCGCAGCGGGGGGCATCGGGGACGGGAGGGCCGGGTTCTGGATCACACGGGATCGGGAAGACCCTCCATGACCGGCGGCGACGCGCGGCCGAGCCGGATCTCGCGGCCCGAGCGGCCGCGTCACACCCGCCCTGGCCGCCGCCCGCGAACTCGCCCACCCCGGGATCAGCGCCGAGGTGATCGGCCCCGGACCGGTGAGGTGGGCTCGGCGGCGCTGGAGGCGGCCGTCGCGGTGGACGGTCAACTGCTCGGCCACGAGCGCGGTTTCACCGTCCGACTGGCCGAACCGAGGGTACGGGCACGCTCGTTCCGCGGCCGCCCACGGCATGCCCGCAGCACCCGAGTGACACCATCGTGCACACGATGTCACGAAAGGGGTACTCGTCGGCCCGAACGTGTGAATGGTGTGAACGCCGGTAAGCCTTCGGCGGCCGACGGAGAGTCGGCCGCCGAAGGCGATGCGGGTCTCGGTGTCGAACTGGAGGAAGGACACGGAGTCTGCGCAGGTTTTCTCCCGAAGCCGCGCGATCCTGGGATACTTGGCGCCGCTCTCCTCCTACCCGTCACGGGTTGGGGACAAGGCGCCACCGGTTGTCGGCCGTGCCGTTGTCCGAATCCTGGACCGCGAACGCCCCCACGGCGGTGGAGTCGCCCGCGATGGCCAGGAGCTTGCCACTGTGCTCGTTGCGGATCTTGTAGGTGCCGTCGTTCTGGTCGAGCAGGGTCCAGCGGTGGTCGGCGGTGCCGTTGTCCGTCCACTGCAGGACGGTCGCGTTGTCGGCGGTGGACATGTCCTGGACGCCGAGGACCTTGCCGCTGTGGGCGTTGCGGAAGCGGTAGGCACTGCCGTCGTTGATCATTTCCCAGTCGTGGTCGGCGGTGCCGGAGTCGTTCCACTGCAGGGCCCGCCCGCCGTCGCCCGTGGACATGTCCTGGATGCCCAGGACGAGGCCGCTGCCCGCGTTGACGAGGTGGACTGTGGGGACGGTGCCTGATTTCCAGTAGACGGTGTAGTTGTGGCCGTGTGCGTCGTAGAACGGGCCGAGGTCCACGGTGGCGCCGTCCGCGGTGGCGGTGAAGGTGAGCGCGCCGGCGCTGGTCCGCTTGAGCGTGGAGGTGTTCAGGGACGGCAGGGAGCTGAGCGCGGTGTCGCCGTAGTCGCCGGACAGGACGACCGGGCCGTAGGTGACCGCGGCGACCTCGGGGTTGTCATTGGCCGGCCGCATGATGATCCGCATGGGCAGACGGACGGTGACCGTGTCTCCGTCCGTCCAGGAGCGGGTGAGGGCCGCGTAGCTGCCGGGGGTGGCGGTGATGTTCTGGGCGACGCCGTTGACGCTGATGGTGGCGCCGGTGGTCCAGCCGGGGATGCGGATGCGCATCGACCAGGTTCCGGTGACGTTGCCGGTGACGCGCAGAGTGGTGGTGTCGCTCGCCGGGTAGGTCGTGGTCTGGGTGACGGTGATGCCGCGCTCGGCCCAGGTGAGCACGGAGGGGACGAACAGGTTCACCGTCAGCGTGGTGCCGGTGTGGAAGTAGACGGAGTCCATCAGCCGGGTGTGCATCTCCAGGCCGGTGCCCTGGCAGCACCAGAAGGTGGTGTAGTCGGTGCTCCAGGTGCCGCCGCCCCATGCCGGGCCCACACCGCGCCGGCCTCCCGGGCTGAGCGGGGTGAAGTAGGTGACGTGGCCGTGCGGGTCGGCCGGGTTCTGCTGGCCGATCATCTGGTTGAGCCACGCCTGCTCGTAGTAGTCGAAAAGGGCCGCCCGGTCGGGGTCGAGGGCGAACAACTCTCGTGTCAGCGTCAGCATGTTGACGGTGTTGCAGCTCTCGCAGGTGTCCTGCATCAGGTAGGCGGCGATGGCGTTGGGGGCTCGGAAGTGTTCTGCCTGGCTGTTGCCGCCGATGGCGTAGGTGTGGGTGCCTACGCAGATGTTCCAGGCGTTGGCGGCGATGTCCCGGTAGCGAGTGGTGCCGGTGGCCTTGAACTCACGGATGGCGCCGATCCACTTCGGTACCTGTGTGTTGGCGTGCAGCCCGCTCAACTGGTCCTGGCCGGCTGCCAAGGGGTCGAAGACCGCGGCGTGGTCGAAGCGGCGGGCGACGGTGAGCCAGCGCGCGTCACCGGTCTGCTGGTAGATGTCGGTCAGCACGGCGTTCATGCCGCCGAACTCGGTCTGCAGCATGGCCTGCATCTGTGCCTCGGTCAGGCGGCCGGTGCGGGTCTCGACCCACGCCGCAAGGGCCAGTGACACCTCGCGGGCCTGGGTGGAGCCGATGTGCCGCCACACGTCCAGCAGCCCGGCGAGGGTCTTGTGGATCGTGTAGTACGGCACGTTGCCGTTGTTCAGGGTGCGCCGTTCCAGGGCGGTGAAGTCGGACTCGGGGTAGCCGGAGAGGTATCCGGCGGTGAATCCGGCGGCGCTGTTGTTGGCCTGGCACTTGGCCAGTTCGGCGACCATGTACGTCGCCTTGTCACGGCAGACGGTGTCACCGGTCACGGCGTACAACTGAGCCCAGGCGGTGAGGAAGTGGCCCTGGATGTGGCTGCGGAAGGGGAAGTTCGGCGCGTCCCAGCCGCCGTCGGCGGCGGCGCCGCCCGTGGACAGGCCGTGGTTGGCGCGGAAGACGTACAACAGCCGGTCGACGTCGACGAACCGCAGGTAGGCGGCGGTGCGGTTCTGATTGTCCAGCCAGCGGCCGGCGGTCAGCCGGACCTGGCCGAGGTCAAAGGGGTAGGCCAGGGCCCCGATGTCGGAGCGGACCGGCGGAAGGACCGCCGCCCGGGCCGGGGAGCCGGCGAGGAGTGAGCCGGTGGCGGAGGCTGCGGCCGCGGCTCCGGCGTACTGCAGGAGGCGGCGTCTGTTCAGGGAAGAGGACATCGTGCACCTTTCCCGTGCGGGGGGCGAGTGGCGGGTGCTGCCGAGCCGGCGGGCCCGACGGCTCGGACGGACCCGGTGAAGGGCCCTGCGACTGCTGCGGCGGTGCCGGCGATGACCGTACGCAGCGGAATCCTGCGGCTGGGACGTGCGGACGATTCGGTGAAGCGGCGCAGAACGTCTCCTCTCGGTCAGAATGAGCGGCAACGGAAGCCGGATACGGAACCGCGGCGCTCCGCAGAAACAGGAGAGAGATCAGCCTGGAACGGTGGGCGCCCACACCTCTCGGGTGACTCAAACCATTTGTTCGACATATCGAAATACGTTTGAAGGGACGCCGGAACGATAGAGGGCGCGTTATACGGCGTCAATGCCGCCGACGTCTTCGAACGGCATGGAGATGGCCGAGATCACTCTCGGCGATACGCGCGCGGGAAGTCGCGCTGAAAGCATTGACGGACCACGGACCGGGCACTACTTTCTGACCGACCAGCCGAATCGCGTTCCATATTTCGGACGACGGATCACGGTGGCAGCCGTCGAGCGGGCCTCCTTCCGCAGGCCGGCGCATCCATCGCCGTTCGCTCACCCGCCCCCACACACACGGAGAGACGATGAACGCGCGTCCCAGGACCCACCCCGCCCTGCCGTCGCGCAGCCTCTTCCTCGGTGCGGCCACGGCCACGGCTCTGGCCGCCGCCTGACGCCGGGCACCCACCTGCCCAACGCCGCCGGCTCCGAGTTCCCGAACCGGCCCCCCGGTCGGACGCGCAGGCCTGGAAACTGTTCGGGGAGTAATGCGACCGGAGGCGGCCTGGAGGCATTTCGCTGCCCGGCCGGCCTTCGCGTGGCGGCATTACCATGCGCCGACTCGTTCACCACGCCGCGTCCAGAACTCGTGAAGGAAATCACCGTACCGAGAAGCCGGCCAAAGGAATTCACGGCGGCAGCGGGCATTGACGGGTTGCCCTGGCAGAAAAGCAACCCCAGCGACAATCTCGGCGAGGTGGGCAGAGCGTGGGCATGTCATGGCCGGCCCAAGACATCACGTCTCCCGTCTACCGGGAAGCTCGCCCGGATGACGCATCGGGTGTGAGGACGGCAGCCCTCGGACCGTGTCGGGGCTCATTCCTGGAGCTTCATGCCCTTGGGTGATGTCAGGCCCTTGTCCGGGTGGGCCCGAAACGTTGCCGTCCAGGTGGCGGGCGGGCAGGACGCACCGTTGGGGTGCTGCTCCGTCAGCCTGGCCCGGATGCTGTCCGCGACGACCATGTCACCGCTCTTCACGGATGTCACCGTGAGCCGCACCGGGACGGTGGACGAGCCGATGTCGCCGCGGAGTCGGACCGACACCGAGGCAAACGGATCGTCGGGGCTGCCCGATACCCGCTCCTGGCATCCGGACTGCGCGCACAGACGGACTTTCACCGCGTCCCGGCCTCCGAAGTCGGCGGGCCGCCACATCACGGACACCTGCGAGTCCGCGTCGGCCTTGGTGCAGGGCGTGTCCTGGCCGAGGAGCGCGCATCCGGTCAGGGCCGCCGCCAGCAACGGTGCGAAATACACACGGCGCATGTCAGATCCGCCGCCACCGCCGCGCGGTGCTCGTTGTCTTCGGCGGGATCCTCGCGCGCCCGGGGCCGCGGCAACCGACAGGGAGTGAGACACCGGGATCCTTACACGACTTGTCGGTCCGAAGAATAGTCCGCATGCCTCGGCGCGGGGGACGCGCGCTGGTCAGAGCCCTTTCGGCGGTCCGGGCCGGACCGTGTCTCAGTCGTCCTCGGCACAGGGTTTCCGGGTCCTCGGATCGACGGGAAGCAGGTCCACCTCACCGGAGGTGAGTTCCCGGTCGCCGATGATGTCGCAGAGGTCGCGGTACCACCGGTCCGGTGCCAGGTAGAGCGGTCCGCCGGTGCCGTCGGGGCCGATGTGGATCAGGGTACGGCCGTCTCTGGAAGCGCCCAGGAAGCCGTGCTGCCCGTCGAGTGTGCTGTCGCGTGGGCCGGTGAAGGAGTAGAAGGTCTCGTAGCCGGGCTTGCCGATCCGGTAGACGCGTACGGCGTTGTTGGCGGCGATGAGGTAGCGGCCCCTGCCTTCCAGGAAACCTGCCACGTACGGCGTGTCGTCCGACTCGGCGACGCTGCGCAGGGGGCCGATCTCCTTGTGGGGCGGGTCGCCGCGCCGCCAGAGTTCGAAGACCGAGCCCCGGCGCAGGATCGCGAAGTACTTGCCGCTGGAGTCGAACTGGGAGGCGAGGATGTCGTCGCCGGTCTGCACGGTCCGGGTGATGCGTCCGGTGGTGATGTCGACGATGCTGATGCCGGGCCGGTCCAGGACGATGACGCTGATCCGGTTCGGCGCCGGGTACGAGCCGATCATCAGCTCCGCGTCCTTGGCGCCGCCCGCTCGTGAGCGGACCGTCCTGGCGTCGAAGCGCGCGAGTCGCCGGCCGGTGCGCGGATCCCATTGCTCGACGATGCTTCCCGACGCGGTGATCAGTTTCCCGCCGTGGTCGAAGAAGTACCTGAAGTTGTCAGTCGGGTGTTCGCTGCTGCCCTTGCCGTCACCACCGAGCCCGATGTCCCCGACCGACGGCGCGGAGGCATCGGGTCGGGGAGGCTCGACGGTGGTCACGGTGGCGGTGCGGCGCAGCGTGGTGGCGTCGCGGACGGTGACGACGTTCACGCCCTCGCGGTCGGCGACGAGGCGTCCGGTGCGATCGAGGGCGAGGGGCTCCGTGCGTCCGGGCACCCAGTAGGGCTTGCGGCGCGGTACGTCGGCGAGGACCCGGGCGCTGACCTTGCGCGCGTAGTGCCGCTGCATGCGGGAGCCGTCCGCCAGGACCGTGATCGTGTACCTGCCGTCGTTGGTGAGGAGCTGCTGGGAGGCGTCGACGAACCAGTTGCCGGGGCGCAGCCGGACGAAACCGATCAGCGACTCGTCGTGTCGGACGTAGTAGAGGCTGCCGCGGGACTCCACGAGCCATGGGCTGCTCTTGGCGAGCGAGGAGGTCGAGGCGGGCAGGCCGTTGCGGGAGAGGACCTTGCCGTCGCGCATGTCGACGACGGTGAGGCCGTTGCCGGAGTTGAGTGCGACGCGGAGGCCGGAGCCGTCCACGGACTGCACGAGGCAGACGCCGGATGCGAAGTCCTTGTTCTTCTCACGGTAGGCGGGGCCCTCCCGCGAGCCGTCGCGGACCCGGTGGACGGTGACCTCGGCGGTCTTGCCCCGCACCCGGCACAGGACGGCCCGGGTCCGGTCGCCGGAGATGCGGATCTGGTCGGCGTCGGCGCGTACCACGAGTCGGCTCCTGCCGGTCTTGAGGTCGAGGGCGAGCAGGCTGCCCTTCTCGCCCTGCCCGAAGTCGCGGAACCGTTTGTAGACGGGGACCAGCAGCGTCCGGTCGTCGGGGGCCGGCCACATCCTGAACTCGATGCCCTTGGGCGCCGGGAGGTTCCCGGCGAGGGCGCCGTGCGGGCCGCTGTCCAGGTTCCACCAGACGATGCGTCTGCGCACGTGGGCGACGATCATCGTGCCGTCGAGGGACATCGCGGGGGTGACGGTGTCGCTCCAGTCCCTGCCGGTGCCGGGGGCGTCGGGGAGGCGGTGGAGCGGTCCGGCGGGCCGGTTCGCGTCGGGGCGCACCTCGAACCACACGGCCTTGCCGTCGTACTGGACGTAGGCGGCACGCCTCCCGTCGGCGGACACCATGACGTACTGGACCTTGTCTGTGGACGGCACCCGCACGGTGCGCACCGGCCCGGTCAAGGCGTGCACGAACAGAGTGGCTCCGGAGCGCTTGGCCGCCGCGAGGACGACGTCGCCGTCGCGGCTCTTGTCGAAGACGGTGTCGCCGAGGTCGCCGGAGAGCACCCGGTCGTAATCCGTGTACTGGAGGTACTGGCGCAGCAGTTCGTTCTCGGCCTCCTGTGTGGGGGACATGTCGTAGGCGGCGAGGGAGAGCAGCACGGCGCGGCCCGGGTCGGTGACCGTGGACTCCTGTGCCGCCTGGGCGAGGGCGCGGGAGGCGCCGAGAGCGGCGCGTTCCTGGCTGCTGCGGCGTTCGACGACGTAGAGCATGCCCAGCACCAGGGCGAACGCCAGGGCGGTGGCCAGTCCGGAGAACAGGGCCCGGCGCCGGCGGGCGCGGGCGCGGCGGTGGGTCCGGCCGGCGGCCAGATAGTCCCGCTCGGCCTCGCTCAAGGCCGCGTCACGCTCGGGGAGCCACTGCTCCGCGCCGGCCATCGCCGCGGTGGTGGGGAGGTGTTCAGGGGCACGGTCCGCCTCCTGCCAGCGGCCCATTTCGTGTCGTACGGTCTCCCGCCAGCCGAGGAAGGACCTGTCCTCGGCCACCCACCCGGCGAGTCTGTCCCACTCCCCGATCAGTGACTCGTGCGTGAGTTCCACGGTCTCGGTGCCCTCGGCGCTGCGGTCGGTGACGAGCAGCCTGGTGTGCGCGGCGAGGCGTTGGGCGAGGCGCCACTGGTCCTCGGTCAGGTCGCCGCGTCGGGCGAGGCGTCGGGTGGCCGCGGCTGCGCCGAGCGGCAGCCGGACGAGCTGGGTGAACAGCCGGCGGGCCGTCGCCTCGTCGTCGGGCGTCACGTGTTCGGCCCAGACCCGGTCGGCGTGGTTGCCGAGCGCGCCGGTGACACCGCCGAGTTCGTCGTACGCGCGGTGGGTGAGCACGCCGTCCTCCTGTCGCTGCCACAGCAGGTCGAGGGTGAGGGCGAGGAGCGGCAGGGCGCCCGGTTCGGTGCCGGTGTCGGCGAGGATGCGTTCGGTGAGATGGGGCTCGTAGGAGACGGACGGCAGGGCGTCGACGGGGGTGGTGACAATGTCGCGCAGGCCGTCCACGCCGAGCCGTCCGATGGCGTGCAGGTGCCGGCCGGTGGCGGGGCCGAGATGCGGGTGGCCGAGGACGGGTTCGAGGAAGTCGGCGCGCAGGGTGGCGAGTACGCGGACGGCGGGTGGCAGGGCGTCGGCGGTGAACAGCACGTCGGCCAGTCGGCGCACGGCGTCCGGGGGCTGCTGAAGCAGTTCCTCCAACTGGTCGATGACGATGAGGAGTCGGCTGCCGCCCTGCAGTTCGAGCAGGCGGTCGGTCGGCTCGGCGAGGCCGTGCAGGCGCAGTTCGCCGGACAGTTCGGGTATGCGCGCCAGTCGGCGGGTCTCGGGCAGGCCGGGTTCCAGCAGCGGCAGCAGCGCGGAGGCTAGAGCGGCGAGGGGACTGCTTCCGGACGCGGGCCGCATGACGACGACGCAGGATCCGCGCGCACGCAGCCGTGGCGCCACACCGGCGAGCGCGAGAGACGACTTACCGGAACCGGAGGCGCCTACGACAGTGACCCACTGCTGCTCGTCGAGCACCTGGGCGACCCTGTCGCTCTCGTTCCGCCTGCCGTGGAATACCGCCGCGTCGGCCTCCTCGAAGGCGGCGAGTCCGCGGAACGGCGAGGGGGGCAGCACGAGTGGGCCCAGTTCGGGCCAGGCGGCCACCAGGCCGCTGGTGGGGATCAGGTAACTGACCGGCGGCTGACCGGACTCGGCGACGGCGACCATGCCGACCACGCCCGACAGCCGGTCGTCCCACACCGGCCCACCGCTGAAACCCTGCGACACGGGATAACCGGCACCGGCGAGATCGGCCTGCACCCAGCCGTCGGCCTGCCGCCCCCGCAGCACCCCCGCGTGCCAGACCCCACCGGGACGGCCGGCGGGCAGCCCGAACGCCCTCACCCGGTGCCCCCACAACCCGTCCGCCGGCTCATCGGCCGGCCCGGCCGCCACCGCCGACGCGTCCGCGTCGACCAGCCGAACCGGTCCCGCCCCCGGCAGCGGAGCCGCGAGCCGCAGCACGGCGACATCGGCCGCGCCGGAGGGTGCGCCGGAAGCTGCCCCGGAGGGCGCGCCGCCCGGCGCCCGAGGCGGCACCCAGAGTTCGACGACCGCGTCCGAGTGCGGGGCGGCGGGCACGAGGGGCAGGTCGGCCAGGACACTCGCGCCGGGTTCCGGTGGCGTGCCGGCCGGTGTGCCGAGGGCGGCGGACACCACGTGCGCGCAGGTCAGGGCGACCGTGTCGGACACCAGGAAGCCGACGCCGACCGGTTGCCGCCGCGCGTCGAGGATGCGCAGCAGCGCCCGGTCCAGGGCCTTGGGGCCGCTGGCCGCCGGCTGCCGTTCCGGTTCCTGTGCGGAGGTCATTCCACCGCCCGGTCCGCCGGCCGGCAACGGGCCGGGATGCCCGTGAGGCCGGCCTGTCCGGCCGTCCGGCTGATCACCGTGCCGGCGTCGGCAGACAGGGCCAGGCCGACCTCGGTGCCGGTCTCGCCCGGGCCGTCGGGCATGTCGCGGAAGGTGCTGACGGAGTTCTGCGCGACGGGCCGGATCCCGGCGGGCCTGTCGTTCAGCGACCGGGCCGCCCGCGCCGCGACCCGCCCCGGCCCGGCGGCCTCGACCAGCGAGTCGGGCACCTCCCGGATCCGCGCCTGGACCGTACCCGGCGCGTCCGGCGTGCCCGGTGCACCGGTCGCGTCCGGCTTTTCCGACGCACCCGGTGCACCCGGTGCACCCGATGTACCCGATGCATCTGACATATCCGGTGCGCCCGGTGTATCCGACGTGCCGGGCGTGCCCGTCGCGCCCGGCGCACCCGTCGCGTCCGGTGTGCCCGGCGGTGCGGCGCCCGAGGTGCCACTGGCCGCGGACACGGGTGATCCGACCGGATATGCCATGCGTCTCCCCTTCACTCGGTCTCTCGTCGTCGACGTCGGCCGGACGACTCGCGGCGCTACGCGCACAGCCGTCGTGTCTTCGCCTCCGCCGGGAGGCCGTCGCGCTCGTCCGCCGTGAACGCCCGGTCGCCGACGATGCGGCACAACTCCCGTCTCCACAGTTCGGGGTCGAGGACCAGGGCGCTGCCCGTTTCCTCGAAGGCGCCCTGGAGCACGGTGTTCCCGTCCTCGGACACGTCGAGGAAGGAGCGCTCCCCCGTCGTCGAATCGCCGACCACGTACGACTCGTCGTAGCCGCGTTCCCCGATCCGGTAGGTGCGTACGGCGTCGCCGGCGGCGGTCAGGTAGCGGCCGTCGTCGAGGAAGACGGCGCGGTACGGGGTGATGCGGCTCTCGCCGACGGTGCTCAGCGGGCCGATCACCCTGCGCGGGGAGTCTCCGCGCCGCCACACCTCAAGTCCCGTCTCACGTCGCATGACCGCGAAGTAGCGGCCTTCGGGGCCGAATTGGACGGAGAGGACATCGCCCCCGGTGCGCACGCGGTCGGTGATCCGCCCGTCCGTGATGTCGACGACGCGGACCCCGGGCCGTCCCTGCGCGATCACGGAGACCTTGTTGCGGCCGGGATACGGGGCGATCGTCATGATCGCGTCGGGGTCGTCGCCGGGGCGCAGCGCACCGGCGTCGAAGCGGGCGGTCTGCCGGCCCGTACGCGGGTCCCACTGCTGGACGACGGTGCCGGAGACGGTCAGCAGGTGGCCGGTGTGGTCGAAGTAGTAGCGGAACTCGTAGCTCTGCCGGCGCCGGCTGAGCGCGCCGCTCATGTCCAGGTCCCGGACCAGCCGGGTGCCGGGCCGGGTTCTCGGAGGCCGGGCGGCGGTCACGGTGGCCACCTTCCGCAGCGTCGACGTGTCACGGACCACCACCACGTTCCGGGCCTCGCGGTCGGCGACGAGCGCGCCGGTGCTGTTGAAGACGGGCAGGTCGGTCTCCTCGGGCACCCAGTACGGCTTCGCGCGGGCCGTCCGCGCGAGGACGCGCCCGCTGTGCCTCGGGTCGGCCGGGCGCAGTTCCATCCGGGAGCCGTCCGCGAGGACGAGGATCGTCCGCTTCCCGTCGGCGGTGAGGCGTTGCTGAGCGGCCTTCGGCAGCCGCCTCCCGTGGTTCAGGCCCACAAGGGCGATCATCGAGTCCTGCCAGCCCACGCAGTAGAGCTTGCCGTGCGCCTCGGGCAGCAGAGGCGCGGGTGTGAACTGCGTGGAGGCGGGTTCCGGCAGCGAAGCGCTGGAGATCGTCTCACTCCTGTCCAGGTCCATGACGCGCAGTTCCCCGCCCCACCGGAGCGCAACGCGCCGCCCGGTCGCGTCCACGGCGGCCACCGTGCACTGGTCCGTGGTGTACGCCTCGTCCCGTTCGCGATAGGAGCGGCCGATGCCGGCACCGTCGGAGGTCCGATGACGGCTGACGACGGACTGATCGTTCTCCTCGCGGCACACGACCGCGGTGCGGCGGTCTCCGGACAGATGGATCTCCTGGGCGCCGGACAGGAGTTGCGTGGCGCGTCCGGTCGCCATGTCGACGCTCTTCAGTGCCTGCCCGCCCGTCGCCGTGTAGACCGTCATCAGCAACGTCCGCCCGTCCGGCCCGAACCAGATTGCGTCGGCCATGTCCTGGGGCGCGGGGGCGTCACCGGCGAGCGTGCCGCTGTCGAGGTTCCACCACACCAGGCGGCCCCGGACCTGCGCGGCGAACATGCGGCCGTCCGCCGACATCGCGGCGCGCACCGCAGGTTCCCAGCTGACGCCGCTGCCCGGCGCTTCGGGCAGCCGGTGCACCGGGCCGAGCAGGTCTTCGGCGTCGGGGTCCACTTCGAACCACACGGCCTTCCCGTCCGCCTGGACGTAGGCGACGCGCCGGCCGTCCACGGACACCGCGACCCCTTGGACCTGCCCGGTCGAGGGCACCTGGGCACTGCGCACCCGCCCGGAGGTGGCGCCGACGTACAGGACGGCCCGGCCCAGTTGCGAGGCGGCCAGCACGATGTCGCCGTCCCCGCTGGTGGCCGCCTCCCTGACCGTGCCCAGCACGCCGGACAGCACCCGGTCGTAACTCTGGTAGCGCAGGTACTGCCGGAGGAGTTCGTTGCGGGCTCCGGCGTCGGCGCGGTCCGGTGAGCGGCCAGCGCCTTCAGGATGCCGAGAGCCGGTTCGGTGCGCGTTTCGTCCTCCGCGGCCAGGGCGAGGGCGCGGGACGCGGCCTGGGCCGCGAGTTCCCGGCTCTCCTTCCGTGTGGCGTAGAACAACGACAGGGCCACCAGGACCAGCAGCAGGACGAGGCTGACAGCCGAGAGCACAGCCCGTCGCCTGCGGGCCCTCGCACGGCGGTGGGCGCGGCCGGCGTCGAGGTAGTGCCGTTCCGCGCGGGTCAGTTCGTCGGGACGCTCGCTCAGCCACTGCTCGGACTGGGCGAGTTGCAGGTCGGTCGGCAGCAACTGCGGGGCGCGCTCGGCCTGCACCCAGCGGTCCAGGTCCTGTTGGAGCGCGGCCCGCCACTCCAGGAAGGCGCGGTCCCCTGCGGTCCAGTCGGCCAGTCTGCGCCACCCGCCGATCAGCGCCTCGTGGGCGAGTTCGACGGTCTCGGTGCCCTCTGCGTTGCCGTCGATGACCAGCAGCCGGGTCCCGGCCAGCCGTTGCGCGACGCGCCACTCCTCGGCGCCCAGTTCGGTGCGCAGTGCCATCCGGCGGGTGGGCGCGGGCGTGCCGGTCGGGACCCGGACGAGCCGGGTGAGCAGCCGCCTGGCCGTCTCCTCGTCCTCCGGCGGCACGCACGCGTCCCAGACCCGGTCGGCGTGCTCGCCCAGTGCGCCGGTGACGCCGCCGAGTTCCTCGTACGCCCGGTGCGTCAGCAGGCCGCCCGCCTGTCGCTGCCACAGCAGGTCGAGGGTGAGACCGAGGAGCGGCAGCTCGCCCGGTCCCGGGCCGGTGTCGGCGAGGATGCGCTCGGCGAGGTTCGGTTCGTAGGACACGCCGGGTACGGCCTCGACGGGTGCGGTCACGATCTGGCGCAGGTGCTCCGGGGTCGGCGAGGCGAGCGCGTACAGATGTCCGCCGGTCTCGGGGCCGAACCGCGGATGGGCCAGCACCGGCTCCAGGAAGTCGGCGCGCAGCGTCATCAGTACGCGGACGGTGTCGGGGAGCGTGTCGCCGGTGAGCAGGTCGGCGAACTCGTCGACGGCGGCCGGTTCCAGGGCGAGGATCTCCTCGAACTGGTCGACCACGAGGAGCAGTCGGCTGCCGCGCCGCAGTTGGAGCAGCCGGGCCACGACGTCCGCCGGGCCGTGGCGGCGCAGCAGTTCGGCGAGTTCCGCGGCCCGGCCGGGGTGCTCGGCCTCGGGCAAGTCGGGTTCCAGCAGCGGCAGCAGCGCCGCCGCGAAGGCGGCGAGCGGGCTGCTGCCAGGCGTCGGCCGCAGGACCACCACCTGAGCGCCTGCCGCGCGCAGCCGAGGCGCCACGCCGGCCAGGGCCAGCGACGACTTGCCGGATCCCGACGGTCCTACGACGGTGACTCGGCGTTCCACGGCCAGTGCCCGCGCCACCTCGTCGCTCTCGGCCCGTCTGCCGTGGAAGACCGCCGCGTCCGTTTCCTCGAACGCCGACAGCCCGCGGAACGGCGACGGCGGCAGCGTGACCGCGCGCAGCTCGGGCCGGGCGGCCAGCAGCCCGCTGGTGGGTATCAGGTAACTGACGGACGGCTGCCCGGACTCGGCGACCGTGACCATGCCGACCACGCCCAGCAGCCGGCCGTCCCACACGGGGCCGCCGCTGAAACCGCGCGACACCGGGTAGCCGTTGCCGACGAGATCGGCCTGCACCCAGCCGTCGGCCTGCCGCCCCCGCAGCACCCCCGCGTGCCAGACCCCGCCGGGACGGCCGGCGGGCAGCCCGAACACCCGCACCGGGTGCCCCCACATCTCCTCCGCGTCCACCAGCCGCACCGGTCCCGCTCCCGGCAGCGGCGCATCCAGCCGAAGCACGGCGACATCGGCGGGCACGGCGGCATCGGCGCGCGTGGAGGACACCGAGGACCCCCCGCCGGGCTCCCGCGGCGGCACCCAGTGCTCGACACCGGCCGTCGTCGCAGGCGTGCCGCCGCCGCGCTGCGAAGTGGGCACGAGGGGAAGGTCGACCTGGATCCGGGCGGAAGCGGCAGGCGCCGCGTCTCCCGTCGTGCCCAGGGCCGCACGGACCACGTGCGCGCAGGTCAGGGCGAGCGTGTCGGAGACCAGGAAGGCAACGCCGACGGGCTGGCCCCGGCCGTCGCGGACACGCAGTACGGCCGCGTCCAGAGACTGCGGGCCCGGGCCCGCGGTCCGCTCGGGCGGTAACGCGGGCACTGTCATCCCGCCGCGTCCGCTTCCGGTTCGCCGGACGACGGATTGCGCCAGGTCAGGGTGACCTTGAAGTTGGCCTGGCCGGTCGTCCGGGAGATCACCACGTCCGCCTCGGCCGACAGGGACAGGCCGAACTCGACGCCGATCTCGTCGGGTTGCCGCGCCATGTCGCGGAATTGGTCGACAAAGCCCTCCGCGACCGGCCGGATCCCGGCCAGCATGTCGTTCAGCGACCGGGTCGCCCGAGCCACGACCTGCCCGGGACGCGCGACCTGCACCAGCCCGTCCGCGGTCTCGTCTATCTGGACCTTGACGGTGCCGGTCGCGTCCGACGGAGCGGATCCCGGGTTCTCGCCGTCCGCCCCGGACAAGGGCAACTCGACCACGTACGCCATGCTTCCCCCTTCGCAACACCTGCCACGCCGGCTTCGGACCCTACCGATCCGACGGCACGTCGGGACGGAACCACCAAACCCTCGCAGCATTGTCACTAATTGACGGTACGTCAAAACTTGCGCCGCCGTACTGCCGCCGCCGTACTGTCGGCTCATGCGGCCGGCTTCGTGGCGGCACCGGGCTGTTCCTCGACGGTCCGATGTCGCACTGTCGAGCCGGAGCCAGTAACAGCCATACCTGTCCTACACGTTGACTTGCGACGAGCCGCACCTCCACCATGACCGGGCGGTCACATCAGCATCCGTCACGTGAACGTCCGGTCACATGAAGGGGTGTCCATGCCCACTCCCACCTGGACCCGACTGTCGCCCACCCGCCGCGAGCGGGTCCTGGTCGCGGCGATGGACGAGTTCGGCACCCACGGCTACTCCACGGGCAGCCTGAATGTCATCGCCCGTGAAGCGGGGGTGGCCAAGGGCTCCCTGTTCCAGTACTTCTCGGGCAAGCTGGACCTATTCTCCTACGTGGCGGAGCAGACCTCGCTGCGTGTCTACGCGCACATGCAGCCCTGGCTCGACGGCTACGACGGCACCGGCGACTTCTCCACGCACCTCGTCGACGCGCTGGAGGCCTGGCTGGAGTACTTCGCCGGGCATCCGCTCGAGCGGGGGGTGGCCGCCGCCACCAACATGGAGATGGACCCGGCGGTTCGTGACGCGGTCAGGCGACCCGTGAACGCCATGTACCTGGCCGGTCTCCGCCTTCTCCTGGAACGGGCCGTCGACGCCGGGGACCTGCGCAAGGACGCCGACCTGGACGCGCTGCTGTCACTCCTCCTGGTGCTCCTGCCGCACCTGGCTCTCGTCGCGCACGTCCCGACACCGAACAGCCCCGTGCAGCTCACCGGAGTCAGCCCCCAGGTACGGCGCGGGAATCTCGAACGTCTCGTCATCCCGCTGCTCGCCGATTTCAGAGCACGGGACGACCGATGACAAGACCCGACCGCGACATCGTCATCATCGGTCCCGGTTTCGGTCCGGGTCCGGCGCGATTCTCAGCTCGGCGAGCCTTCCCCTGAACACCGCTCGGGCCCACGGGTGTGCCCGCGGCGGAGTGGCCTCCGGCCCCGGAGTCCGAAAACACCCGGACAGCACGGAGACGTACCACCAGACATCACTGCTTCATCCCCACAGAAAAGGTGATCTCGTGTTCCGTACACTCCTGCGGTCCTTGACCGCGCTGCTGCTGTGCGCGGCAGCCGCCTTCACCCTCGCACCGGCCGCCCACGCGTCGGGGGCGGCCGCCCCGGTCCAGGCGGCGGACCCTTCCACCACGGGGTCGTACCCTGTCGCCTACACCGATCTCACCGTCTCCGCCTCGGGCCGCTCGTTCAGCGCACGTGTCTGGTACCCCGGCACGACGGCCGGGGCGGACGCACCGGTCGCCGCCGGCTCCCACCCCGGCCTCGCCTTCGGACACGGCTTCTTCCAGGCCATCACCCAGTACGAGAGCCTGCTCAAGCACTACGCCTCCTGGGGCATCATCACCGTCGCGCCCAAGTCCCAGGGCGGTCTCTTCCCCAGCCACTCCGCGTTCGCCGACGATCTGAACGCGGCACTCACCTGGCTCACCACCCAGAACGGCACCACCGGCTCACGGTTCGCAGGCGCGGTCAGCACCGACCGGCTCGCCGTCTCGGGGCACTCCATGGGCGGCGGCGCGGCATTGCTCGCCGCGAGCCGGAACCCGGCCGTCAAGTCCGTCTCCACCCTCGCGGCGGCGGAGACCAACCCCTCGGCCGTCAGCGCCTCCGGCACGCTGAGCATGCCCGTCCAGTACGTCGGCGGCAGCGCCGACAGCGTCGCCGGCGTCGCCGACAACCAGCAGAAGATGTACGACGCCAAGCCGTCCGCCACTCAACTGCGCGTCATCACGGGCGGGTTCCACTGCGGATTCGAGGACAGCTCCGGCATCGGCTGTGACAGCGGAACCATCACCCGCGCCGCCCAGCTGAAACTGACCTACGGTGTCACGACCGCCTGGCTGCTCTACACGCTCGGCGTCGACTCCTCCCTGTACGACCAGGTGTGGGGCTCCGCGGCCCAGAACCTGGCCGGTGTCGTGTACTCCGCCAAGCCCTGAACACTCCGGGGCGCGACGACGGCAGTTCAGCTGTGCTGTGCCCCTGCCTGCTGAACGGAGAGAGTCCGTGACCGCTCGGACCGCCCCGGCGGTCTGAGTGCCGCGCCAGGCGGGCGGCCGGAGAATCGCCCCTTGACCGCCCGCCCGGTCACCGGCCCGGCGACGGTGCCCCGCCCGTGGTTCCGCGGGCGGGCGTAGCGGCGGGACGGCGGGCACGGAACTCACCTTCGGGGCCGGACCACGACACCGTCGGCCTCGAACACCATAAAGACGGCCTGGTTGCGCGGGGGGGGCCACCTGCGGTCGAGATCGGCGACCACGGCGCCTCCCGCCTGACCGGCGGCGGTGGCGAGAGCATGAGTGTCAAAGATGTGATCGTATCCGGGCGGCCATCGTGGGCGTGAGCAGAGCGACATCTGCCAGGAGGAGACAGGCCGTACCGCGCGCCGTGTCGATCGACCGGGGCCATGACCGCGCAGATGGCGTACTGAGGAATTCCCCCAGCCGCGCCGCACCGACCACCACCGACCACATGCGCTACGCCTGCCTCCATCGCGGCTCGGACGTCGATGCGGAGGAAGCCGTCAACCTGGCCTTCGCGGCTCCACCTCCACGCCACCATCGCAGCCCCCACCGCGGCGGGCGCCGACTTCGGAGACGGCAACATCCGTCCGCTACAGCACTGTCCCACTCACCCCGCCCACTGACGCGCCCCTCAGGGCACGCCCCGAACCGAGCTCAGACCTGACGCCCTGCCCGGCCCTCGCCCGCACCACCCCGAGGCCCGGCGAGGACAGGCCGCCTGGCAGCCTGGCCGCCCGCACCACCCCGAGCGACAGGGAGACCCCCGTTCCAGAGAAAGCCCCGACCGCCATAGACACCTCAGGCGCTCAACTGGGCAAGCCCTGCGCACCCTCGGGGTCCTCGATATCGAGCGCCTCCAACGTGTCTCCGATCTCGATGAGGTCTCCCGCCAGCATCAGCCCGGCGAGGCGCTCCTCCTTGCCGGACTCCCAGCCGCTGACCGTGGCGCGGCGCGCCTTCAGGGCTGCGGCGACCTCGTCGACCATCAGGCCGCAGGCCCTGCGCAGCCGCTTTCGCTCCTCCGGCGGCGGCAGCGGTCAGGCGAGGACTGCTGTGGCTTCGATCTCGACCAGATGCTCGGGGACGTCCAGTGCCATGACGCCGATCAGCGTGGCCGGCGGGGCCGGGTCCCCGAGCTTCGCGGCCGCCCGGGAGATACCCTCCAGGAGTGCGGGCATCTTGTCGGGAGTCCAGTCGACGACGTAGAAGGTCAGTTTCGCCACGTCGGCGAAGGAACCGCCGGCCTCGCCCAGCGCGGTGGCGATGTTGTGGTAGCACTGCTCGACCTGCGCGGCGAGGTCGCCCTCTCCGACCGTGACCCCTTCCGCGTCCCAGGCGACCTGCCCGGCGACGAAGACCAGCTTCGAACCGGAGGCGATCGCCACCTGCCGGTAGACATCGATCTTCGGCAGTCCATCGGGGTTCTTCAGAGTGATGGCCATGCTGTCCGGCTCCTTGCCCGGGCTGCTGTCAGCCCGTGTTCGTCACGCCGACGGCGCTCTCTTGTGGTTACTCAGGAACCGTAGGAGAGTGTGCGTTGACATGGAAGAACGTACTTTTCAGTGACTGGGGAACCTGATGGTGACCAAGCAGCTCAAAGGCTCGGCCGACGATACCGACCTGCGGCGCGCCGACTCCCTGGCGCGGGAGATCTTCTCCGACGTCGCCAACAAGTGGGCACTGCTGATCATCGAAGCCCTGGGAGAGGGCACCCTGCGCTTCAGCGAGCTGCGCAGCCGGGTCGAGGGCATCAGCCACAAGATGCTCACCCAGAACCTGCGCATGCTGGAGCGCAACGGCCTGGTCGAGCGGACCGTCCACCCCACCGTGCCGCCCCGCGTCGAATACACCCTCACCGAGGCGGGCCACGGACTGCGGGCGACGGTGGACGTGATGTGTGACTGGACCCACCGGTACTTCCGGCACATCGAGTCCGCCCGGCGGCGCTTCGAGACCTGACGATCAGTGGAGCCCCGGGTGCACGAAGGCCCCGGAGAACCCGGTCGGCGAGATCGGCACGCCCGACGCTGCGCCGGCGATCGCTGATGCCCTCCCGCTGAGTCCCGCCGCCGCCCCTTCGAGCCACAAGGACGTGACCTCATGGGCTTCATCAGACCCCAGTTGCCGCCCGTCGACGCCGGGACCTTCCGTACGCTGTCCCGCGACGAGCGTCTGAGGATCCTCACGCGGCACTGGGTCGAGCACGGCTTCGGCACACCGAACGCGGTGTACCTGTTCTACGTCGTCAAGTGCCTCCTCTACGTCGGCGGGGCAGCGTTGGTGATCTCGCTGACGCCCGGCCTCGGGAGGATCGCGCAGGCCCCGTCGTGGTGGTCGGAGCCGATCGTGTACCAGAAGCTGATCGTCTTCACCGTCCTGTGGGAGGTGCTGGGACTGGGCTGCGGGTCCGGCCCGCTGGCGTCCCGTTTCCAGCCCGTCATCGGATCGGTGCTGTACTGGCTGCGGCCGGGCACCATCCGGCTCCCGCCGTGGCCGGCGCGGGTGCCGCTGACCCGGGGCAGCCGCCGCACGGTCATCGACGCCGCCCTGTACGCCGCCGTCCTCGCCTCGGCCGTATGGCTGCTCACCCGCCCGGGTGACGGCAGCCACGCGGCCGGTTCCGGCACGGTGGGCCTGCTCGACGCGCGCACGGCCCTCCCCCTCGTCGTCAGCCTCGCGCTGCTGGGCCTGCGGGACAAGACGGTCTTCCTGGCCGCCCGCGGGGAGCAGTACTGGCTGTCGCTGGTGCTGTTCTTCTTCCCCTACCCGGACATGTTCATCGGCTTCAAGCTGGTGATGCTGGCCCTGTGGTGGGGCGCGGCGACCTCGAAGCTCAACCGCCACTTCCCCTTCGTGGTGGCGACGATGATGAGCAACGCCCCGCTGGTCCCGAGCCGCCGGCTCAAGCGGATGCTGTACCGCGACCACCCGCGCGACCTGCGCCCCTCACGGCTGCCGTTCTTCCTCGCCCACATCGGCACCGTGACGGAATACGGTGTGCCGCTCTATCTGGTGTTCATCGGCGACGGAGGCTTCTGGACCTGGGCGGCCCTGCTCTACATGGCCGTGTTCCACCTCCACATCCTCTCGACCGTGCCGATGGGCGTGCCGCTGGAGTGGAACGTCTTCTTCGTCTTCTCGCTGTTCTACCTCTTCGGCGCCCACGGCGACGTCAGCGTCTGGCACCTGCACTCTCCCTGGCTGCTCGCGCTGCTCCTGCCGAGCCTGGTCCTGCTGCCCCTGCTGGGCAACATGCGCCCCGACCTGGTGTCGTTCCTGCCCGCCATGCGCTACTACGCGGGAAACTGGGCCACCAGCGTCTGGCTGTTCACCGGTGACGCCCTGGCACGCCTGGAGGCCGGCCTGACCACCGCATGCCGGCTTCCCACCCGGCAGATGGAAAGCCTCTACGACGAGGGGACGGCCCTGCTGATGTCCCACAAGGTGCAGGCGTGGAGGTCGTTGCACTCGCACGGCCGCGCCCACAACGGGCTCATCGACCGTGTGACGGACGGCCAGGACGATGTCGTCGTGATGGACGGCGAGCTGATCGCCGGCTTCGCACTCGGATGGAACTTCGGCGAGGGCCACCTCCACGACGACCAGCTGCTGCAAGCCGTCCAGGAGCGCTGCGGCTTCGTCCCCGGCGAAGTGCGCGTGATCTGCCTGGAAGGCCAGCCCATCCACCGCCGGACACAGGCCTACGAGGTCCATGACGCCGCTCTCGGCCTCCTCGAGCGCGGGCACGTCGCCGTGCGGGACATGGTGACCCGTCAGCCCTGGCCCACCGACGGCCCCGACTACCCCGTGTACGACGTGGAGCGCGTGCGTCCGCTGCGGCCGGTACTCCAGCAGGGCGTTCTTCGCGGTGATGAACGGCGTCATGATCGCCGTCGTCCTGCACCTCGAACTCGGCCTCGGTGACGGGCCGCTCACCGCCGGACTCAGCCTGCTGCCCTGGTACACCGGACTGGCCGTCGCCTCCTGGGCCGTCGGCAGCCGCCTCGTCCCCCGGCTACGGCGCCCGCGTCATGCACGTCGGCCTCGCCGCCTTCGCCGTCGGCCTGGCAGCCGCCGCTCTCGCCTACCGTGCCGCCGCTCCCAGCGCCTACCCGACGGCCCTCCCCTTCGCCCTCGCGTTGGCGGGGCTGGGCTCCGGGCTGTTCACGCCACCGTTCTTCACCACCGCGCTGGCAGCCGTCGGACCGCAGGAGACCGGCTCCGCGGCGGGACTGCTCAACGCCGTCCAGCAACTCGGCGGAACGCTCGGCGTCGCCGTCATCGGCGGGATCCATCTCGGCACGACCGGCGGCCCCCGCACCGCGGCCGGACACGCGCTCGGCGCTGCCGCGGTGTTGCTGGCCGCCACCGCGGCGGCCGCCGGTGTGATGACGGCGTGCCGTACCCGACCGACCGTTGCTGCCGACGAAGCCGGAGAGGCCGACGAAGCCGGAGAGGCCGACGAGGCCGGGGAGGCGGCGGGCTGACCGACACACCGGCCGTCACCGCCCCGTGGGCCCGTGGCCACGGGCCCACGGGGCCGCGCCCGTCACACGGTCCCAGCGCGCGGCATCGCCGCCCGGTACGAGAAGACCGCCGCCTCCGGGGAAGCGGCGGTCGCACTCGCGTCGTTCCTGATCCGGCGAGATCGGTGCTCAGCGGCCGGCCCCTGTCGCCTGGCGGGCGGCCGGGGCCGCGTCGCGTCGGCTGCCGGGGCCCAGTGCGTGCAGGATCTCCTCCACGCTCTGTTTGGCGTCGCCGAAGAGCATGCTGCTGTTCTCGCGGAAGAAGAGGGGGTTCTGCACGCCCGCGTAGCCGGAGGCCATGGAGCGTTTGAAGACGATGACCTGCTCGGCCTCCCAGACCCGCAGCACGGGCATGCCTGCGATCGGGCTGCCCGGGTCATCGGTCGCCGCGGGGTTGACGGTGTCGTTGGCGCCGATGACCAGCACGACGGAGGTGTCGGCGAAGTCGTCGTTGATCTCGTCCATCTCCAGGACGATGTCGTAGGGCACCTTCGCCTCGGCCAGCAGTACGTTCATGTGCCCGGGCAGGCGCCCGGCGACGGGGTGGACACCGAAGCGGACCTCGACGCCGCGCTCGCGCAGTTGCCGCGTCAGTTCCGCGACCGGGTGCTGCGCCTGGGCGACGGCCATGCCGTAGCCCGGGGTGATGATCACCGAGCGGGCCTGCGCGAGCATCTCGGCCGCCTCCGCGGCCCGCACCTCGCGGTGCTCGCCGTGGTCCTCCTCGCGGCCGGACGGCGCCTCGATGCCGAAACCGCCCGCGATGACGGAGATGAAGGAACGGTTCATCGCCTTGCACATGATGTAGGACAGGTAGGCGCCGGAGGAGCCGACCAGCGCGCCGGTGACGATGAGCAGGTTGTTGTCGAGCAGGAAGCCGGCCGCGGCCGCCGCCCAGCCCGAGTAGCTGTTCAGCATGGAGACGACGACGGGCATGTCGCCGCCGCCGATCGAGGCGACCAGGTGCCAGCCCAGGGCCAGCGCCAGCGCGGTGACCGCGATCATCAGCGGCAGGCTCGGGCTGACCGTGAACCAGACGGTCAGCGCGACGAAGGCCACGAGCGCGCCGACGTTCAGCGCGTTCTTGCCCGGCAGCGTCAGGGGACGGGACTTGATGCGCGCCGAGAGCTTCAGGAAGGCGACGATCGAGCCGGTGAAGGTGACCGCGCCGATGAAGATGCCGATGAACACCTCGGCGTGGTGGATGCCCAGCAGGTCGGCGCCGATCCGGTCCTGCGCGCTGCCGTGCGCCTCCACCTCCAGGTAGCTGTTCCAGCCCACCAGCACCGCGGCGAGGCCGACGAAGCTGTGCAGGACGGCGATCAGTTCGGGCATCTGCGTCATCTCGACGCGGCGGGCCCGCCACAGGCCGATCGCCGCGCCGAGCGCCATCGCCAGCACGATCAGGGTGACCGCTCCGGCGGTGATGCTCTGCGCCGCCACGACGACGGTCGCGACGAGGGCGAGCGCCATGCCGGCGATGCCGTAGACGACGCCGGCGCGGGAGGTGCGGTGCTGGGACAGGCCGGCCAGGCTGAGGATGAACAGCAGGGCGGCGACCAGGTCGGCCGCGTGTGAAGCCGTCAGGGAGGTCATCTCGGCTCAGCCTTTCGAGAACATGGACAGCATGCGGCGGGTGACGGCGAAACCTCCGAAGATGTTGACGCTCGTCAGCAGGATCGCCACGAGGGACAACACGGTGACGAGCCGGCTCTCGTGCCCGATCTGCAGCAGAGCGCCGATCACGACGATCCCGGAGATCGCGTTGGTCACCGACATCAGCGGCGTGTGCAGCGCATGGTGCACCTTGCCGATGACGTAGTAGCCGATCACCACCGCGAGCGCGAACACCGTGAAGTTGCCTGCCAGTTGGGCGGGAGCGTAGGCCACCAGCAGGAACATGGCGAGCATGCCGAGCCCGATCAGGCCGAAGCGCCGGGCGGGCGTCAGCTTAGGCTGCTTCGGTTCGGGCGCCTCGGGTGCGGCCGCGGGCTGCGCGGCGGGCGCGGCCGAGACCGCGACGGGTGGCGGCGGCCAGGTGACGTCGCCGTCGCGCACCACGGTCACCGCCCGCTGCACGACGTCGTCGAAGTCGATCGTCAGCTGCCCGTCCTTGCCGGGGGTGAGCAGCTTGAGCAGGTTCACCAGGTTGGTGCCGAACAGCTGCGAGGCCTGGGCCGGCAGCCGGGAGGCCAGGTCGGTGTAGCCGATGACGGTGACGCCGTTGTCGGTGACGATCGCCCGCCCCGGCACGGTGCCCTCGACGTTGCCGCCCATCGCGGCGGCCATGTCGACGATGACGCTGCCCGGCTTCATCACGGCCACGTCCTCGGCCGTGAGCAGACGCGGCGCCGGCCGGCCCGGGATCAGCGCGGTCGTGATCACGATGTCCACGTCCGCGGCCTGCCGGTGGTAGAGCTCGGCGGCGGCGCGGTCGTAGTCGGCCGAGGTCGCCTTCGCATAGCCGTCGGTGCTCGCCTCCTGCGCGACTTCCACCGGCAGGTACTCGCCGCCCAGCGACTTCACCTGGTCCGCGACCTCCGGCCGCGGGTCGGTGGCCCGCACGATCGCGCCGAGGCTGGAGGCGGCGCCGATCGCCGCGAGACCTGCCACACCCGCGCCGGCGACCAGCACCTTCGCGGGCGGCACCTTGCCCGCCGCGGTGACCTGGCCGGTGAAGAACCGGCCGAAGACGTGCGCGGCCTCGATCACCGCGCGGTACCCGGCGATGTTCGCCATCGACGACAGCACGTCCATCGACTGCGCGCGCGAGATGCGCGGCACCGCGTCCAGCGCCAGAGCGGTCACCCCGGCATCGGCCAGTGCCTGCAGCAGTTCGGGCTTCTGGGCCGGCGCCAGCAGGGCGACCACGGTCGCTCCGCGCCGCAGCCGGGCGATCTCCGCGTCGGAGGGGGCGTTCACCTTCAGGACGACATCAGCGTCCCAGGCGTCGCCGATCTCGGCGCCGGCGTCGATGTACGCCTGGTCGCCGAAGCCGGAGGCCTCACCGGCACCGGACTCGACGACGACCTCGTAGCCGAGGCCCAGCAGCAGTCGTACCGTCGCCGGAGTGGCCGCGACCCGCGTCTCCCCGGAGACGGACTCGGCCACCGCGCCGATGCGGCGAGGAGGATGGTGCGAGGCTTCTTCAGCAGACATGTCCTGTATCTCTCGTCAAAGGAGGGTGCGAAAGGGAGATCTGCGCCTGGGGAGTGACGACGTCCTCCCCGTGATCGCTGGAACCTAACCCGTCTGACGGGTACCGGCCAACGCGAACCGACGGTGACGTGCTTCACCTTGCGCAACGGGCCGGGATGATCCGACGACACGGGACCACACCGGCCGGGCCCCCGGCGGCCGGGCCGCTCCGCCCTGTCATGGCCGCCGATCCGACGGTGCGGCCGCCGGATCGGGAGTTGTGACCATGGACACACCCTCTTCGTACCTACTGGTCGGTATGCTGCGTCGAGCCGTCAACGACAGGAGGCGCGATGTCCGTGACCAACCGCCAGATCCGTCTGGCCGCACGTCCCGTGGGCGAAGTCAGGGCCGAGGACTGGCAGCACTGTTCCGCGCCCGTCGAGGAGCCCGGTCCCGGCCGTTTCGCGGGCCGCACCCGTGTCATCTCCCTGGACCCGGCGATGCGGGGCTGGCTGGACGACCGCCCCTCCTACCTGCCGCCCGTGGGCATCGGCGAGGTGATGCGCGCCGGTTCGGTCATCGAGGTCACCGCCTCCGACCATCCCGACTACCGACCCGGCGATCACGTGGTCGGCACCTTCGGCGTCCAGGAATACGTGGTCTCCGACGGCCGGGGCGCCATGAAGATCGACACCTCTCTCGCCCCGCCCTCGACGTACCTCGGCGCGCTGGGCATGCCCGGCATGACCGCCTACTTCGGCCTGCTGGACGTCGGGGCGCTGAAGGACGGCGAGACCGTCGTGGTCTCGGGGGCGGCCGGAGCGGTGGGGACCATCGTGGGGCAGATCGCGAAGGTCAAGGGCTGCCGGGTCGTGGGCATCGCCGGAGGGCCGCAGAAGTGCGCGCTGCTCACCGACGAACTGGGCTTCGACGCGGCGATCGACTACCGCGCCGAGGACGTCCGGAAGGCGTTGCGCCGGCATGCCCCCGACGGCATCGACGTCTACTTCGACAACGTGGGAGGCGACATCCTCGACGCCGCCCTGACCCGGCTGGCGATGCACGCGCGCGTCGTGATCTGCGGTGCGATCAGCCAGTACAACAACGCCACACCGGTCAAGGGTCCCTCCAACTACCTCTCGTTGCTGGTGCGCCGCGCCCGCATGGAGGGAATGGTGGTGTTCGACTACGCCAAGCGCTACCCGCAGGCCGCGCAGGACATCTCGGCCTGGATCGGCGCCGGCCGCATCAAGGTCAAGGAGCACGTGGTCAGAGGAAGCGTGGACGACTTCCCCGAGACGTTGCAGATGCTCTTCCGCGGAGAGAACGTCGGCAAGCTCGTCCTGGAACTGGCCTGACACGTCCGGTCCACCCTTCGTCGAGGCGCGCAGCGGGCGACCGGGCTCCAGGCCGCCCGCTGCCGTAGCGGAGTTTCCGCTCGTGTCGGCGACGAGCCCGCCGTCGGCCGTCAGGGGCAGCAGTAGCGGGCGAGCGGCGGGCAGTTGAGCGGCGGTCGCCGCCGAGCGTCATGCGACGGTGATCGGGGGCAGGACGCGGGCGAGCCAGTCGGGGCGGGTCCGGCGGGCCGTGGCCGAGATGCAGCGCCTGCGGGTACAGGGCGTCGAATCCGTGGAAGTCGCCTGCCCAGACGTGGAGTTCAGCCTGTCCGCCGGCCGCCCATATGCGGGTGGCGCAGGCGGTGTCCTCGTCGCGGAAGACCTCGGCGGAGGGGGCTCGTGCAGCGGGCGGCGAGGATCGTGTCCTTGTCCGGACCCGGCGTCGGGCCGCGGTCCGCCGTCGGTGGCCTCCGCCCGTGCAGGAGTGGAGGCCACCGACAGGCTAGGTGCTCAGCGGTTGGTCCACAGGTTCCACACCCACGGCCACATGGAGCCCTCGGCGCACTGGTAGCGGTCCCAGTGCCCACGCTCGATGCCCTGCTGGCCGGCCGTCTGGCAGCCGCCCAGGGTCATGAACTTGCCGCGGTGGATGTCGAGGCCGTCGCCCGCCCGGACGGCTGCCGCCTGGTGGGACGCCGCGCTCGGGGCCGCGAGGGCGGGCGCGGCCGAGACCGCCCCGAGCCCGACCACGGTCATCGCCGCGAAGGCGGACAGTGCGGTGCGTACACGCATGATGAAGATCCTTTCGGTAGGGGTTCGAGGTCGGGCCGTGCGGCATCCGCCGGCACTGCCACGACCACCGGCACGCTCACCCTCGGGGGTGATCTGCTCGGCCGGTATGCCGAGTTTGCGCAGGAAGACGCCCCTTGGAAACCAGATCCCGCTTGCTTCACCGATGTCGGGATAAATACAGTCCTGACCTGCCGGGACGCCTCCGTCCCGGGACACGGGACAACCGCGGGACGCGGTCTCTCCCCTGCACGAAAGGCCCTTCGCGATGACCGGCCGACGACCGGACCATGGTGCGGCAGCACGGAAGCTGGGAGACGCGCTGCGGAGCCTCCAGCAGCAGTCGGGGCGCACACTGCGCAGTCTGGAGACCCAGGTCCGTATCAGCGACTCGTCGCTCTCCCGCTACTTCCGCGGGGAGACCGTGCCGGCCTGGACGGTGGTGAGTGACATTTGCCGGGCGTTGGGGGCGGACCCTGCCGAGTACCGTGCCCTGTGGGAAGCGGCCGACCGCACCCGACCCGACGAACCGGCCGACATCGGCAACGGCACCGGCACCGGCACCGGCACCGCAGACGCTGCCGGTCCGTCACGCCGTCCCGGCCTCGCCGGGTGGCCCCGGCTGCGCGGGGCTGTGTCCAGTCGCTGGGTCACCGCGGCGACCGCGGCCGCTGCGGGCGGACTCGCAACGGCGCTGCTGCTCCTCCTGCTTCCCTCACAGGACGCGCCCCGTGCCGCGCCCGCGCAGGGCGTCACGGGCAGCGCGGGCAGCGCGGGCAGCGCGGGCAGCGCGGGCAGCGCGGGCAGCGCGGGCAGCGCGGGCAGCGCGGGCAGCGCGGGCAGCGCGGGCAGAAGCAGCGACGCCGGTGTCCTCGTCCACAACGTCGAGAAGGCCTGCCAGAAACCTCGCACGAACGAATGCGCTCTGTCCCTGGCCTACAGTCCCTACCGCCCCTACGTGACTTCCAACTCGGCCGGCCGTGTCTGGCACCACGACCTGCTCCACGCCCGGTGCACCATCGCCAACGGCGTCAGCGTCACCGACGAGAACCACAAGCACACCAGCATCTGGATCCAGGTCACACGCGGCGGAGAACACCTCTGGCTCCCCGGCATCCGTGTCCGCCCCGACCAGCTGAACCAGCTCACCACCGTGCTGCCCACCTGTCCCTCCTAGGAACTGGTGCCGGCTGGACGGGTCTTCCCGGTGTGGTCGGCCGACAGGATCTCGACGTAGCCGTCGGTTCCGTGGACGCGGATCCGCTGCCCGTCCCGGATCAGCCGGGTGGCCCGCTCCACGCCCACGACGGCCGGCAAGCCGTACTCCCGCGCGATGACCGCGCCATGGGTCATCAGGCCGCCCACCTCCGTCACCAGTCCGGTGATTCCGACGAACAGGGGCGACCAACTGGGGTCCGTATAGGCCGTGACCAGGATGTCCCCCGCCTCGAGGTCGGCCTGCGCCATGTCATGGATGACGCGGGCCCTGCCCTCGACGGTCCCGGCGGAGACCGGCAGGCCGATCAGGGCGCCGGCCGGCACGTCCTCCCGGCGGTACGCCCCGGTGACGGCCTCGCCGTCCGAGGTGAGCACCCGGGGTGGTGTGAGCGCGTGGTACGACCGGAAGGCGTCCTTGCGCTGCCGGATGAGCCGCTCATCCACCCGGTGCGAGCGCACGACGTCGTGGAACTCCTGGAACGTGAGGTAGAAGACGTCCTCCTGTTCAGGAAGCACGCCCTCCCGCACGAGACGCTCGGCCTCCCCCAGGAGGGCCTGCTTGTAGACGAAGTAGCGGCTGACGATGTCGTACTTCGGGTACTCCCGGTATCCGATGAAGGTCCGGACCCGGTCGATCATCCGTTTGGCCTCGTCGGCCTTCCGTCCGCCGTCCGGCAGGCGCCGCAGGCGTGCCAGCACGTCCTGCTCCTTCTTCCGCGCCTCCTGCCGTCCTTGCTCGAAGCGCCGCCCGGCGGCGCCCGGTTCGAAGTTCCTGACGTTGTCGAGGATCACGGGCACGAGAGTGGCGGGCCGCTCACGCCAACGCGGTCTGGTGATGTCGATCTCGCCGACGCAGCGCATTCCGTACCGGTCAAGGTAGGCCTCGAAGGCGTCGCGCGCTTCGGTCCCGCCGGGGAGCTTCGCCAGCTCGTCCAGGAAGTCCTCGTCCCCGACGCCCTGGAGAAACGCCATCACCTCCGGATGCGGGCGGATCGCGTCCGCGACGTCGAGCAACGCCAGGCCCATCTCCGAGGTGATGTTGCCGGGGGCGGACAGTGTGAGCGTGTCCGCCGCGTTCTTCTCCCCCAGCCACGCCTGCAGCTTGTCGTTGAGCCACCACGTGGCCTCCATCCCCGCCATGATCACCCGGATGCTCAGCGGATCACTGAGGACGCGTTTGTGCTCCTCGAAGGCCTCCAGCAGGAAGTCGAACAGCGCCGGTCCGGTCTTCGTCCGAATGTCACGCCTCAGGGCGGCGATGGACGCCTGGCTGCGCCTGACCAGCTCCGTGACGACGGCCGGATCGGTCTCGATCGGAGCGGACGCGCCGTCGGCCGGCGGCCCGCCGGGACCCTCGTCCGGGAGCAGCGGGACGAAGTCGTCGCCGCGGTCGAGGACGGTCTCCAGCGCGTCCCTGGTCAGCGGATCGGATCTCCCCACGAGGTCCAGGAGGCCGGCGCGGCCTGCGGGCGAAGCCAGCCGCCGGGTGACGTCGACGAACAGCCTCCCGCCGGCCTCGTGCATCGGCACCATGGCCGTCAGCTTCCACATGGAGAGCCCGAGGGGCCTCATGGGGTCGGTCATCATCTGCTGATGACCGACGGAGACGTAGACGTGATTCTCCCGGTCACCGGTCTCGGGGACGGGGACGGGGACGGGGAACAGAGTCGTGATCGGCCGGCTCTGGACGATCTGGAAGCCGTCGTCGTCCAGGCACCACTCGATGTCCTGCGGGCAGCCGAAGTGTGCTTCGATCCGCCGCCCGAGCCGCACCAGCCGCAGCACCTGCTCATCCGTCAGCGCCGGCTGCCGCTGCCGCAGCGGATCGATCAGCGCTTCCTGGACACCGCCGGCCGGCAGAGCGTACACGGCACACTGTTTGAGGGCGATCGCCCTGGCGACGACTTCGCCGCCTCTCACCGTGAAGACGTCCGGGTTGACCAGGCCGGAGACCAGTGCCTCGCCGAGGCCGAAGCCGGCGTCCACGGTGGCGACCTTCCGGTCGCCCGTGACGGGGTCGGCCGTGAACAGGATGCCGGCCGCGTCCGGACGGACCATCCGCTGCACGACCACGGCCATGTGAACCGTACGGTGGTCGATGTCGTTCCGCCGACGGTAGGTCACGGCCCGCTCGGTGAACAGTGAAGCCCAGCACCGGCTGACGTGCCGGAGGACCGCCGCCGGCCCCACGACGTTCAGGTACGTGTCCTGCTGGCCGGCGAAGGAGGCCGTCGGCAAGTCCTCGGCCGTCGCGCTGGAGCGGACGGCGTAGGCGGTCTGCCGGCCGAACCGGGCGAGCGCGCCGGTGATCTCCGCCGCGAGATCGCCCGGAACGGCGACGCCCTCGATGGTCCGGCGGATGTGCGCGCTGAGCGTGCGGATCGTCTCCCGGTCGTCCGGGTCCGCGCGCGACAGCTGCTCGAGCCGGTCCTCGATCGACGGCGCCTCCGCCATGACCCGCCGGAAGGCGTCCGTCGTCACGCAAAAGCCACCCGGCACGCGGACACCCTCGATCCGCGACAGCCCGCCCAGGAGCGCGCCCTTGCCGCCGACGACCGCGACCTGCGTCTCGTCCACCTCTTGAAGATCCAACACGTACTGTCCGGTCATCGCGATGCCTCCGGGACAGCCGCGCTCCGTCGTTGACGACGACTCAGGCACCTCGTGCCCCCAAATCCGCAGGTTGTGGCCATGGCCGACGATTCTGCGCCGTGCCCCGGGTCTTGCCGCAAGCCCCCCGGCGCGCTATACCTTGAGAGTGGCGAGGAGAGCACTCTCCTTGCCTTTGTGTTTTTGCCGCCCGCTGGAGCCGATCCGCCCGGCGGCAAGCTCCTGAGAACGCCACCGCGTGGTACGCGGCCGGGGGGCGCAGCCGTCGCAGCAGATTGCCCCTGGCGGGCGCCCGAATGACCTCCGTGGCCGGTCTTTCCCGGCCGTAGCGTCGTGGTCATGATGAACAACGAGACCACGCTCGACAGCTCCCGCCTGGACTTCGCCAAGGCCGCCCCGAAGTCGTTCAAGGCCCTGATCTCCCAGCGAAGCGAGGCTGCACATGGTCTCCGTATGGCGGGAAGCGAGGAACTTCTTCACGGAGCAGGAGCAGGCCGCCCTCGAGCTCACCGACGCGGTCACCCTCGTCTCCGACCGCGGGGTGCCGGACGCGGTCTGCCGCCGCGGCGCCGCCCACTTCACCGAGGAGCAGCTGGCTCGCCTGCTCGCTCTGATCTTCACCATCAACACCTGGAACCGTATCGCCCTGAGCACCGCGAAGGTGCCGGACACCGACCGGCGCGGCGCCCGGCGACGAACGCCGGCACGCCGCCGACGGCCACCGCGCGATCACCAGCCGTCCAGACGCTCGGGGTCGCTCATCGCACGCTGCCCGGTCCGGTGCGGGAGCCGGTCCTCAGACCGTGCCGGCCGGCGGGGGCAGGATCCGGCACAGGGCGTCGAGTGCCGCCCCGTAGGCGTGGTCGGCAGGTGCCGCGTAGCCGACGACCAGGCCGTCTTCGGTCGGCATGCCGGCCGCGGGGTGACGGAAGTGGGCCAGCCCGTCGAGGGCGATGCGCTGCCAGGCCGCCGCCTTGGTCACGGACCGTCCGGTGCAGGCCGGGAGACGCAGCACCGCGTGCAGGCCGGCGGCGATTCCCATGGGCGCGATGTGCGGCGCCCGGCGGGCGAGCATGTCCACCAGCCGGTCGCGGCGGTCGCGGTAACGCCGCCGGGTGCGGCGGATGTGCCGGTCGTACCGGCCCGACTCGATGAAGTCGGCAAGGGTGAGCTGGTCCGTCACGGCGGCCCACGCCTCACGTTCGCCCTTCGCGCGCAGGACGGGCTCCACCAGGTGCTCCGGCAACACCATCCAGCCCAGTCGCAGCGCGGGTGAGAGGCTCTTGCTGACCGAGCCCAGGTAGACGACGCGCTGCGGATCGAGCCCCTGTACGGCGCCCACCGGCTCCCGGTCGTAGCGGAACTCGCCGTCGTAGTCGTCCTCCAGCAGCACTCCCCCGCCCGCGCGTGCCCAGTCCACTGCGGCGGCCCGTCGCCCGGGCGCGAGCGGGCGTGCCCAGTCCACTGCGGCGGCCCGTCGCCCGGGCGCGAGCGGGCCGCCCGTGGGGAACTGGTGCGCGGGGGTCAGCAGCGCGGCCCGTACCCCCTTCGATTCCGCCAGGTCGGTGGTGCGCGCCCCGTGTTCGTCCAGCGCCGGCGGCACCGTACGTACATGCGCCGCCTGCAGGATCGACCAGTGGAACGGCAGTCCGTAGGACTCCACGGCCAGCGGGCCGCGCAGTACCTTTCCGCTGAAGAGCAGCCGCAACGCGTGCGCGGAGCCGGAACACACCACGATCGTCCCGGGGTCGGTGCGCACGCCCCGCACTCGCCCCAGGTACTCCGCCAGGGCACGCCGCAGTTCGGCCCGCCCCCGCGGATCGCCCGGCCCGAATGCCTCACTGGGCGCCGCGTTCAGGGTCCGTTTCGCCGAAGCCAGCCAGCCCGCGCGGGGGAAGGAGGAGGGATCCGGCAGCCCCTGGCGCAGGTCATGGGCGGGCGGGTCCGAACGTGCCGGCGCCGCCTGGGGATACGGGGCGAGTCGGCCGGCTTCGCTCTTGGCGCCACCCGCGTCCCCGACCCCTGGCGGGCGACCAGCCAGCCCTCGGCGACGAGTTCGGCGTAGGTCTCCGCGACGGTGCTTCGGGCCAGCCCCAGATCGGCGGCCGACGACCGGTACGGAGGCAGCAGGGTGCCGAGGGCCAGCCGCCCGTCCCGTATCGTCTCCCGCAGCGCGCGGCCGAGCACGGCCCGCCGACTGCCGCGCCCGCCGGCTTTCAGCTCCAAGTGCAGGTCGCTACCGGTACGTTCGGCCAGACCGACTCATGAATCAGCCATGAGCACGCACCCTGCTCAAGGCCTTCCACAGCGATGGAGCAGTTGTCCGAAAGGGATCACGGTGTCTCCGCGATGTACGTAGGCTCTGCACGCGCGTGGTCGACGCGGTCGGTCAGGGACGCGTCGGGCCTGTGCCCGAAGGGTTGGACCCATAAGGAGCGTTCCGCTGTGACGCATGCTCACGAGGAAGAAGTCCTGTCCCGGATCGCAGAGGGGCTTGTCTACACCGAGTCGGAAGCGGCCTTCCAGGCGCCTCGGCGCCGTACCGAGCAGATCTTCGAGTACAACCACACACCACCGGGCGAAACGGAGAAGCGTCGTTCGCTGCTCGTCGCGATCTTCGGCTCGGTCGGTGAACGCACGGCTCTGCTACCGCCGTTCCATGCCGCCTTCGGCAGCAACGTCCACATCGGTGATGACTTCTTCGGAAACGTGAACCTCACCTTCGTCGACGACGTGGACATCCGGATCGGCGACGGCGTCATGATCGCGCCCAGCGTCACCCTGACCACGACGGGACACCCGGTGCATCCCTCGCGACGCGCTGACTTCGGACGTTTCTCGGAGCCGATCGTGATCGAGGACAAGGTGTGGATCGGCAGCAACGCGGTGGTCCTGCCCGGCGTTCGTATCGGATACGGATCGGTCATCGGCGCCGGCAGCGTCGTCAGCCGCAGCATCCCCCCGATGACCGTCGCGGTCGGAACCCCTTGCCGGGTGGTCCGCCCCATCACGGAAGAGGACCTCAGCAGCCGCACCGCGGCTGACTGAGCCCCGCGGCAACCGCTCTGGTGCCCGGTCCTGGAACACACCGGAAGATCCGGGTCCGGTAGCCCTCCCCGGGCCGACCGTTCTCACCGCGCCACTCGCCGGGAGTTGCTCGCCAGGAGTGGCGCGGTGCCGTGAATGGTGTGCCGGTCTCCTACGGACCGTCAGTAGCGGCGGTCCGTGCGGCGGTCACCGCCGTCACGCCGTTGGTCGCCGTCCCAGCGGTGGCCGCCGTCGCGGTGGTGCCGGTACCGGTCGTCGCCGTCACGGCGGTCACCGTCGCGGCGGTCGCGGCGGTCGCCGCCCCAGGAGAACTCGTCGATGAACCGGCCCCGGTCGTTGCGCAGGGTCGCGGTGTCGTAGTCGTTGTCCCACACGTAGTCGCGGCGGTCCTGGTACAGGTCCTCGGAGGTGTCCCGGCCGAAGCCGGTGTGCACGCGGACGGTCGAGCCGCCCTCCAGCCAGACGCGGCGGAAGGTGTAGGTGTAACCGTCCTCGTCGGAGAGGGTCCAGCCGTCCAGGTCGACGGCCCGGCGGGAGTCGTTGGTGATGTCCACCCACTCCCTGTTCAGCGAGCGGTTGGAACGGTCCTCCCAACCCGGGGAGTCGTACTGCACACCGCTGATGACCACACGCTCACGGTACGAGCGGCCATGGCCGTGGTCGGCAGCCACGGCCGGCAGCGTCACCGCGCCCATGACAGCGGCGGCCACGCCGCACGCGGCGGCCAGACGGCGAACGGAAGAAGAAACGGACACGAAGTCCCCCTTCACGGGTGCGCACACCCCACGGCGCCGCCAACGGCGCAGGCCGGCAGGGTGTGTGGTGCTGGTGTGCGACCGGTCGGCCGCACACGCACACCTTCCGGCCCTCGTCCCGCCGGGTGCGGCACCCGCGAACGGCAGTTACCGATTGCACATATTCCTGTGACTCTCGGATGTAAGGCACATGAATGTTCTGTGTGTGGTGTATTGACGCCATATAGGGTCTTTCGGGCGTGGAAGTACGGGCCTGCGGCAATGCTCGGCCGGCTCTCGCCACCCCGCCGGCACCACCGCGGTCACCCGAAAGTGCGTAACAACGATCCGTACGGCGACGCCTGCTGTCAGGTGGCGTCGGCCCACAGGTCGGTGCTGTGGGCCCCGATGAGAGCGCTGATGCGGGCGAGCGCCTCAGTGACCGGCTGCGGGTCGAGCCGGCGCCCGTCACGCAGGCGCAGTGCGACGTGGTCGTCAGCGGCCTCCCTGGCGCCGATGACGGCCTGGTAGGGAACCAGGCGGGCCTCTCGGACACGGGCACCCAGGCTGCCGCGTTCCGGCCCCGCGATCTCGGCTCGCAGTCCGAGGCGGGCGCAGTGCCGGGCGAGGGCCGCGGCGTTCGGCAGTTCGGTGTCGGAGATCGGGAGAATGACCAGCTGAGTGGGGGCGAGCCAGGCGGGGAAGGCGCCGCCGTGCTGTTCGATGAGGTGGGCGACGGCTCGTTCCACACTGCCGATGATGCTGCGGTGGACCATGACCGGGCGGTGTCTGGCGCCGTCCGCGCCGATGTAGTGCAGGTCGAACCGCTCGGGCTGGTGGAAGTCGACCTGGACGGTGGACAGGGTGAACTCCCGGCCCGCGCCGTCGGTGACCTGGACGTCGATCTTCGGGCCGTAGAACGCGGCCTCTCCCTCGGCTGCCTCGTAGGGCAGGCCGGAGTGGTGGAGGACGTAGATCAGCAGGGCGGTCGAACGCTGCCACTTCTCGGGTGCGTCGACGTACTTGCCGCCGGGACCCTGGAGGGAGAGCCGGTAGCGGGCCGGGGTGATGCCGAGCGCCGCGTAGGCCCGGCGGATCATCTCCAGCGCCGCCTGCGCCTCCTCGGCGACCTGGTCCAGGGTGCAGAAGATGTGCGCGTCGTTGAGCTGGATGGCCCGTACTCGGGTCAGTCCGCCGAGCACGCCGGAGAGTTCGGAGCGGTACATGCCGCCCAGTTCGGCCATGCGCAGGGGCAGTTCGCGGTAGCTGCGGGAGCGGGAGCGGTAGATCACCGCGTGATGGGGGCACAGGCTGGGCCGCAGGACGACCTGCTCCCCGCCGAGTTGCATCGGGGGGAACATGTCGTCGCTGTAGTGCGCCCAGTGTCCCGAGATCTCGTACAGCTCCCGCTTGCCGAGGACCGGTGAGTACACGTGGCGGTACCCCGCTCGCCGCTCGGCGGCGCGGATGTACTCCTCCAGGGTGTGCCGTACGGTCGCGCCGTCGGGCAGCCAGTACGGCAGGCCGGCGCCGATCAGCGGGTCGGTGTCGAACAGGCCCAGTTCACGGCCGAGTTTGCGGTGGTCATGCATGGCGGTCTCCTCGCGGACATCGGGCGGGTGACCGCAAGGCGAAGCCCCGGGGCACTCGCCCCGGGGCTTCGGATCAAGACATCTGTCAGCGCGCCGGGACACTCTCCGGCGTCGTCGTCATGGCAGCGCGCTTCATGCGGGAGACGCTAGCAGGGCGCAGCGATGCCCGCACGGTGATTCCTCGTCACGACGGGCATGGACGAGCGGCGCGGCGGTCGAGATCGGGATCTCGGGGCAGACGGCCCAGTGATCTCCGTGCCGACAACGGGAAAGGGTCTCACCACCGTGACCACACGTACGCGCCGCATACGCCCCGGTGACCGCCGGCGGCCCTTCGATCTCCGCGCCACTACCGTGTTCTTCGCCCTTCTCGCGCTCCTGCTGACCGTCACCGGCTTCGCCGTCCGCTCGGCGGCCGGCGCGCTGCGGCACCGCCCGGTGTGGGTCGTGCTCTGCCTCGTCATGACGGCGACCGTCATGGCCCTGCACGGGCGCCGGCGCAGATTCTCCGCGAAGCGGACCGCGCACCGGGCCGCCGTGGCCCTGGAGGAGGCGACGCACACCGCCCTCGACATGCTCGACACGCCGGCGGTTCCCGCCGCGGCCGCACAGGTCGCGGGCACCGCACCGGCGACCGGTTGTCCGGGTGTCCCCGCGCCCCGTCCGGGCGACGACGCCGCGGAGGCGACGATCGCCTTCCAGGGCGGCGGGGCGGCCACCGTGCCTGTGGCCGGTGCCGAGGCCCCGAGCGACGCGGCCGGCAGCCTCGAAGCCCCCGAGACGGTCGCGTGCGGGGGCTGGCTCGACTACGACGGCCTGGACGCCGACGAGTTCGAGCAGGCGGTCGCGGGGCTGTGCGAACGGGACGGATGCTCCCGGGTCGATGTCGTCGGGGGTGCGGGAGACCTCGGCGCCGACGTCCTGGCCGTCGCGCCGGACGGGCGCCGCGTCGTCATCCAGTGCAAGCGCTACCGCGCCGGAAACCGCGTCGGCTCCCAGGATCTGCAGCGCTTCGGCGGCACCTGCTACACCGTTCACGAGGCCGACGTCGCCGTCGTCGTCACGACGAGCGACTTCACCGCGCCGGCCGCCGAGTACGCCGAGCAGTGCGGCATCGTCTGCGTGGACGGGGAGGCCCTGCGGGCCTGGAGCGACGGCACGGGGCCGACGCCCTGGAGCGCACCGGCCCCCGATCAGCCCCGGCGCTGAGCCGCCTCACGCTCACCGGAGTCGGCCGACTTCGGCCGGCTCGGCTGTGCGCCGAGAACCCGCGCCCCGCTTGGCGAGAGACACAGACGTGCCCTTATGCCCCGGCGGGCCGGCGTCCGTCGTAGCCTGCGGCCATGACCGACACGATCCCTTCCACCCCGCGTGAGGCCTTCGACCTGCTTCTGGCAGGCAACCACCGCTTCGCCGCAGGCACCCCCCGGCACCCCAACCAGGACGCCGCCCACCGCGCCGGCCTGGCCTCCGCCCAGCGCCCCTTCGCCGTACTGTTCGGATGCTCCGACTCCCGGCTGGCCGCCGAGATCATCTTCGACCAGGGGCTCGGAGACCTGTTCGTCGTCCGCACCGCCGGACATGTGGCGGGGCCGGAAGTCCTGGGCAGCATCGAGTACGGGGTGAGCGTGCTGGAGTGCCCGCTGGTCGTGGTCCTCGGCCACGACCGCTGCGGGGCCGTGGCGGCGACCCGGGAGGTCGTGGCCGCCGGTACGACCGCCCGCGGGTACCTACGGGAGGTGACGGCGCGTGTGACTCCCAGTGTGCTGGCCGCGCACGCCGCCGGCGCGAGCGACGACGACGAGTTCATCGACACGCACGTACGGCACACCGTCGACTTCCTCGTGGAGCGCTCCCGGGAACTGGCCGACCAGGTCGCCGCCGGACGCACGGCGGTGGTGGGGCTGTCCTACCGCCTGGCCGAGGGCAACGCCCGGCTGGTCACCTCCCGCGGCCTGGATCTGCCCCCGGGCCCCGTCTCCCGTTCCGACGCCGTGCCGAACGCGGAGCGGCCGGTGTGACGAACGCGGACGAACGTGTGACGCGGGTTCGGGAGGTACGCCGCCGGCTCGCGCGGGAGGGGCCGCCGCGGATGCGGGACCGTGAGGGCGACTTCGAGAGCGTCACGGTGCCTGAACTCCACTGCGATCAACTGCGTGATCTGCTGATCTCCGAGGGGGCTGAGACGGTCGTCGAGATCGGTCTCGTGTACGCCGGCTCCGCACTCGCCATCGGTGAGGCCCTGGCGACCGTCGATCCTCCGCTGCCCCGGCACATCGTCATCGACCCGTTCCAGGAGGGCGAGTACGCCAACGCCGGCTGGGATCTGCTGCGCTCCGCGGGGCTGGACTCGTTCACCACGCTCATGCCCACTCCGTCGTCGACCGCGCTCCCGCAGCTCCTCAGCGAGGGCTTCGTCGCCGACGCGGCGTTCGTGGACGGCAGTCACCGGTTTCACGAGGTCTTCGTCGATCTCTACTTCCTGCGCAAGATCGTCCGGCCCGGGGGTCTGATCGTCATCGACGACGACTGGTGGCCGTCCGTACACACGGCCGCGCAGTACTACGAGCGGAACACGGGATGGCAGGTGATCCCCGACGCCTTTCCCGGTGACGCGAGCGGCGCCGGACCGCGGGGCGGACAACGGGTCCGGTGCAAGGCGTATCGACTGCCCGACCCCTCGTTCGAGCCGTCCTTCGAGGAGTTCCGCGCGTTCTGACCAGGACGGTCGGACGCCGTGGGTGACTCGCACTCCCGCCGTCCCAGCGGTGGGCGTCGGCGAGGACGGACCGGGCCGTCCGCCGGTCGGTGGGGTCGATCCCGGTGACGTGGCGCAGGAAGGCGGGGGTCACGTGCTGGACGGGAGCGGCACCTCGGATCCGATCGACCGCGGCTTGCGCAGAGTGGCGCCGGCCGGAGAGGCGCCGCCCGGTGCGCGCCTCAGGTTCGGTCGGCTGCGGCGGTCCGGTCGAGGAAGCGTCGCAGGCCGGTCCGTACGCCGTCGGTGGGGACGGTGGCGGCGAAGGACGCCGCCTCGACCGCCAGGCCCTCGTCGATCGGCAGGTTGACGCCGCGGGTGACCGCGCGCAGGCAGGCCGCAACGGCCGTCGGCGCGTGCCGGATGATCCGGGCGGCCAGGTCCCGTGCGGCGTCGAGGAGTTCACCGGCCGGTACGACGGTGTTGACGAGACCCAGCTCGGCGGCTCGGGCGGCCGGGATCGGGTCGCCGGTCAGGATCATCTCCAGGCCGCGCTTGCGGCCGACGTGTCGTGGCAGGCGCTGGGAGCCGCCGAAGGGAGGCGGGAAGCCGAGGGAGATCTCGGGCTTGGCGAAGGTCGCGTGCTCCGCGGCGATCGCGAGCGGCGCGGCCTCGGTGATCTCGCAACCACCACCGTACGCCAAGCCGTTGACCGCGACGATCACCGGCTTGGGGAACTCCTCGATCCGCCGGGTCAGCGCCTGCCCCCGGCGGACGATCTCGCGCACCGCTCGTTCGGGCCCGCCGGCGATGCTGCCCGCCAGGGACGGGATGTCCGCGCCGGCACTGAACGCCCTGCGCCCCGCGCCGGTCAGGACGACCGCCCGGACGCCGTCGTCGGAGTCGACGAGGTCGAGCCGGGCGAGCAGCGCGTCGATCGTCGGGTAGTCCAGGGCGTTGAGCTTGTGCTCCCGGTCGATGGTGATCACTACGACCTGGTCGTCCCGCTCGATACGCACGGTCATGCCGCCACTCCGTTTCGCCTGGGTTCGGACCCGCTGAGGCTACGATCCGTGATCCAGGACGATCCACTGATTGTCCTGGATACACTGGCGCCCTTCCACGACCCTCCTCCGCGACGGACGGCAGGTGCCGCATGCGACCGTCCTCCTACAAGGCAGTCGTCCACGAGTTCGCCGTGGCCATCCGCTCCGGCGCGATCCCGGCCGGCACCCGGCTGCCGACGCACCGTGCGCTCGCGCGCGAGCGGCGGATCGCGCTGGCCACCGCCACCCGCGTCTACGCCGAACTCGCCGCGCTCGGCCTGGTCGTGGGAGAGCCGGGCCGGGGAACGTTCGTCCGGGTGCGGTCCGGCTACGACGGGCTCGAACCGTCACGCGCTCTGCCGGTGCCCCGGACGGCGGACCTGTCCTTCAACCAGCCCCTGGCCGCCGGGCAGGCCGACCTGCTGCGGCGTGCTCTGCGCACGATGGCGGTGTCGGGAGACGTCGAGGCGCTGCTGCGGCAGCACCCGCCGGGCGGGCACCGGCACGACCGGGCGGTCGTGGCGACCTACCTGCTGGGGCGGGGGATCGACACGGTGCCGGACAACGTCCTGCTGACGAGCGGGACCCAGCAGGCGCTCGACGTCGTGCTGCGCACACTCACCCGGCCCGGTGACGTCCTCGCCGTCGACGCGCTCAGCTACCCGGGCATCAAGCTTCTCGCCGGGGCGCACGGCCTCGACCTGGCCCCCGTCCCGGTCACGGCCGTGGGACCGGATCTCGACGCGCTCGATGAGCTGTGCCACGCCCGGCCCGTCCGTGCGGTCTACACGATCCCGACCGTGCACAACCCGCTCGGCTGGGTGCTCGACCGGGAGCAGCGCGACAGGCTGGCCGCCCTCGCCCGCTCGCACGACTGCCTGATCGTCGAGGACGGCACCTACGCCTTCCTCGAACCCTCCCCGCCGCCACCGCTGCAGGCCCTGGCGCCCGAACGCACCTGCTACGTCGCCGGCCTGTCCAAGAACGTGGCACCCGGCCTGCGCTTCGGCTTCGCCGTCCTGCCCGACCGTCATCTGCGGGCAGCCGTGAGCGCTCTTCGTACCGCGGCCTGGGGGACGCCGGGAGTCGTCACCGCGCTCGCCACCGGCTGGATCGCCGACGGAACGGTCACCCGGCTGGAGGAAGACCGCCGCGAGGACGCGGCCGCCCGGCAGGACATCGCCCGTGCCGCGCTCGCCGGCCTGGACATCACCGCACACCCGGCCTCCTACGTCGTGTGGGTCGGCCTGGAGCCGCACCAGCGCCCCGATCACGTCGCGGCCGTGCTCGCGGAGGAAGGGATCCTCGTGTCCACCGCGGACGCCTTCGCCACCGGCCCCCACCGTCCCCACGCACTCCGGCTGGCACTGGCCACACCGCCCCGGGACGAACTCGGCGCCGTGCTGCGCTGCTTGAAGGACACGATCGACGCCATCCCCCCGTGACACGGCCTCGAAGTCCCCGCAGCGGGACGTGGCGATCAGGCCTGCCACCGGGACGTTCCGTGTCAGGATTCGAGCAGGTTCGAAGAGGCGGCCGCGCGGCCGGCGGGGGATCGGACACCGGGGAGTGGCATGATCGAGCTGACCGTGGACGCTGCCGGGCTCGCCCGTTCCCGCTTCTCGGTCTCGCCGTTGCACGAGGTCGTCGCGACCCTGCTGCCCTGGGGGCTGCGACCGGCCCCGGACGCCGATCCGTGGGTCGCCCGCACGCGGCGCGTGCTGCGCCGGGCCAAGCTGCCCCTGCTGTCCGAACTGGCCCTGGAGCAGGGCGGATACGTGCCCGACTTCCTCAGCCCGCACCCGTGCGGCCCCTCCCCCACCGTCGAGGAGGAGCTGGAGCGGGTCCGGTGCACCCCGCCCCAGCGTGTGCTGGGCGAGCTGGAGGCGTTGCGCGAGGGGCGGCCGCGCCACGGCCTCGCCGGTTCCGAACTGCCGGCGGGGGTGCGGCGCGCCATGGCGCGGGGCGGCGCGCACGTGGCCCGGCAGGCCGCGGACGAGATGCGGCACTACTGGGAGCTGGCCTTCGCCCCGCACTGGGAGGCGGCCAAGGCCGTCCTCGACGCGGAGGTCGACCGATGCGCCAGCGTACTGGCCCGGCACGGCGCGGCCAGGCTCTTCAACTCCCTGCACCCGGGCATCCGGTGGGCCGACGGCACCCTGCGCGTCGACAGCCGGTTCCGGATCGCGCTGCCCGTGCCCCTGGTGGTCGTCGTACCGTCACTGGTCGCGTCCGGGCCGGGCGTGGCCGTGGACCCGACGCGCGCGGGAGACCGGCCCCCGATGCTCGTCTATCCCGTGCGCGACAAGTCCATCACCAGCGCCGTCGCCCCGGCCGTCCCCTCCGCCGAGGTGGCCCGGCTGCTCGGGCCCACCCGCGCCGGGCTGCTCACCGCGCTGGCGCAACCCGCCTCCACCGCGCAGCTGGCGGCACGTCATTTCCTCAGCCCGGCCACGGTCTCGTACCACCTGGGTGTACTGCACCGGGCCGGCCTCGTCGCCCGCGCCCGGTCCGGCCGGTCGGTGCTCTACCGGCGCACGCCCGAGGGATCCCGGCTGGCGGGGAGCCGGAACAGCGGGAGCCGGAACACCGACCGGAAGAAGATGAGCCGGAAAATCAACGATCAACTTGCTTGACATGTCAGAAGTCGTCCACCCGGCCCCGCGGTCGCACCATGTCCCTTCGGTCGCCTCTCCCGCCCCTGCAAGCCACTTTGCCGACCCGTTCGCCGAGGGATCGACGGTCGCGGACGGGCTCGCGTCGCTTCCGTGAACGGTGCGTCCCTTGGGGACCAGTCGAAAACAGGGCGGCCTACTACGCGATGGGGTTCCGCCTCGCCGAACCCCTGTGACCTGCCGGTTCCGTCACTTGCCCGTGGGCTGGGTGGATCCGCCCGGCGGTCAGCGGTTGGCGGGCGGGGTGTTCTTCAGCCGGTCCTTCATCCAGGTGCCGAGATCGCGCAGGCCGGCGATGGCCACGTCCACGTGGCCGACGCCGGGATACGACTTCCATTCGACGACGTCCTGCTCGGCGCACAGTCCGGTGATCAGTTTCCTGGTGCTCGCCGGGGTCACGACCACGTCGCTCTCGCCCCGCAGCAGGAGTACCGGGCCGGACGACGTGCTTTGCGCCGGGTTCACTGAGTCCAGGAACTTCTTGATCTCGGGGTTGGTCTTTTCCCAGTCCGGGCTGAGGGTCTTGTACTTCTTCTCCGGCGCGAAGAGCGTCAGGTACCCGTCGATCTCGTCCAGGCAGAGGTTGTGCACCGCGGGTCTGACCATTTCCTTGGCGAGCTCGGGGGACAGCAGGTCCTCGTACTTGATCCTCTTCGGGTCGTAGACGTGTGCGCCGACGGCGGTGCAGGCGAGCAGTCCGCGCAGTCCCTGCAGGGATGCGCCGCTCGACTGCTTCTTCGCCGCTTCTCTCAGCCACGCGGCGGGGTGGGCGGCGGGAGCGAAGGCGGCGGCGCCGAGGAAGCGCATGCCCTTCGCCTCGGCCGCCGGTTCGCCGGCGCCCAACGCGGCCTGACCGCCCTGGGAGATGCCCACGGCGAACCACTTGTCGCTCACCGACTTCCTGTCGGCGGTGCGCACCGCCGGCGCGGCGTGGGCGACGGACCGGCCCTCCGCACGCAGGAGGAGGTAGTCGTGGACCTTGCCGTTGGGCCCGAGGCCGGGGTAATCGGCGGCGGCGACGGCGAAGCCCTCCCGCAGCCACTTCACCATCAGCGGAGTCGCACCGCCGAGGCTCGCGGACCGCGACGGTGCGCACGCGGGCCCTGCTCCGCTCGTACCGTGCGCCCAGGAGATCACCGGCCAGCCGTCCCTGTCCTTGGGCGCCGTCCTGGGCAGCAGCAGGAACCCTGTCGCCGCGACGGGCCTGCCGCGCTCGTCCGCGGTGCGGTACATGATGCGTTCCGCGCGGGAGGCGGCGGTTCCCAGCAGGGACGACTTCGGTGTCGGGATCCTCCGCGACCTCAGGATCTCACCCGGCGCCGCCTTGTCGATGAGGGATCGGTCGGGATAGTCGTAGAAGGTGTCCTCGCTGCTGTCGGACCGCGGGGCGGCCTGCGGCGCCCGTGGCCAGGGCCAGCAGACCGAGCACGGTTATCGCCTTCCTGCGCATCGGCAGGTACCTCACTCTCCCTTGCGTTCGCCCTGTGCGGGCAGGGGACGCCGAACCCGGTCCAGGCGCGCAGAAGTTGTCTGGGGACGGACTGAACGTAGGTCCGGGACAACCTCTCTGCCTGCCAGGCCGCTCATCCGGGTGACCGGCGCCGACTGCCTCACTGGTGCTGCGACGTGCCCGCCGCGGGCTGATCCGTCCCGCAGTACCGGCACTTGCCGGCCGCGGCGGGAAGGTCCTCGGAGAGGCACGCGGGGCACGTCTTCACCGCACCGGCCTCCTTGAAGGCGGCCACCCCGCGCCGGGCCTGGATCCTCTTGTACGGCACGACGATCAGGAAGTAGACGACGGCCATGAAGATGACGAAGTAGATGACCGCCGAGATGAACGACCCGATGTCGAGGAAGGTCGCCTTGTTCCCGGGCTGCCCGAGCTGCCACCCGAGCCCGAAGGTCCGGCCTCCCTGTGCCCGCGCGATGACCGGGTTGATCACATTGCTCGTGAACGCCATGATGAGGGTGTTGAACGCCAGCGCGACGATCAGTCCGACCGCCACGACGACGATGTCGCCCCGCATCAAAAAGTTCTTGAATCCTCTGAGCATCTCGTCTCTCCGCGTCGGCGCTGATTCGGCTGATCCAACCGATTCGACTGATTTGTCGTCAGAACGCTAGCGACCTGGCGCGGCGAGGCGACGCGTGACGCGCGGGAATCGCCCCATCCTCCCGGGCGGACGTCGGCTGGCGACGGTGCTCAATGCCTGATGTCGATCGGTGCCACATCGGGGACCTGGTCCCGGAAGTACCGGCGCAGGTTCCGCCGGATGAAGCGGTCACCGCTGCGCAGGAGGTACCGGCGGCCGGCCTCGGTGCGGCCGAGGATCTGGTGGCGGAAGAGGTTGGCCACGATGATAGGTGGCACGGCCCAGGGCAGAGCCGGCGGCAACCGCAGGTCGCGCATGCCCCGGCGGCCGAGGAAGTAGCGCAGCATGCTCAGCAGTCGTGCGCGTGCGTAGGCGCGCCTCAGCCGGGCGAATCGCGCGAACCGCAGCTCGCCCTGCGCTTCGACGAGCGCGTTGGCCAGGGGCGGACCGGCCGGACCGCCGTAGCTCTGGGTGAGGAGCAGATGGTAGTTGAACCGGTGCTGCTGGAGTTCTCGGTCGTGGAGCCAGTCCTCGTCCACCCCCATCAAGTGGCCGACGTACTTCCACAGGTGCATGAAAGCCCGTGACTCGGCGCGGGTGACGCGCACGCCGAGCATGCGGACTCCGAGCAGCTGAACCGCGTTGAAGAGGCCGAGGGTGGCGGCGAGGTCGGCCTGGTTGACGGGGAGTCCCCAGCGATCGGCGTCCCAGCGGCCGCTGTGCTCGATCTGGTGGTTGACCAGGGCGTGCATGAGGCGGACGTGCACCGTGAGCCGAAATCCCGCCCCGTCGCGGCGCATGGCGTCATGACCGCTGACCGCCGTCGCCCACTGCTGGGTCTCGGCGATCCGCTGGAGGGCGGACCCTCCGGTCAGGCCTCCGGTCTCGACCAGTACACGCGGTGGCCCGTCGAAGCGGTAGGAACCGATCAGCGCCAGTTGCATCATGACGTCGGCGGCGCTGCGGCCGAACCTCCTGGCCACCCGTCCGCCCTCGTTGACCAGGTCGAAGTCCACCCAGTCCGGTACCGGCTCGACGGCGGCGAAGAAGTCCTTGAGCGGTTGCGGGGGATCGGGCACCGCGCCGATGCCGTCGGCGAGCGCACGACGGAACTGCTTCATCGTGACCTTGTCCGGATCCGTGGTGTCGCTGCGCAGCGCGTTCGCCAGGGCGGCTCCGACCTCGTCGCGCGTCATGAGCCGCTTGCCTATGGTGGCCAGGAGTTCCTCGTCCACTCCGCCCTGCTTGACCAGCAGCAGGCGCAGCGGCCGTCCCTGGCGGCGGTTGAGGGCTTCGGTCTCCCGGAAGCGCCGGGGGAACCGGGACCGGGACGAAGGGGGTGCCGTGTCGCTCGCCCCGGCAGAGGTGTCGACCCGCGATGACTCGTGTGCGACCATGAGTCGATGCTGACCGACCACCGTGCTCGCGTTCAATTCGCGTCCTGATCCCCATGTCGTCGCCCCATCGGCACGCGCCACGTGATCCGGGCACTCGCGTTTCCCCGCGCAGAACACCACGGCAGGAGCGGTCGCGGGTGATGGTGAGGCGGATCCTCGACGCCGGCGAAGAGATTCTTTCCGAGTACGGCTACGAAGGCGCCTCCACGAGCCGGATCGCGGCGACGGCTCACATCAGTCCCGGCTCGCTGTACCAGTACTTCCCGCACAAGGACGCGATCGTCCTGTCCGTGCTGGAGCACTACGGCGACGAACTCGTCTCACGTGTCACCGCACGGATGACGGAGCAGTTCGAGCAGCCCGCGCCGGTGATCGTGCACGGCACGCTCACCGTGCTGCTCGACGGGCTCGACGTGGCACCACCGTTCTTGCGCGCGGTCGTCGAGCACGGTCCCCGGCTCGACGACGGCCGCGCCCTGCGGCTCTTCGAGGAGCGGATCGGCGAACTGGTCCTGGCCTACCTGACCACACAGCGTCCGGGGCTGCGGTCGGATGCCTCCATGGAGACCGCGGTCTGGATGCTGGTGCGCATGGTCGAGCACCTCACCGTGCGCTATCTGCTGGACAGGCCGCCCATCCCGAGGGAACGGTTCCTGGACGAGCTCACCCATCTCGCCCTGAGCTATCTGCGGCCGATGCCGTGAACCGGGAAGACCCTCATGTCCGCCGGACACGTGCCGGTCACCGGCAGGCGGAGCTCCAGAACCCGCGAGCCGGCAGGCAGGCGGCGCGAAGTGTGCCCCGGCGACGGGCCTGGAGAGGCCTGCCGCCGGGGTTCACTCACGAAGGGCGCGGCACTTGCAGTCAGTTGCCCGCGACCGGGTAGCCGTGCCAGGCGCCGCAGTAGTTGGTGCTGCTGGAGGGGTTGTCCTCGACCATCCTCAGGTTGGTCAGCACACCGTCCACGGACCAGGTGTTGCAGTATCCGTTGACCGGTTCGGAGACCTGGTAGGCGCTGGAGGTGGTGGTGCAGTAGCCGCCCCACACCGATTGGTCGAGCGTCGGCAGGTACCTGACCCGCTTCTGGCAACGGACGTCGGCCACGGCCACCGTGAGCCTCCGCTCGGTGGGGGCCTGGTCCCGTTTCCAGCGGGAGTCGTGCCCGGCGGCGTAGGGCGAGACGTAGTCGTGGCCGGAGCGGGTCATGCGGGTGCACCATGCGCTGAGGAGAGCCGAGAGCCGGGGATCCTCCGCGGTCGCGGCGGCGGCCTGTTCCGCCAGGCGATGGGGAAGGCTGCGATCGGCGTCGGGGGCGCCGCGCACGAGCGCTCGGCCGCCTCCGCCCGGCATCCGTCCCGGGGAACGGGCTTGTCCCCGAACTCCGCGGCCTCGCCGTAGAGCACCTTCTCCACGTCGGGAGGGAGGGCGGCGTGCTGGTCCAGCAGCTTGCCCACCCGAGGGTTGTACGTGCTCCGGGCAGGCGCGTGGTAGCGGTCTCGCGCCGCCTGCCGCGCGTCCACCACCCCGAACCGTGCGGCCTGCCGCCACAGGACCATCCGCCGGCCGGTCTGCAGAGCGGTCTCACCCGGTCCTTCCCAGCGCAGTCCGTAGCGGGCCGCCAGGCAGGCGCGTTCCCCCGCCTCCTGAGCACGATCGGACCGGGCCTGCTCCTCAGGGGAGGGCGCGTAGGCGTCCAGCGGAAGAAGCCTGTACCCGGTTCCGTCCGGGGCAGCGGAGCCAGAGACGGTCGTGTGCTGTCCGTCCCCGGCTCCGCGCTCCCCTCCCCCGAGTGTGTGCCGCACCCCCGACGCAGCACACGAGGACCACGGCAGCTCCCACCGCCAGGCCGATACGTCGCATCACGCTCCCCTGTCCCCCGCGGGTGGCCGCGGGCACCGGCGAAGCCGAACCACACATCGGCCTTGCTGCCCTGTCGTGGATCCCACCTTGCGTGTCTGGCTTGGGACGAACCTTGGGCTGACCTGCAATCGCCTGGTGAGAGCGGTTGCCGGGTGACTAACGTCAACCGGTGAGGGGAGGCGTGGATGGTGCTGGAGTTCGGTCTGCTCGGAACGATCGAGGCACGCCGGGAGGGCCATGCGGTGGACGTGGGGCACCTGCGGCAGCGGTGTGTGCTGGCAGTGCTGCTCCTCGAGGTCAACCGGGAGGTCGCGGCGGACGCGCTGGTTCACCGGGTGTGGGGTGACCGGCCGCCGCAGCGGGTCAAGGGAACGCTGTACGGGTATCTGTCCCGATTGCGTCAGGCGCTGGCGAAGGGCCCGGAGGTGGCCATCTCGCGGCGGCCCGGGGGCTATGTGCTGGAGACGAAGCCGCTGTCGGTGGATCTCCACCTGTTCCGGGACCTGGTCGCCCGCGCCCGGGCTGCCGACGACACACAGGCGGCACCGCTGATGCGACAGGCGCTGGGACTGTGGAGGGGTGAACCCTTCGCCGCCGTGGACGTCCCGTGGTTCCATGAGGTGCGCCAGGCCCTCGAGCGGGAGCGGCTCGCGGCGGAAGTGGACTACGCCGACCTCCGATTACGCACCGGCCGGCATAGTGAACTGCTGCCCGAACTCACGGTGCTCGCCGATGAGCACCCCCTGGACGAACGGCTGGCGGGCCAGCTCATGCTCGCCCTCTACCGCTGCGGGCGCACCGCCGACGCCCTGACCCGCTACCAGGACACCCGACGCCGCCTGGCTGAGGGACTGGGCACCGACCCCGCCCCGGCCCTGCAACACCTCCACCAGCAGATCCTCACCGCCGACCCGGCACTGGCACCAGCCCCCGCTCCCCGCACCACAGTCGGATCCGGGCCGGCACCCGCCACGGAACCGCGGCAACTACCCGCCCCTCCACCGACGTTCATCGGCCGTACCCGCGAACTCGAATACCTGGACGCGGCATTGGACGCGAGTGCAGACCGGGGCGGCACCGTGGTGATTTCCGCGATCGGCGGCGCGGGCGGCGTCGGCAAGACCTGGCTGGCCCTGCGCTGGGCCCACCGGCACCAGAAGCGATTCCCCGACGGGCAGCTCTACACCAACTTGCGCGGCTTCGACGCGGCCGAGCAGCCGATGCCCCTGCCCACCGTCGTACGGGGGTTCCTCGACGCGCTGGGCGCCGCCCCGGAGCGCATACCGGAAGACCTGGACGCGCAGACCGCGCTCTACCGGAGCCTGGTCGCCGGCCGGCGCATGCTGATCGTGCTGGACAACGCCCGCGACGCCGACCAGGTCCGCCCGCTGCTCCCGGGCAGCCCCTCGTGCACCGTGCTGGTCACCAGTCGCAGCCGCCTGACCGCGCTGGTGGCCACGCACGGCGCCCGACCCTTGTCACTCGACGTCTTCGGACCCGACGATGCGCGGCACCTGCTGGCCGGCCAGCTCGGCGCACCCCGGGTCGCCGCCGAACCCGAGGCCGTGGACGCGCTGGTGGAACACTGCGCGGGGCTGCCGCTGGCCCTCGGGATCGTGGCCGCCCGCGCCGCGGCCCACCCCGAGTCGACACTCGCCGTGCTGGCCGAGGAACTGAGCCGGGCCACCGAGCGCCTCGACGCGCTGGACATCGGCGACCTCACCGCGAACCTCCGCGCGGTCTTCGCCGCCTCGCACCGTGCGCTCACCCCGTCGGCCGGGAATCTGTTCGTCCTTCTGGGCCTGGCCCCGGGCCCGGACATCAGCCTGCCGGCGGCGGCAAGCCTCGCAGCCCTCGCACCCGCCCGCGCCCGGGCACTCCTGGCCGAACTGGTGGCCGCCCACCTGGTACGGCAGGACACCCCGGGCCGCTACCGCATGCACGACCTGGTCCGCCTCTACGCCGCCGAACTCGCCCGCAGCCGGCCCGACCGGGACATCGAGACGGCCCTGTCGCGGCTCATCGACTTCCATCTGCACACCGCGTTCGCGGCCAACCGGCTCCTCGACGGCCCCCACACACCCTTCGAGCCCCAGCTGGAACCGCCGGCGCCCGGGTGCGCTCCGGTGCGTCCGGCGGACGCGGCGGACGCGCTCCGGTGGTTCGACGCCGAACACGAATGCCTGCTCGCCGTCCAGTCCCTCGCCCTGGCCACCGGCCGTCACCCCCAGGTCTGGCAACTGGCCTGGACGCTCATCTCCTACCACCAGGGCGGCTACCACCTGCCGGAATACCGCACTGTCTGGCGCACCGCCCTCACAGCGGCAGAACAGCACGGCAACGCCCCTGTCCCCAGGGCTCTGGCACACTGGCGTCTCGGCCATGCCCGCGCCCTCGCCGGCGAGCACCGCGAGGCCCTGGAGCATCTCGGTCTCGCCCTCACGCTCGCCGAACGCGCGGACGACACCGCCGGCCAGGCACACATCTGCCGCACCCTCGGCCGGGTCTGGGAGCAGTACGGCGACGACGAGCGCGCCCTCGAACACGCCCTGCGCGCCCTGTCCCTGTACCAGCGGCTGGACAACCTCATCTGGCAGGCCAACCAGCTCAACGCGGTCGGCTGGATGCATGCCAAGCTCGGCCGCCATCCGCAGGCGCGCACCTACTGCGAGCAGGCGCTGCGCCTGTACCGCAGACACGGGCGCCCCGCCGACGCGGCATCGACCCTGGACAGCCTCGGCTACATCGCTCACCACACCGGCCGGCACGCTCAGGCCCTGGACTACTACCAGCAGGCCCTGGTCCTCTTCCGTGAACACTCGGACTCCGCGAGCGAGGCCGACACCCTCGCCAACATGGCCGAGACCCATCAGGCGATGAGCCGGCCCGCGCTCGCCCGTGAGGCCTGGCAGCGGGCTCTCGACCTCTACGACGCCCAACGACGCGACACCGCGGCCCACCATGTCCGCCGCCGCCTCGACGCGCTGACGACGCCGGTCGTCCCGGAAAGCCGGCTCCCGGGACGACCGTGATACCGCTGGTGCCCGTGATACCGCTGGTACCACGGGGCCGAGGTGATGATGCGCTTTCCCGACCCCGCACGGCGGGTGGCCATCACCGCAGGCGGGAGTCGGGCGGGAATCAGCGCCCGCGCACCCTACTGGGGCAGGAGCCGCGCGGCGTCATGTAGTGGAAGTGGATCAGCAGGTCCGAGCTCCTGAGCAGCCAGGTGACGGCCGGAGCTCCGGGCCACTCGGTGCCGATCTCCCTGGTCGGGCGCGCCTCGGTCAGCCACTCCCGGGCGGGTTGCCGGACGGTGCGCAGGTCCAGCAGGTGGTCCGGGTGGGGCACGAGATCCAGGATGTACTCGTTGGTGCCCCGGGCGGGCAGCCCGACGGTGAACGGGTGCCCCGGGCGGGCAGCCCGACGGTGAACATGCGTGGAGGCCGGGGCTGAAGGGGGCTGAGGCGGTCGTACGCGACGAAGGATCCCTCGCCGAAGCCGGTGCGCACGCTGAGGTACCCGGCGCCGAGCCGGTCGCGCAGGAAGGCGCCCTGCGGCCGGGGACAGGCGGGGCTGTTGCTGACCAGAGCCACAGCGCCGTCGTGCGCGGCGAGCACGGTCCTGCTGCCCCTGTGCTCGTACCACCAGGTGAGGTTGGCGGCCATCTGCTCGTCGCGGTACAGATCCTGCCGGGCACTTTGGTCTTGCTGTCGAAGGCGTAGGAACGGGTGCTCTGCGCGATGACCCGGGCGTGCTGGACGGTCCGGTCCAGTCGAATTCCTCGCGGTCCTTGCCCGGCGGATGCGAGCAGAGCAGTTCGTACGCCTGCCGGGTGCGCCGGGCCAGGTCCAGCCGCCGGTCCTGCGGCCGGTTCGTGAACTCGCGAGTGGCGGCGGTCACTTCGCCCGTGGGGCGGTCGACCACGATGTCCATCTCGAACGGGTAGACCACCGCGCTGCCCGCCGCGAGCAGCACGACCGCCGCGACGAGGGAGGCGGGGACGGCCGCACGGGCGCCGGGCGGAGTCAGTGTGAGGGGCAGGAAGGCCATGCCCGTCGCGGCCGGGCCGCGGACCAGCGCCCGTACCGGTGTCCAGCGCAGTTTCGCCCGGCCCGTGAGCCGGAGTTGTCCGGGGACGGCTACGGCGGCCGAGACGACGAACAGGCCGCCGGTGACCGCCGTACCGCTCGTGACGGGTGCGTCGGCCGCGGCCGGCGGCAGGGCGCACCGCACCGGAGAGGGAGAGGCGACGTGCCCCAGCAGCAGTCGCAAGGTCCCATCGGCCGGAGTATGCCCTGCGCGCCCATGCGGCGCGCAGCCGTCGTCACCTCCGGCTCGCGCTCGCCGGTTCGCCCGTTCCGGTGAGCCACGGGGCGGCACTCGCGCGCCCCGTGGACTCCCGCGGCGTCCGTCAGTTCCCGGCCGAGGCACGGCGGCGCCTGGCCAGCCACCACGCGCCGCCGCCGAGGACGACGACCGCCGCGACCACTCCGCCGACGATCACCCCTGTCGAGCCGCCTCCGTCCTCGTCGGACGTGGCCGCGTCGGACGCGGCCGTGGCGTAGGCGGTCGCGGGCGAGACGGCCGTATCGGGCGAGACGGCCGCGGGTGATTCGGTGGCCGGCGCGGTCGGGCTGGGGGTCGCGGTCGGGCTGTGGCCGATGGGCGTGGCTCCCGGGGCGGCGGCCTTCAACTTCAGCACCGGCGCGGGCTGTTCGGGCTCCGCTCCGCCACTGGGCAGCTCGATCCAGCGGGAGATCTCGCCGTCGCTGTAGGTCTCGATGGTCTTGAACACCAGCTGCTCGGCCTCCGGCAGCTGCTTCACCTTGATCTTGTACTCGGCGTCGACGCCCGGCTTCAGGGCGGTCCCGCCGACGCTGTAGCCGTCGTCGGTCACCGTGAGCTTCCAGCCCTTCGGCGCCTCGTCGAGCGTGACATCGGCGGGTGCGATGCCGTCGGGCAGCACGACGCGCACGTTGCGGAAGCCCGCGTCGTCGGACTCGGCCTCGGAGACGAAGGTGAGGGTGACGTTCTCGGCCAGGGCCTGCGCCTTGTCGGCCTCGACCTCCGCGTGGGCGAAGGCCGGTCCGGCCAGGGAGAGGGTCGCCGTGAGCGCGGCGGCGCCGACGAGCGCGAGACGGCGGGACGTACGGGCAGGGCGGTGCATGGGCATGGGCATGGGGATTCCTCGCTGGTGAAGCCGGGCAGGCCGAAGCCCTGGCCCGGATGAAGGGACGGTTCGGGACGCGGTCGCGTCCCGGTGGTCCCCTGCGCACCAGCGCGTGTTCCAGGGTTCGTGTCCCCGGCGCCCTCGGGGGCGCGAAGCAGCCGGCCGGCCGTACGGCGAGCGGGGCCGGGACGGTGGCGGTGGGCGGGGCCGGCACCATCCGGGCCACGACGGCAGCAGCGACACGGCGCATCGCGCGGGCCGTGGTCAGTCCCGCCGCCACGGCCGTGTCCGCGCGCTGCATCAGCACGGCGACCACCAGTGCGGCGGCCACGTGGGCGGTCGTCATGACCGCCGACGCGTGATGCCAGGCGTGACCGTCCCCGTGGACCATCGCGAGGGATCCGTCCCCATGGACCATCGCGACATGGCCGTCCATGGTGTTCGCCGCGTGATGGCCGTGCGGGTGGCGCGTGCCGTCGGCCCGGGTCAACTCCCGGTGCAGTACGGCCTGGGCGGCGAGCGTGCACGCGATCACCACGGGCAGGGACGGCCGACGGCGGGCGAACGGCCACAGGAGGACGAACTGGACGAGCGCGAACGTGGCCACCAGGCGCCAGGGAACAACCAGCCGCCAGGGAACGGCTTCTTCGGCGACCGTGTGATGGCCGAGCGCGGCCAGCACGCTGCCGACGAGGGCGAACAGCCCTGCCCGGGCACAGGCCCCGCCCCAGCCCGGACGCGCGCCCGCGTCGCGACTGTCGCCTCCTGCCCTGTGATCACCCGGCACGGTCGCCCATCATCCCCTCTCCGGCCGCTGCCCGTAACCGCGGGTCGTGCTGACGACCACGGCGGTCACGGCGGTCACCTCGTCGTATACGTCGCTGTCGGGCGGGGTGTTCACGCATCCGGGCGCCTGTCGGCCGGCTCGGCGTGCTGGCGTTGGTGACAGGTTCTGCTGATCAAAGACTTGTCCAAGTGCCGGACGGCTCCCGTCGCCGGTGGTCGGGTTCTCTGCAACAGCTGTACGACCACCCGTTCTGGGAGGATCTGGTGTCAGCACCAACCCGCAAGAGACGATGGTTCACGATCTGCGCCATCACCGCATCCGCCGCACTCGTCGCGACACCCGCAGGCGCGGCCTCCGGAAAGGGCCACAAGCCCTTCGGAGCGCGCACCCTCGCGCAACTGGCCGCCGAACGCGAGCAGTCCGTGGGCGCCGTGAGCCCCGGTCTGAAGGCCGAGGACGACGGCAATGAGGCGGACGAGATAGCCGAGGGCGCGCAGCAGTACGCCGAGGCCCGCACCTCGCCCGGCGTCGTCGCCCCCGGCGCTTACGGCGCGGCCTGGGCCGGCCTCATGAAGCTGCCCCGCACGGGCGGCAGTTGGCACGACGTCACCGACCTGCCGTACGACTCCGACGATCCCCGCTACCGGGACATCGACTCCAACTCCAGCGGCGGTTCGGGCAACGTCACCGGCCGCATGGCCGCCATGGCCGCCGACGACGACGGCTACGTCTACGCGGGCAGCGCGGGCGGCGGCGTATGGCGGTCCAAGCGGGGCGGCGGACACTGGAAGCCCATCAGCGACAGGCTGCCTTCGCAGTCCACGGGCGCGCTCGCGCTGGACGGCGCCGGGCGGCTGTGGCTGGGCACCGGTGAGGCGACCACCAACGCCGACGCCTACCTCGGCAGCGGCGTCTACGTCCTGTCCCACCCGCATCACGGCACCTTCTCCTCCCGCGGCCGGGTCGGCGGCGACGAGCTGGAGTCCACCACGGTCCACCAGTTGCGCTTCGGCGGCGGCAAGGTGTGGGCGGCGACCAGCGAGGGCGTGTGGAGCCACTCCACGAAGACGCTGAAGGGCGCCTGGAAGCTGGAGTACGCGCCCAACCCCGACTATCTGCCGGGCGGTTCGAAGGGCGACGACCCGCAAGCCCCGTACAAGAACATCACGAACGACATCGCGATCGACCCGAAGGACCCGTCCAAGGTGGTCCTGGCGGTCGGCTGGCGCAGCGGTGACGACTACAACGGCTTCTACACCAAGGGCGCCGACGGCGCCTGGACCCGGATCACCGGCGGCCTGGGCGACCTGCCCGCCGACCCGGACCAGGTGGGCAACGTCACCTTCGCCCGTTCCGCCGACGGCTCGCGCTACTACGCCATCGACCAGTCGCCGGAGCAGCTGAACACCAATCCCGACAGCGGTCTCGAGGGCATCTTCGTCTCCAAGTCCGGCTCTCCCACCGGGCCCTGGACGAAGATCGCCGACTACCAGGGGCTGGCGGCCTCCGGCTCCGCGCTGACCAGCGCCGGTTACATGCCGGGCGTACAGGCCTGGTACAACCAGTTCCTCACCGTCGACCCGAGCGACCCGCGGCACGTGTACGCCGGGCTCGAGGAGGTCTACGAGACCGAGGACGGCGGCAGCAACTGGTCGACCGTGGGCCCGTACTGGAACTTCACCTTCTCCTGCTGGTCCATCGACCCGGCGAAGCAGAGCGGCGACTGCAACCAGACCACCCACTCCGACCAGCACGGCGTCGCGATCGGCCGCTACCACGGCAAGAGCTTCGTGTACGTCGGCAACGACGGCGGCGTCTACAAGCGCCCGGTCCACGGCTCCCAGGACGCCTCCGGCCACGCCACCGACTGGACCTCCCTCAACGACGGCACCATCGACACGCTCCAGTACTACTCGGTCGGCATCGGCAGGGACCTCGACCACGGCGGCGTCTCCGTCACCGGCGGCCTGCAGGACAACGGCCAGTCCATCCTGCGCAGCAACGACAGGGTCATGGGCTCCGACTTCGGCGGCGACGGCGGCGACACCCTCACCGACCCGGCCAACGGCTGCAACATCGCCGAGGAGTACGTCTACCTCTCCGTCCAGGTGACCCAGAACTGCGCCGTCAACGACGGCAGTTGGATCACCGACCCCGCGAAGGCCACCTCGTACGGCGTCGCTCCGGCCGACAACGCCACCGGCGAGGCCCGCTTCATAGCCCCGCTCGCGGCCGACCTGAAGAGCAGCTCGACGTGGATCGCCGGCGGCCGCCACGTCTGGGTGCAGACCCATGGCTACGCCATCCGCAGCGGCGACGAATGGAAGAGCGTGTACGACCTCGGCGCCGGCCGGACCGCGACCGCCGTCGCGGCCTCCGGCGGCAAGGTCTACGCGGCCTGGTGCGGCCCCTGCAACAACCAGGGCTTCGCCCGCGGCATCTCCGTCGGCAACGCGGACGGCACCGGCTGGCACGACATCGCCCTGCCCGTGGACGGGACGGTGCCCAACCGCTACCTCAGCGGCTTCGCCATCGATCCGAAGAACGCCGACCACGTCTTCCTCGCCGTCAACGGCTTCTCCCGGCACTGGACCGAGGGCCCCGGCGCGGGCGTCGGCCACGTCTTCGAGTCCACCGACGGCGGCAACACCTGGAAGGACATCTCGGCGAACCTGCCCGACGTGCCGACCGACTCGGCGGTCGTCACGCCGAACGGCGGCCTCGCCGTCGCCACCGACCTGGGCGTCGTCTACCGTGCCCCGGGCCGCACCAAGTGGCAGCGCGTCGGCAGCCTCCCCGCGGTCGCCGTGCTCCAGCTGAAGCTGAGCCCCGACGGCAGCACCCTGTACGCGGCCACGCACGGCCGCGGCATCCGCAGCATCAAGGTGCGCGACTGCGACTGACCCACACCGCGTGACGGCGGGAGGGGTGACCCCGGGTGTCGAGATCACGCCGTTCCGGGCCTGCTTGACGATGTCGTCGGCGAGGTGGGGGCGGGTG
>NZ_JBFADM010000023.1:0-105114 GCF_040641355.1 Streptomyces sp. NPDC020996
GGGGGTGCGGGCCCCCCGCGACCCCCGCCGGGGGGGGCCCGGGGCCAGGCCCGGGGGGGGCCCTCCGGCGTTTCCCGCGCAGGTGTCGACGGCCGTTTCCCGCGCGGGTGTCGAAAGCCACAGAAAACCGCCGGGGCAGCCGGAACCGTGAAGTTCCGGCCACCCCGGCGGCACGTTTCTGCTGAGGCGCCCGGGACTCAGCTCTCCTCGTGGGCCGCGACGGCCCGCCGCGCGTCCGCGTCCAGCACGCCCCAGCTGATCAGCTGCTCGGTCAGGACCGACGGGGACTGGTCGTAGATGACGGCGAGTGTGCGCAGGTCGTCCTGGCGGATCGACAGCACCTTGCCGTTGTAGTCACCGCGCTGCGACTGGATCGTCGCCGCGTACCGCTGCAGGGGGCCCGCCTTCTCGGCCGGCACGGTGGCCAGCCGCTCCAGGTCCAGGACCAGCTTCGGCGGCGGCTCGGCGGCCCCGCCCGGAGTGGTGCCCGGCAGCAGCTCCTGCACGGGAACGCCATAGAAATCCGCCAGCTCGGCGAGGCGCTGCACGGTGACGGCGCGGTCGCCGCGCTCGTACGAACCGACCACGACCGCCTTCCAGCGGCCCTGGCTCTTCTCCTCGACACCGTGGAGGGAAAGGCCCTGCTGGGTGCGGATGGCCCGGAGCTTGGCCCCGAGCTGTTTGGCGTATTCGCTGGACATATGGCTCCCCGGACACTGTGTCGACGCGGCTGCGGTGGGTCCGCGCCGCGCGTCTGGTAACTCACTGTGAGGTTACGCAGCGTGACTCTCGCGCGTCAAGCCGAATGGTCCACCCCGACCCTTCCGTGGCGGCGGTGGCTGAATACGCCAGGGGGGTGATCAGGGATGTCACCTCCGCCTGCTACCGTGGATGGCGCAAATCCGACGTCCTTTAAGATCCGTCCCGTGAGGCGGAGAAGGAGGTCCGTTTCCCATGGACACCCAGGCATCCGATGCGCGGCCCGTTCTCGAGGCTCCCGACATCGCGCGGGTCCTGACCCGCATCGCCCACGAGATCGTCGAGCGCGCCAAGGGCGCCGACGACGTGGTGCTCCTCGGCATCCCGACCCGAGGCGTCTTCCTCGCCCGGCGGCTCGCCGCGAAGCTCGAGGAGATCACCGACCGCAAGATCCCGGTCGGGTCGCTGGACATCACCATGTACCGCGACGACCTGCGCATGCACCCGCCGCGTGCGCTGGCCCGCACCGAGATCCCCGGTGACGGCCTCGACGGCAGGCTGGTCGTCCTCGTCGACGACGTGCTCTTCTCCGGCCGCACCATCCGCGCCGCCCTCGACGCCCTGAACGACATCGGGCGCCCGCGCGCGGTGCAGCTCGCGGTCCTCGTCGACCGCGGCCACCGCGAACTGCCCATCCGCGCCGACTACGTCGGCAAGAACCTCCCCACGTCGTTGCGGGAGACGGTCAAGGTCCAGCTCGCCGAGGAGGACGGTCGCGACACCGTGCTGCTCGGCGCCAAGCGGACCGCTCCGGGCGCGCAGCAGTAGCGCACGCGCGTACGTCACCGCCGTACACGCGCGCAGTCGCGCCCCCGCCTGCCCGAAATCTCCTGAACTGCCTTACGGAGCCTGACAGATGCAGCGTCATCTCATCTCGGCCGCCGACCTCACCCGCGACGACGCCGTCCTGATCCTCGACACCGCCGAGGAGATGGCCCGGGTCGCCGACCGGCCGATCAAGAAACTGCCGACCCTGCGCGGCCGCACGGTCGTCAACCTCTTCTTCGAGGACTCCACCCGGACCCGGATCTCCTTCGAAGCCGCGGAGAAGCGCCTGTCCGCGGACGTCATCAACTTCTCCGCCAAGGGCTCCAGCGTGTCCAAGGGCGAGTCCCTGAAGGACACCGCCCAGACCCTGGAGGCCATGGGCGTCGACGCCGTGGTCATCCGGCACGGCGCCTCCGGAGCGCCCTACCGCCTCGCCAACTCCGGCTGGATCGACGCCGCCGTCATCAACGCCGGCGACGGCACCCACCAGCACCCCACCCAGGCGCTGCTCGACGCGTTCACCATGCGCCGCCGCCTGGTCGGCCGGGACGCCGGACTCGGCCAGGACCTGTCCGGCAAGCGGATCACCATCGTCGGCGACGTCCTGCACAGCCGGGTCGCCCGCTCCAACGTGGACCTGCTGCACACCCTCGGCGCCGAGGTCACCCTGGTCGCCCCGCCCACCCTGGTGCCGGTCGGCGTCGAGCACTGGCCGTGCGAGGTGTCGTACGACCTCGACTCCACGCTTCCCAAGTCCGACGCGGTGATGATGCTGCGCGTCCAGCGCGAGCGCATGAACGCCGCCTTCTTCCCGACCGAGCGCGAGTACTCCCGGCGCTACGGCCTCGACGGCGACCGCATGGCGCGGATGCCCGAGCACGCGATCGTGATGCACCCCGGGCCGATGGTCCGCGGCATGGAGATCACCGCCGAGGTCGCCGACTCCGGCCGCTGCACCGCCGTCGAGCAGGTCGCGAACGGAGTGTCCATCCGGATGGCCGTCCTGTACCTGCTGCTCGGAGGCAACGAGCCCGCCGTCACCCACACCCGTACCGAGGAGAAGTAAGACCCATGAGCAAGATCCTTATCCGTGGTGCGAAGGTGCTCGGCGGCGAGCCGCAGGACGTGCTGATCGACGGCGAGACGATCGCCGAGGTGGGCGTGGGACTGAGCGCGGACGGCGCGGAGGTCGTCGAGGCGGCCGGCAAGGTGCTGCTGCCGGGCCTGGTCGACCTGCACACGCATCTGCGCGAGCCCGGCCGCGAGGACTCCGAGACCGTGCTGACCGGCACGCGCGCCGCCGCGAGCGGCGGCTACACCGCCGTGTTCGCCATGGCCAACACCTTCCCGGTCGCCGACACCGCCGGCGTCGTCGAGCAGGTCTACCGGCTCGGGCGGGAGCACGGCTACTGCGACGTGCAGCCCATCGGCGCGGTCACCGTCGGCCTGGAGGGCAAGAAGCTCGCCGAGCTGGGCGCCATGCACGAGTCGGCCGCCGGCGTCACCGTCTTCTCCGACGACGGCAAGTGCGTCGACGACGCGGTGATCATGCGCCGGGCGCTGGAGTACGTGAAGGCCTTCGGCGGCGTCGTCGCCCAGCACGCGCAGGAGCCGCGGCTGACCGAGGGCGCGCAGATGAACGAGGGCGTCGTCTCCGCCGAACTGGGCCTCGGCGGCTGGCCCGCCGTCGCCGAGGAGTCGATCATCGCGCGGGACGTGCTGCTCGCCGAGCACGTCGGCTCCCGCGTCCACATCTGCCACCTGTCGACCGCGGGCAGCGTCGAGATCGTCCGCTGGGCCAAGTCCCGCGGCATCGACGTCACCGCCGAGGTCACCCCGCACCACCTGCTGCTCACCGACGAGCTGGTGCGCACCTACAACCCGGTCTACAAGGTCAACCCGCCGCTGCGCACCGAGCGCGACGTGCACGCGCTGCGCGAGGCGCTCGCCGACGGCACGATCGACATCGTCGCCACCGACCACGCCCCGCACCCGCACGAGGACAAGGACTGCGAGTGGGCCGCGGCCGCCATGGGCATGGTCGGGCTGGAGACCGCGCTGTCGGTGGTCCAGGAGACCATGGTGGAGACCGGCCTGCTGGACTGGGCGCAGGTCGCCGACCGCATGTCCTTCGCGCCCGCCAGGATCGGGCGGGCCGCCGGTCACGGGCGTCCCGTCTCGGCTGGTGAGCCCGCCAACCTCACCCTCGTCGACACGGCATACCGTGGGGCGGTGGACCCCACGGGCTTCGCCTCGCGCAGCCGCAACACCCCGTACGAGGGGCGTGAGCTGCCGGGCCGTGTGACGCACACGTGGCTGAGGGGCAAGGCCACCCTCGTCGACGGGAAGCTCACGTGACACCTGTAATCCTGCTCGCGGCCGAGAAGAAGTCGGCCGAGGTCACCGACTGGGCCGCCCGTATCGGCTGGCTCGTCGGCCTCGCCCTGTTCGTCGCGCTCGTCTACTGGCTGATGCGCGAGGGCTGGAAGTGGCGCGGCACGCTCCAGGGCGACCTGCCCGAGCTGCCCAGCGCGCCCGACGAGCCCGGCGAGCCGAAACTGACCATGACGGGCCGCTACCACGGCTCCACCACCGCCGGGCAGTGGCTCGACCGGATCGTGGCGCACGGCCTCGGCACCCGCAGCCTGGCCGAGCTCACGCTGACGGACGCGGGACTGGACGTCGTACGCCCCGGCGCGAGCGACTTCTTCGTCCCGGCCGCGCAGCTGCGCGGGGCCCGGCTCGACAAGGGCATCGCCGGCAAGGTCCTGACCGAGGGCGGCCTGCTCGTGGTGACCTGGGCGCACGGCGAGCGGCTGATCGACTCCGGGTTCCGCTCCGACCGGGCGGCCGAGCACACCGAGTGGGTCGACACCCTGAACGAGATGATCAACAAGACGGAAGGCGCACGATGACAACCTCCACCAGGGGAGCTGCCAGGGTTCCCGCCGTACTCGTCCTGGAGGACGGCCGGATGTTCCGCGGCCGTGCCTACGGGGCCGTGGGGGTGACCTTCGGCGAAGCCGTGTTCTCCACCGGCATGACCGGCTACCAGGAGACCCTCACCGACCCGTCGTACCACCGCCAGGTCGTCGTGATGACCGCCCCGCACGTCGGCAACACCGGCGTCAACGACGAGGACCCCGAGTCGAAGCGCATCTGGGTCGCCGGATACGTCGTGCGCGACCCCGCCCGCGTGCCGTCCAACTGGCGCTCCCGCCGCTCCCTCGACGAGGAACTGCGCCACCAGGGCGTCGTCGGCATCAGCGGCATCGACACCCGCGCGCTCACCCGCCACCTGCGCGAGCGCGGCGCCATGCGCGTCGGCATCTTCTCCGGCCAGGCGCTGCCCGACGAGGGCACCATGCTCGCCGAGGTCCGCCAGGTCCCCGAGATGCAGGGCGCGGACCTGTCCGCCGAGGTCGCCACCAAGGAGGCGTACGTCGTCCCGGCGATCGGGGAGAAGAGGTTCACCGTCGCCGCCGTCGACCTCGGCATCAAGGGCATGACCCCGCACCGCATGGCCGAGCGCGGCATCGAGGTGCACGTGCTCCCGGCGACCGCGACCGTCGAGGACGTCTACGCCGTGAACCCCGACGGCGTGTTCTTCTCCAACGGCCCCGGCGACCCCGCCACCGCCGACCACCCGGTCTCCGTCATGCGGGCGGTCCTGGAGCGCGGCACGCCGCTGTTCGGCATCTGCTTCGGCAACCAGATCCTGGGCCGCGCCCTCGGCTTCGGCACCTACAAGCTCAAGTACGGCCACCGCGGCATCAACCAGCCGGTGCAGGACCGCACCACCGGCAAGGTCGAGGTCACCGCGCACAACCACGGCTTCGCCGTCGACGCCCCGCTCGACCAGGTCTCCGACACCCCCTACGGCCGCGCCGAGGTCTCCCACGTCTGCCTCAACGACAACGTGGTCGAGGGCCTGCGGCTCCTCGACCGCCCGGCCTTCAGCGTCCAGTACCACCCCGAAGCGGCGGCCGGCCCGCACGACGCCGCCTACCTGTTCGACCGCTTCGTATCCCTGATGGAGGGCCAGCGTGCCTAAGCGCACCGATATCCAGTCCGTCCTGGTCATCGGCTCCGGCCCGATCGTCATCGGCCAGGCCGCCGAGTTCGACTACTCCGGCACCCAGGCGTGCCGCGTGCTCAAGGCCGAGGGCCTGCGCGTCATCCTCGTCAACTCCAACCCGGCGACGATCATGACCGACCCGGAGATCGCCGACGCCACCTACGTCGAGCCGATCACCCCGGAGTTCGTCGAGAAGATCATCGCCAAGGAGCGGCCCGACGCGCTGCTGCCCACCCTGGGCGGCCAGACGGCCCTGAACACCGCGATCTCCCTGCACGAGAACGGCGTCCTGGACAAGTACGGCGTCGAGCTGATCGGCGCCAACGTCGCGGCGATCCACAAGGGCGAGGACCGCGACCAGTTCAAGGAGGTCGTGGAGGAGGTCCGCAAGAAGATCGGGCACGGCGAGTCCGCCCGGTCGGTGATCTGCCACACCATGGACGAGGTCCTCGCCGGCGTGGAGCAGCTCGGCGGCTACCCGGTCGTCGTCCGCCCCTCCTTCACCATGGGCGGCGCCGGATCCGGCTTCGCCCACGACGAGGAGGAGCTGCGCCGCATCGCCGGGCAGGGCCTCACCCTCTCGCCGACCACCGAGGTGCTCCTGGAGGAGTCCATCCTCGGCTGGAAGGAGTACGAGCTGGAGCTGATGCGCGACAAGCACGACAACGTCGTGGTCGTCTGCTCCATCGAGAACTTCGACCCGATGGGCGTGCACACCGGCGACTCGATCACCGTCGCCCCGGCGATGACGCTGACCGACCGCGAGTACCAGATCCTGCGCGACATCGGCATCGCCGTCATCCGCGAGGTCGGCGTCGACACCGGCGGCTGCAACATCCAGTTCGCGGTGAACCCCGAGGACGGCCGGGTCATCGTCATCGAGATGAACCCGCGCGTGTCGCGATCCTCGGCCCTCGCCTCCAAGGCCACCGGCTTCCCGATCGCCAAGATCGCCGCCAAGCTCGCCGTCGGCTACACCCTCGACGAGATCCCGAACGACATCACGCGGGAGACCCCGGCCTCCTTCGAGCCGACCCTCGACTACGTCGTCGTCAAGGCACCGCGGTTCGCCTTCGAGAAGTTCCCGAGCGCCGACTCCACGCTGACCACCACCATGAAGTCGGTCGGCGAGGCCATGGCCATCGGCCGCAACTTCACCGAGGCGTTCCAGAAGGCGCTGCGCTCGCTGGAGAAGAAGGGCAGCCAGTTCACGTTCGTCGGCGAGCCCGGCTCCGCCGGAGACAAGGACGAGCTGCTGCGCGCGGCGGTACGGCCCACCGACGGCCGGATCAACACCGTCATGCAGGCGATCCGCGCGGGCGCCACCCCCGAGGAGGTCTTCGAGTACACGAAGATCGACCCCTGGTTCGTGGACCAGCTGTTCCTCATCAAGGAGATCGCCGACGAGCTGGCCGAGGCCCCGGAGCTCACCCCCGACCTGCTCGCCGAGGCCAAGCGGCACGGCTTCTCCGACCAGCAGATCGGCGAGATCCGCGGCCTGCGCGAGGACGTCGTCCGCGAGGTGCGGCACGCGCTGGGCATCCGCCCGGTGTACAAGACGGTCGACACCTGCGCCGCCGAGTTCGCCGCGAAGACGCCGTACTTCTACTCCTCCTACGACGAGGAGACCGAGGTCGCGCCCCGCGAGAAGCCGGCCGTGATCATCCTCGGCTCCGGGCCGAACCGCATCGGGCAGGGCATCGAGTTCGACTACTCCTGCGTGCACGCGTCCTTCGCGCTGAGTGACGCCGGGTACGAGACGGTCATGGTCAACTGCAACCCGGAGACCGTCTCCACGGACTACGACACCTCCGACCGCCTCTACTTCGAGCCGCTGACGCTGGAGGACGTGCTGGAGATCGTGCACGCCGAGCAGCAGGCCGGCCCGGTCGCGGGCGTGATCGTGCAGCTCGGCGGCCAGACCCCGCTGGGCCTGTCGCAGGCGCTGAAGGACAACGGCGTGCCGATCGTCGGCACCTCCCCGGAGGCCATCCACGCCGCCGAGGACCGCGGCGCCTTCGGCCGGGTGCTCGCCGAGGCGGGCCTGCCGGCCCCCAAGCACGGCACCGCCACCACCTTCGCCGAGGCCAAGGCCATCGCCGACGAGATCGGCTACCCGGTCCTGGTCCGGCCGTCGTACGTGCTGGGCGGCCGCGGCATGGAGATCGTCTACGACGAGTCCCGGCTGTCGTCCTACATCGCCGAGTCGACCGAGATCAGCCCCTCCCGGCCGGTCCTGGTCGACCGGTTCCTGGACGACGCGATCGAGATCGACGTGGACGCGCTCTACGACGGCGAGGAGCTGTACCTCGGCGGCGTCATGGAGCACATCGAGGAGGCCGGCATCCACTCCGGCGACTCGGCGTGCGCGCTGCCGCCGATCACGCTGGGCGGCTTCGACATCAAGCGCCTGCGCGCCTCCACCGAGGCCATCGCGCGCGGCGTCGGGGTGCGCGGCCTGATCAACATCCAGTTCGCGCTGGCCGGCGACATCCTGTACGTCCTCGAGGCCAACCCGCGCGCCTCCCGTACGGTCCCCTTCACCTCGAAGGCGACCGCGGTGCCGCTGGCGAAGGCCGCCGCCCGGATCTCCCTCGGCGCGACCGTCGCCGAGCTGCGTGAAGAGGGCCTGCTGCCGAAGAACGGCGACGGCGGCGAGCTGCCGCTGGACGCGCCGATCTCCGTCAAGGAGGCCGTGATGCCCTGGAGCCGCTTCCGCGACACCTCCGGACGCGGCGTCGACACCGTCCTCGGCCCGGAGATGCGCTCCACCGGCGAGGTCATGGGCATCGACTCCGTCTTCGGCACGGCGTACGCCAAGTCGCAGGCGGGCGCCTACGGGCCGCTGCCGACCAAGGGCCGCGCCTTCATCTCGGTCGCCAACCGCGACAAGCGCTCGATGATCTTCCCGGCGCGCGAGCTGGTCGGGCACGGCTTCGAGCTGCTCGCCACGTCCGGCACGGCCGAGGTGCTCAAGCGCAACGGCATCAACGCCACCGTCGTGCGCAAGCAGTCCGAGGGCACCGGCCCGAACGGCGAGAAGACCATCGTCCAGCTCATCCACGACGGCGAGGTCGACCTCATCGTCAACACCCCGTACGGCACCGGCGGCCGGCTCGACGGCTACGAGATCCGCACGGCGGCCGTGGCGCGGTCGGTCCCGTGCCTGACGACGGTCCAGGCGCTCGCCGCCGCCGTCCAGGGCATCGACGCGCTCAACCACGGCGACGTGGGCGTCCGCTCGCTCCAGGAACACGCCGAGCACCTGACCGCGGCCCGCGACTAGCAGCCGACGAGGGGGACACCGGAAACGGTGTCCCCCTCTTCATGAGGACACCGAGACATGTACAAGCTTTTCTTCCGACTGCTCTTCCGACGGATGGACCCGGAGCAGGCCCACCACCTCGCCTTCCGCTGGATCCGCCTGGCCGCCCGTATCCCGGTGCTGCGCACCTTCGTCGCCGCCGCCCTCGCGCCCCGCCACAAGGAGCTGCGCACCGAGGCGTTCGGCCTGCGGATGCACGGCCCGTTCGGGCTCGCGGCCGGCTTCGACAAGAACGCGGTCGGCATCGACGGCCTGGCGATGCTCGGCTTCGACCACGTCGAGATCGGCACCGTGACCGGAGAGGCCCAGCCCGGCAACCCCAGGAAGCGTCTGTTCCGCCTCGTGCCGGACCGCGCGCTGATCAACCGCATGGGTTTCAACAACGAGGGCTCGCTGGCCGTCGCCGCCCGCCTCGCCTCCCGCGACCCGGTCTTCCGGACCGTCGTGGGCGTCAACATCGGCAAGACCAAGGCGGTGCCGGAGGCCGAGGCGGCCGCCGACTACGTGAAGTCGGCCGAGCGGCTGGCGCCGTACGCCGACTACCTGGTCGTCAACGTGTCGTCCCCGAACACGCCCGGCCTGCGCGACCTCCAGGCGACCGAGGCGCTGCGCCCGCTGCTGACCGCCGTCCGCGAGGCCGCCGACCGCGCGGTGCCCGCCCGGCGCGTGCCGCTCCTGGTGAAGATCGCCCCCGACCTGGCCGACGAGGACATCGACGCGGTGGCCGACCTGGCCGTCGACCTCGGCCTGGACGGCATCATCGCCACGAACACCACCATCGCGCGCGAGGGACTCGGGCTGACGTCCCCGCCCTCGCTGGTGAAGGAGACCGGCGGTCTGTCCGGGGCGCCGCTGAAGGCGCGCTCCCTGGAGGTGCTGCGCCGCCTGTACGCCCGCGTGGGCGACCGCATCACGCTGGTCGGCGTCGGCGGCGTCGAGACGGCCGAGGACGCGTGGCAGCGCATCCTGGCCGGTGCCACGCTGGTACAGGGCTACAGCGCCTTCGTCTACGAGGGCCCCTTCTGGAGCCGCGCCGTCCACAAGGGGCTCGCCGCCCGGCTGCGGACGAGCCCGTACGCCACCCTCGCCGACGCGGTCGGCGCCGATGTGAGGAGGTCCGCATGACCCTGGAACCCTTCGGCGCCCGTCTGCGCCGCGCGATGGACGAGCGGGGCCCGCTGTGCGTCGGCATCGACCCGCACGCCTCCCTGCTCACCGAGTGGGGCCTGAACGACGACGTGGCCGGCCTGGAGCGGTTCAGCCGCACGGTGGTCGAGGCGATGGCCGACCGGATCGCCGTCCTGAAGCCGCAGAGCGCGTTCTTCGAGCGCTTCGGCTCCCGCGGCGTCGCCGTCCTGGAGAAGTCGGTCGAGGAGGCGCGGGCCGCGGGCGCGCTGGTCGTCATGGACGCCAAGCGCGGCGACATCGGCTCCACCATGGCCGCCTACGCCGAGTCCTTCCTGCGCAAGGACTCACCGCTGTTCTCCGACGCGCTGACCGTCTCCCCGTACCTCGGCTACGGCTCGCTCAGCCCGGCCGTCGCGCTGGCGCGGGAGAACGGCACGGGCCTGTTCGTGCTGGCGCTGACCTCGAACCCGGAGGGCGGCGAGGTGCAGCACGCGGTCCGCGCGGACGGGCGGGACGTCGGCGCGACGATGCTGGCCCACCTGGCCGCCGAGAACGTGGGGGAGGAGCCCCTGGGGTCCTTCGGGGCGGTCGTCGGCGCCACGCTGGGCGACCTGTCGCTGTACGACCTCGACATCAACGGTCCGCTGCTGGCGCCCGGCGTCGGCGCCCAGGGGGCCACGCCGGCCGATCTCCCCCGGGTCTTCGGGAGCGCGATCCGCAACGTCGTCCCGAACGTCAGCAGGGGCGTGCTGCGGCACGGTCCCGACGTCGGCTCGCTGCGCTCGGCGGCCGACCGCTTCGCGGAGGAGATCCGCGCCGCGCTGGCCGCCGCGTGAGGCTTCCGTGACGGGCGTCAGAGGCGTTCGAGCCGCTCGTCCGGGCCCTCCGGTCGCCGTCCGCGGGCTCGTTTGAGTCTGAATACATCCTCAAATCCAGGGCATTATGTCCTAAATGTCCGCCCTGGCGGAGGCTGACCAGGACTTTTCCGCTGTTCTCGCTGACTCTGGCGGACTTGCCCGCTAGTCTCCGACGAGTGAGGGCAGCTCCCACGCCCTCCAGTCAGTGGGGGAGAACGGGCAGCGTGTTGCTCGTGGCTCCCCAGGTGTGGGGCGACTAGGTTCCTCACCGGTCCGTATCCGACAGTTCGACATCCGAGGTGACGTAGGCGTGGCTCTTCCGCCCCTTACCCCTGAACAGCGCGCAGCCGCGCTCGAAAAGGCCGCCGCGGCTCGCCGGGAGCGGGCCGAGGTCAAGAATCGACTCAAGCACTCCGGCGCCTCCCTGCACGAGGTCATCAAGCAGGGCCAGGAGAACGACGTCATCGGCAAGATGAAGGTCTCCGCCCTGCTCGAGTCCCTCCCGGGCGTGGGCAAGGTCCGCGCCAAGCAGATCATGGAGCGACTCGGCATCTCCGAGAGCCGCCGCGTGCGGGGTCTCGGGTCCAACCAGATCGCCTCCCTGGAGCGCGAGTTCGGCAGCACCGGCTCCTGAGTCCGGGTGCTGCGTGCCTGGCGTCCCGGGCACCCCGGGAGTGCTGGAATAATCGCTGCATGAGCGAACGTCCGCGGCTGACCGTGCTCTCCGGCCCCTCAGGGGTCGGCAAGAGCACGGTCGTCGCCCATATGCGCAAGGAACACCCCGAGGTCTGGCTCTCGGTGTCGGCGACGACCCGCAAGCCCCGCCCCGGCGAGCAGCACGGCGTCCACTACTTCTTCGTCACCGACGAGGAGATGGACAAGCTGATCGCCAACGGCGAGCTGCTGGAGTGGGCCGAGTTCGCCGGCAACCGTTACGGCACGCCGCGCGCGGCCGTGCTGGAGCACCTGGAGTCCGGGGTTCCGGTCCTGCTGGAGATCGATCTCCAGGGCGCCCGGCAGGTCCGCGAGACCATGCCCGAGGGCCGGCTGGTGTTCCTGGCTCCTCCCTCCTGGGAGGAGCTGGTGCGCAGACTCACCGGGCGGGGCACCGAGCCGCCCGAGGTGATCGAGCGCCGGCTGTCCGCCGCGAAGATCGAGCTGGCGGCCGAGCCGGAGTTCGACACGACCCTGGTCAACACCTCCGTCGAGGACGTGGCGCGCGAGCTGCTAGCCTTGATGGATGTGGTCTGACCGGCACCGGTCACCGCACATTTCTTTCCCACCCATCGGAAGGTAGAGCGTGTCCTCTTCCATCTCCGCGCCCGAGGGCATCATCAACCCGCCGATCGACGAGCTCCTCGAGGCCACCGACTCGAAGTACAGCCTCGTGATCTACGCGGCCAAGCGGGCCCGCCAGATCAATGCGTACTACTCGCAGCTCGGCGAGGGCCTCCTCGAGTACGTCGGTCCGCTCGTCGACACCCACGTGCACGAGAAGCCGCTCTCGATCGCCCTGCGCGAGATCAACGCGGGTCTGCTGACGTCCGAGGCCATCGAGGGCCCGGCGCAGTAGTATCAGCAGCTTCGCGGTTGGCTTTTCCACAGGCCCGGCGGCACGTCCGCCGGGCCTGTGGTCTGCTCGGGGGTGCGGGGTCCGTTCCCGCGGTGATGCAGCATGTAAGGCGTACGTGAGACGTACGTTTCCGAGGCCGGGGAGAGACGGTGGACAAGCCGAAGGTCGTTCTGGGGGTCAGCGGCGGCATCGCCGCGTACAAGGCCTGTGAGCTGCTGCGGAGGCTGACGGAGTCGGGACACGACGTGCGCGTCGTGCCCACCGCCTCCGCGCTGCACTTCGTCGGCGCCGCGACCTGGTCCGCGCTGTCCGGACACCCCGTCGCCACCGAGGTCTGGGACGACGTCCACGAGGTGCCCCACGTGCGCATCGGCCAGCAGGCCGATCTGGTGGTCGTCGCCCCCGCCACCGCCGACACGCTCGCCCGGGCGGCCCACGGCCTCGCCGACGACCTGCTCACCAACACCCTCCTCACGGCCCGCTGCCCGGTCGTCTTCGCCCCGGCGATGCACACCGAGATGTGGGAGCACCCGGCCACCCAGGAGAACGTGGCGACACTGCGCCGCCGCGGCGCCGTCGTCATCGAGCCGGCCGTCGGCCGGCTGACCGGCGCCGACACCGGCAAGGGACGGCTGCCCGACCCGGCCGAGATCTTCGAGGTCTGCCGCCGCGTGCTCGCCAGGGGAGTGCGGGAGCCGGACCTCGCCGGCCGGCACGTGGTGGTCAGCGCGGGCGGCACCCGCGAGCCCCTCGACCCGGTCCGCTTCCTCGGCAACCGCTCCTCCGGCAAGCAGGGCTACGCCCTCGCCCGCACCGCCGCCGCGCGCGGCGCCCGGGTCACGCTCGTCGCGGCCAACACCGGCCTGCCCGACCCGGCGGGCGTGGACGTCGTCCGGGCCGGCACCGCGGTGCAGCTGCGCGAGGCGGTGCTGAAGGCGGCGGCGGACGCCGACGCCGTCGTCATGGCGGCCGCGGTCGCCGACTTCCGCCCGGCTGAGTACGCGGCCGGGAAGATAAAGAAGCAGGACGGCCGGGACCCCGAGCCCGTCGTCCTGGTACGAAATCCGGACATCCTCGCGGAGGTGTCCGCCGACCGGGTGCGGCCCGGACAGGTGATCGTCGGCTTCGCCGCGGAGACCGACGACGTGCTGGCCAACGGCCGCGCCAAGCTGGTCCGCAAGGGCTGCGACCTGCTCGTGGTGAACGAGGTGGGCGAGCGGAAGACCTTCGGTTCCGAGGAGAACGAGGCCGTGGTGCTCGGCGCCGACGGCAGCGAGACGCCCGTGCCGTACGGCCCCAAGGAGGCCCTGGCCGAAATCGTGTGGGACCTGGTGGCGCAGCGCCTGCACTGAGTGCTTGATTCACTTCCCGGCCCGTTCGAACCACGCACTCGGGGGACGCGGCGACCCTGGCCAAGCCCCCGGTGATTGGGCAGAATGCCCGTGCCGCAGGTCACAGCGCTCCCGAGAGGCGAGACAGGGGGGCCGGTGGCCAGGTGTGACCGATAAACTGTTCTCGGACGACGCCGGGCGCAGCCCCCGAGCCCGTCCGCCAATGATCAGCCAGCAGCCGCTGCAACCCCAGGGAGCGTTGTGTCCCGTCGCCTGTTCACCTCGGAGTCCGTGACCGAGGGTCACCCCGACAAGATCGCTGACCAGATCAGCGACACCATTCTCGACGCGCTCCTGCGCGAGGACCCGACCTCCCGGGTCGCCGTCGAGACGCTGATCACCACCGGCCTGGTGCACGTGGCCGGAGAAGTCACGACCAAGACCTACGCGGACATCGCGACCCTCGTCCGCAACAAGATCCTCGAGATCGGTTACGACTCTTCGAAGAAGGGCTTCGACGGAGCCTCCTGCGGCGTCTCGGTGTCCATCGGCGCCCAGTCCCCGGACATCGCGCAGGGCGTCGACACGGCGTACGAGACCCGTGTCGAGGGCGACGACGACGAGCTGGACCGCCAGGGCGCCGGCGACCAGGGCCTGATGTTCGGCTACGCGAGCGACGAGACGCCGACCCTGATGCCGCTGCCGATCTTCCTGGCGCACCGCCTGTCGAAGCGCCTGTCCGACGTCCGCAAGAACGGCACCATCCCCTACCTGCGCCCGGACGGCAAGACGCAGGTCACCATCGAGTACGACGGCGACAAGGCGGTCCGCCTGGACACGGTCGTGGTCTCCTCGCAGCACGCGAGCGACATCGACCTGGACTCCCTGCTGGCGCCCGACATCCGCGAGTTCGTCGTCGAGCCCGAGCTGAAGGCGCTGCTGGACGACGGCATCAAGCTCGACACCGAGAACTACCGCCTGCTGGTCAACCCGACCGGCCGCTTCGAGATCGGCGGCCCGATGGGCGACGCCGGCCTCACCGGCCGCAAGATCATCATCGACACGTACGGCGGCATGGCCCGCCACGGCGGCGGCGCCTTCTCGGGCAAGGACCCGTCCAAGGTGGACCGCTCGGCCGCGTACGCGATGCGCTGGGTGGCGAAGAACGTCGTGGCGGCCGGCCTGGCCTCCCGCTGCGAGGTCCAGGTCGCGTACGCGATCGGCAAGGCCGAGCCCGTCGGCCTGTTCGTAGAGACCTTCGGCACCGCCAAGGTCGACCACGAGAAGATCGAGAAGGCCATCGACGAGGTCTTCGACCTCCGTCCCGCCGCGATCATCCGCGACCTCGACCTGCTCCGCCCGATCTACGCCCAGACCGCGGCATACGGTCACTTCGGCCGTGAGCTGCCGGACTTCACCTGGGAGAAGACGGACCGCGTGGACGCGCTGCGGCAGGCCGCCGGCCTGTAAGAAGGGCCCACGCACACCTGGAGTGCCCCCGAGCTCCTGCGGAGCGCGGGGGCGTCTTCATGCCCCGGGGCGGGGTGCGACGCCGGCCCGCGGTGTCCTGGGCGGGCACGGCGCCGGCCCGCGGTGACGGTGTCCTGGGCGGACACGACCCCGGCCCGCGGTGACGGTGGCCGCCGGGCGTCCCGGGCGTCCCGGGCGCGCGGCGGATGTCAGTGCCGTTTGGTAAGAATGCAAGCGTGAGCAGCGAGAACGGGCAGGGCGACGAGGCGCGGTCGGCGCCGCCCGAGCAGCTCGCGCTCATCCGCGAGAGCGTGCGCCGGGCCAGGGAACCGCGGGCCAAGCCGCGGACGTGGCGGGGGGCCGCCCTGGCCGGGGAGCTGCCCGTCGCGCGGGTGCTGGTCGACAAGGGCGTGCTGCATCTCGACCGCTACTTCGACTACGCCGTGCCCGAGGAACTGGACGCCGACGCGCAGCCCGGGGTGCGGGTGCGGGTGCGGTTCGGGGCCGGGCGGCACCGGGTGCGGGAAGGCCGGCGCGAGGGAGGCGGGCTGATCGACGGGTTCCTCGTCGAGCGGCGCGCCGAGTCCGACTACTCCGGGCCGCTCGCCGCGCTGGCCCAGGTCGTCTCGCCGGAGCGGGTGCTCAGCGAGGAACTGCTCGGGCTCGCCCGGGCCGTCGCCGACCGGTACGCCGGGAGCCTCGCCGACGTGCTGCAGCTCGCCGTACCGCCGCGCAGCGCGCGGGCCGAGCAGCGGCCGTCGCCCGAGCCGCTGCCGCCGCCCGGCGCGCCGGAGGCGGGATCGTGGACTCGCTACGAGCGGGGGGCGGGGTTTCTCCGGTCGCTGGCCTCCGGGGGGTCACCGCGCGCCGTGTGGAACGCGTTGCCCGGGCCCGAGTGGAGCGAGGAGCTGGCGAGGGCCGTGGCGGCGACGCTGGCGTCCGGGCGGGGGGCGCTCGTCGTGCTGCCCGACGGGCGGGCGGTCGCACGGGTCGACGCGGCGCTGACCGCGCTGCTGGGTGCGGGGCGGCACGCGGTGCTCACCGCCGACGCCGGGCCCGAGAAGCGCTATCGGGAGTGGCTGGCCGTGCGGCGGGGCTCCGTGCGGGCCGTCGTGGGCACGCGGGCCGCGATGTTCGCGCCGGTGCGGGACCTCGGCCTGGTCGCCGTCTGGGACGACGGCGACGACAGCCACAGTGAGCCGCACGCGCCGCAGCCGCATGCGCGGGAGGTGCTGCTGCTGCGGGCCGCGCACGACAAGTGCGGCTTCCTGCTCGGTAGCCGGAGCTGCACCGTGGAGGCCGCGCAGCTCGTCGAGACGGGCTGGGCCCGGCCGCTGGTCGCCGCGCGCGAGCAGGTGCGGGCCGCCGCGCCGCTGGTGCGGACCGTCGGCGACGGGGACCTCGCCCGGGACGAGGCCGCGCGCGCCGCCCGGCTGCCCACGCTCGCCTGGCAGGCCGTCAGGGAGGGCCTGCGGCACGGGCCGGTGCTGGTGCAGGTGCCGAGGCGGGGATACGTGCCGCGGATGGCGTGCGCCCGATGCCGGGCGCCCGCGCGGTGCCGGCACTGCTCCGGACCGCTGGAGGGGCAGGAGTCGGGGGCGGCGCTGCGGTGCGGGTGGTGCGGGCGGGCGGAGGGCGCCTGGCACTGTCCGGAGTGCGGGTCGTTCCGGCTGCGGGCCCAGGTGGTGGGGGCGCGGCGGACCGCCGAGGAGCTGGGGCGGGCGTTCCCGGCGGTGCCGGTGCGCACCTCGGGCCGCGAGCAGGTGCTCGACACCGTCCCGGACACGCCCGCGCTGGTGGTGAGCACGCCGGGGGCCGAGCCGGTCGCCGAGGGCGGCTATGCGGCGGCGCTGCTGCTGGACGGCTGGGCGATGCTCGGGCGGCCCGATCTGCGGGCCGGCGAGGACGCGCTCCGGCGGTGGATCGGGGCGGCGGCGCTCGTCCGTCCGCACGGCGCCGGGGGGACGGTCGTGGTGGTCGCCGAGCCGACGCTCCGGCCCGTGCAGGCCCTGGTGCGCTGGGACCCGGTCGGGCACGCGGTGCGGGAGCTCGCCGAGCGGGCCGAGCTGGGCTTCCCGCCGGTGTCGCGGATGGCGGCCGTGTCGGGGCTGCCGGAGGCGGTCGCGGACTTCCTGGCCACGGTGCGACTGCCGCCCGAGGCGGAGGTGCTGGGGCCGGTGCCGCTGCCGGTCACGTCTCCCGGGGGTCCCCGCAGGACGGGGGCGCCGCCTCCCGGTGAGCACTGGGAGCGCGCGCTCGTCAGGGTGCCGCCGGGCAGCGGGTCCGCCCTGGCCTCCGCCCTGAAGGCCGCGCAGGCGGCACGGATGGCGCGGGGCGGCGCGGAGGCGCCGGTACGGGTCCGGATCGATCCGCCGGACATCGGGTGACGGTCGGGTCCGGGCGGGGCCCGGTCCGGCACCGGGCGGGGCCGGCCGGGGAGCCGGGGCGGGCAGAGGCGCCGCACGGCGCCGGCCGCCCTCCCGGGGTGCCGGGAGGGCCGGGGGAGAGGAGTGGACGGTGGCTCAGCCGTTGCGCGGGCCGGGGAACGCCGTCGGCCTGGCGTCGTCGCGCAGGCCGGGGCTGCCCGCCGTCGGCTGCGACGGCATGGAACGGGCGGCGGGGACCGTCGGGATGCCGGAGTTGACGCCGACCGTCCGGCTGCCCGACGGCTCGGTGGGCCGCTCGGCCTCGGGGGACGCCTGGGCCCCCGCGCGGCGCGCACCGTAACGGCGGTGCACCGCCTGCTTGGTGACGCCGAGCGCGGAGCCCACCGCGTCCCACGAGAAGCCGAGTGAGCGGTCGAAGTCCACCGCGGCCGTGACCAGCGTCTCGACGCTGTCGCGGAGTTCCTGCGCGAGGCGGACCGTCGGGGCGGGGGCACGCCCGTAGACGACGAAGCCCGTGGCGGGGCCGGAGCGGCGCGGGCGGTAGACGTTGCCCAACTGGGCGGTGAGCGTGCGCAGTGCGTCCACCTGCCGGCGGACCCGCTCGATGTCCCGCACCAGCAATTGCAGGCTGGCCCGAGCCTGGGCGTCGTGAGTTGCGTGGTCGGCCATGAACAAGCCTCTCGAACCGGCGTTGAAAGGGATCGGGCAGCGCGATGTGCGGCCCTTGGGGGTCAACTCTTCCTTGACCAACGCCGATCAGCGCCGCAGGTCACGCATCGGGGGCGTACGGGCATATGCGTACGCCCCCGTGACGGCGCCGTGGCCGGGGGCGGCGCGGCCGGGAGGCGGCTGCGTGCGGGCGGGCCTCCTCGGCGGCGGGTCGCGGTGGCGGGCCATAGACTTGGGGGCCGCCGTCGTCACCGCCCGGAGAGGCCCCAACCCACCCATGAAGCTCGTCTTCGCCGGTACCCCCGAGGTCGCCGTTCCCGCTCTGGACGCCCTGATCAACTCCGGGCGGCACGAGGTGGCCGCCGTCGTCACGCGGCCCGACGCGCCGGCCGGGCGGGGGCGCAGGCTGGTGGCGTCCCCGGTCGCCGAGCGGGCGGCGGAGGCAGGCATCGAGGTGCTGAAGCCGGCCAAGCCGAGGGATCCCGAATTCCTGGAGCGGCTGCGCGAGATCGGGCCGGACTGCTGCCCCGTCGTCGCCTACGGGGCCCTGCTGCCGCGCGTCGCGCTCGACATCCCCGTGCACGGCTGGGTCAACCTGCACTTCTCGCTGCTGCCCGCCTGGCGGGGCGCCGCGCCCGTGCAGCACGCCGTCATGGCCGGCGACGAGATCACCGGGGCCTCCACCTTCCTCATCGAGGAGGGCCTCGACTCCGGGCCCGTCTACGGGACGGTCACCGAGGAGGTCCGGCCCACCGACACCAGCGGCGACCTGCTGACCCGGCTCGCCCTCGCCGGGGCGGGACTGCTCACCGCGACCATGGACGGCATCGAGGACGGCACCCTGAAGGCCGTGCCGCAGCCCGCGGAGGGCGTCACCCTCGCCCCGAAGATCACCGTCGAGGACGCCCGGATCGACTGGGCCGCCCCGGCGCTCAGGGTCGACCGGGTCGTGCGCGGATGCACCCCCGCGCCCGGCGCCTGGACCACGTTCCGCGGCGAGCGGCTGAAGATCGTCCAGGTCACGCCGGTGCCGGAGCGCACCGACCTCGCTCCGGGACAGCCGGCCGTCGGCAAGAACAGCGTCCACGTCGGTACCGGTTCCTACGCCGTCGAGCTGCTGTGGGTGCAGGCCCAGGGCAAGAAGCCGATGCGGGCCGCGGACTGGGCGCGCGGCGTGCGCATCGCCGACGGCGAGACCCTCGGCGGCTAGGGCCTGTCCGGCGGATCATGCCGCAGACGCGGGGCCTGGCACGCCCCCTTCCGCAGGGGGTGCCCCCAGCGGCGTCGTCGTCGGTCCCCGACCCCCCACGCTCGGCTGCGCTCGCGCGGCGGACTCCGATCGGGTCTACTCCCCCCTTCTTCGCCTTGCAGCTGGACGCACCAGACCCCGCTCACCCGGGCTGCACGGCGCGGCCGGTTTCCCCCGACTCGGTCCGCCGGACAGGCCCTGGCACGAAGGCGGGGCGGCGAGGGGACAGGCCAGGGACCAGGGCAGGGAAGGGCCGGGGAAGGCGAGGGCCGGAGCGAGGCATGGAGGGCGGGGCCGACGTACCCTTGGCGGGTATCCCCGCCTGACATCCGGAGCACCTTTTTCGTGAGCGACCAGCCCCGCCGCCCCCGCAAGCCCTACCGCCGGCCCAAGAAGGACCCCGTCCGCATGCTCGCCTTCGAGGCGCTCAGGGCCGTGGACGAGCGGGACGCGTACGCCAACCTCGTCCTGCCGCCCCTGCTGCGCAAGGCGCGGGAGAAGGAGGGGCCCGACCGGTTCGACGGGCGGGACGCGGCGCTCGCGACCGAGCTGGTGTACGGCACGCTGCGCCGGCAGGGGACGTACGACGCGATCATCGCCGCCTGCGTGGACCGGCCGCTCCGGGAGGTCGACCCGCCGGTGCTCGACGTGCTCAGTCTCGGTGTGCACCAGCTGCTCGGGACCCGGATCCCCACCCACGCCGCCGTCTCCGCCTCCGTCGAGCTTGCCCGCGTGGTGCTCGGCGACGGTCGGGCCAAGTTCGTCAACGCCGTGCTGCGCAAGGTCGCCCAGGACGACCTCGCCGGGTGGATCGAGAAGGTCGCCCCGCCCTACGACGAGGACCCCGAGGACCACCTCGCCGTCGTGCACTCGCACCCGCGCTGGATCGTCTCCGCGCTCTGGGACTCGCTCGGCGGCGGCCGGGCCGGCATCGAGGAACTGCTGGAGGCCGACAACGAGCGGCCCGAGGTGACCCTGGTGGCGCGTCCCGGCCGGGCCACGACCGAGGAACTGCTCCGGGAGGAGGCCGCCGTGCCGGGGCGCTGGTCGCCGTACGCCGTGCGGCTGGCCGAGGGCGGCGAGCCCGGCGCGATCGAGGCCGTACGGGAGGGCCGTGCGGGCGTGCAGGACGAGGGCAGCCAGCTCGTCGCGCTCGCCCTGGCCAACGCGCCGCTGGAGGGGCGGGACGAGAAGTGGCTCGACGGGTGCGCCGGGCCCGGCGGCAAGGCCGCGCTGCTCGGAGCGCTCGCCGCCGAGCGCGGGGCCGTGCTGCTCGCCGCCGAGAAGCAGCCGCACCGGGCGGGGCTGGTGGCCAGGGCGCTGCGCGGCAACCCGGGGCCGTACCAGGTCATCGCCGCGGACGGGACCCGGCCGCCGTGGCGTTCCGGCTCCTTCGACCGCGTGCTGATGGACGTGCCCTGCACCGGTCTCGGCGCCCTCAGGCGGCGGCCCGAGGCGCGCTGGCGCCGCCGTCCCGAGGACCTGGACGGGTTCGCGCCGCTGCAGCGCGCCCTGCTGCACACCGCGCTGGACTCCGTGCGCGTCGGCGGGATCGTCGGCTACGCGACCTGCTCCCCGCACCTCGCGGAGACCAGGGCCGTCGTCGACGACGTGGTCAAGCAGCACCCCGACGCCGAACTCGTGGACGCCCGCCCGCTGCTGCCCGGCGTGCCGGACCTCGGCGCCGGTCCCGACGTGCAGCTGTGGCCGCACCGGCACGGGACCGACGCCATGTACCTGGCGCTCATCCGCAGGACCGGCTGACCCGCTCCGCTCCGCCCGCGGCCGGCGCCGGGCCGTCCCGGCGGGCGGCCGGTGCCCGCCAGGCGCCGAGGCGCTGCCGCACCCGGAGAAAGTCCCGGGTCAGCACCGGCGCGAACAAACGTGCCCGGGCATGGCAGGCTTGGGTCATGGCCGTGCAGATCAACCCCAGCATCCTGTCCGCCGACTTCGCCCGCCTCTCGGACGAGGCGAAGGCGGTCGAGGGAGCCGACTGGCTCCACGTCGACGTCATGGACAACCATTTCGTCCCGAACCTCACACTCGGCGTGCCGGTCGTGGAGTCCCTCGCCCGCGCGACGGACACCCCGCTGGACTGCCATCTGATGATCGAGGCCCCTGACCGGTGGGCGCCCCAGTACGTCGAGGCGGGAGCCGGTTCCGTCACCTTCCACGTCGAGGCGGCCACCGCTCCGGTGCGGCTCGCCCGCGAGATCCGGGCCAAGGGCGCCCGCGCCTCCATGGCGCTCAGGCCCGCGACGCCGATCGAGCCCTACGAGGACCTCCTGCCCGAACTCGACATGCTGTTGATCATGACCGTGGAGCCGGGCTTCGGTGGCCAGGCGTTCCTCGACATCATGCTGCCGAAGATCCGCCGCACCCGCGAGTTGATCAGCAAGCACGGTCTGGAGCTGTGGCTCCAGGTCGACGGCGGTGTCTCGGACGGCACCATCGAGCGCTGCGCCGAGGCCGGCGCGGACGTCTTCGTGGCGGGTTCCGCGGTGTACGGGGCGGCCGATCCGGCCGAGGCGGTCCGTGCGCTGCGCGACCGGGCCGAGGCGGTGACCGCGCAGGCGTCGTGGGCGTGCGGCCACTGAACCGACCACAGAACCAAGGGAACGTGAACGCCGTCCATCAGGGCGAATCAACCGCGCCGGATCTGACAGGATGAACGGCGAATCCAGAGTGTGAACAGCAGTGAGGAGATCGCCGTGTCGGGTATGTCGGCGGGCCGGTCAGCAGTGCGGATGGGACCCGCTGAGCTGGTGCAGGCGGCGGCCATGGCCCGCCGCTTCTACCTCGAGGGCAAGTCCAAGATCCAGATCGCGGAGGAGTTCGGCGTCAGCCGCTTCAAGGTGGCCCGGGTGCTGGAGACGGCCCTCGAACGGGATCTCGTACGCATCGAGATCCGCGTCCCGGCCGAGCTGGACGCCGAGCGCTCGGACGCGTTGCGCGCCCGCTACGGCCTCAGGCACGCCGTCGTGGTGGAGTCCCCGGCCGACGCCGAGGAGTCGCCGGACCCGGAGAACCTCGGCGAGGTGGCCGCCGACCTGCTCGGCGAACTGGTGAACGAGGGCGACGTCCTCGGGCTCGCCTGGGGCCGCTCCACCATCCACATGGCCGCGGCCCTGGACCGGCTGCCGCCGTGCACGGTGGTGCAGCTCACGGGGGTGTACGACGCCGGTACCGCCGAGCGCGGCTCGGTGGAGGCCGTGCGCCGTGCCGCCCAGGTCTCCGGCGGCGACGCGCACCCCATCTACGCGCCGATGCTGCTGCCGGACGCGGCGACCGCGGCGGCGCTGCGCCACCAGACGGGGATCGCGCGGGCCTTCGAGTACTTCGACAAGGTCACCGTAGCCTGCGTGTCCATCGGCTCCTGGGAGCCCGGCATCTCCACGGTGCACGACATGCTCAGCGACGAGGAGCGGGCGCACTACGCCTCGCTCGGCGTCGCCGCCGAGATGTCCGCGCACCTCTTCGACGCCGAGGGCCGCCGCATCGGACGCGACCTCGGCGAGCGGTGCATCACGGTCAAGGCGGACCAGCTCCGTCGCATCCCCGAGGTGGTGGCGATAGCGGGCGGGCAGCGCAAGGCGGCCGCGATCGACGCGGTGCTGCGCTCCGGGCTGGTCACCAGCCTGGTGACGGACACCTCGGCGGCGGACTACCTGATGACGGCCGGCTCCCCGCCGAAGCCCGCCCTCAACAGGGCCGACCCCGACGGCCCCTGACGGCCCGTCAGGCCCGAAGGACCGGCACACCTCGTCACGCGCCGGGCCCACGCGACCGCGGGGGCCCGGCGCGTTGTCATGGGGCGGGGCGGCGGGATCTACTACACGGTGATCACGACAACCCCCCACAGGACGGTGCTGAGATGACGGAACACGTCGTCACGCTGGACCTCGACGGCGTCACGGACAAGACGGGCCTGATGGACCGCTGCGCCCGCGCCCTCGACCTGCCCGACTGGTTCGGGCGCAACTGGGACGCCCTCGCCGACAGCCTCTCCGACCCCACCGTCTGGCCCCAGGGCGCACCGGAGCGGGGGCTGCTGGTCGTCGTGCGGAACTGGCGGCCGTACGCCGAGGCACGGCCCGCGGAGTGGCGGACCGCGCGGGAGGTGTTCGCGCAGGCGGTGGACCGCACGCCGGAGCTGTCCGTGGCGCTCGCCCTTGGAGGATCCTCCTGACCCCGCCCCCACCTGCTCGGACGATCCGACCGGGCAGCGCACCACGGCCGCCATGGGACAATGAAGTACGTGCTCTTCCCCCTGGCTGACCTGCCCGGGGGCCACCTCTGATCGACTGGGATGTGCAGCACGTGCGTTTCCTCAACGACGTCCAGCCCGCGTACGACCTGACCTACGACGACGTGTTCATGGTCCCGAGCCGCAGCGCGGTCGGTTCCCGGCAGGGCGTCGACCTCAGCTCCCCGGACGGCACGGGCACCACGATCCCGCTCGTCGTCGCCAACATGACCGCCATCGCCGGCCGCCGCATGGCGGAGACGGTCGCCCGGCGCGGCGGGCTCGTGGTCATCCCGCAGGACATCCCGATCGAGGTCGTCACCGACGTCGTCGGCTGGGTGAAGAGCCGTCACCTCGTACTGGACACCCCGATCGTGCTCACCCCGCACCAGACCGTCGCGGACGCGCTGTCGCTGCTGCCGAAGCGCGCGCACAACGCCGGTGTGGTCGTCGACGAGGGCGGCCGGCCCGTCGGCGTCGTCACCGACCGGGACCTGACCGGCGTCGACCGCTTCACCCAGCTCGAGGTCGTCATGTCCAAGGACCTGCTGCTCCTGGAGGACGGCATCGATCCGCGTGAGGCCTTCAACACCCTCGACGCGGCCAACCGCCGCTACGCCCCCGTGGTCGGTCCGGACGGCCGCCTCGCCGGCATCCTCACCCGCAAGGGCGCCCTGCGCGCCACGCTGTACACGCCGGCCACCGACGCGCGGGGCAAGCTGCGCATCGCGGCCGCGGTCGGCATCAACGGCGACGTGGCGGGCAAGGCCGGGCAACTGCTCGACGCGGGCGTCGACACGCTCGTCATCGACACCGCGCACGGCCACCAGGAGTCGATGATCAGCGCGATCAAGCTGGTGCGCGACCTCGCCCCGCGGGTGCCGGTCGTGGCCGGCAACGTCGTCGCCGCGGAGGGCGTGCGCGACCTGATCGAGGCCGGCGCGGACATCGTCAAGGTCGGCGTCGGCCCCGGCGCCATGTGCACCACCCGCATGATGACCGGCGTCGGCCGGCCGCAGTTCTCGGCGGTGCTGGAGTGCGCGGCCGAGGCGCGCAAGTACGGCAAGCACGTGTGGGCCGACGGCGGCGTCCGCCACCCGCGCGACGTGGCGATGGCGCTCGCGGCCGGGGCGTCCAACGTGATGATCGGCTCCTGGTTCGCGGGTACGTACGAGTCGCCGGGCGACCTCCAGCAGGACGCGGACGGCCGGCTCTACAAGGAGTCCTTCGGCATGGCGTCCTCCCGCGCGGTGCGCAACCGCACCTCCGAGGAGTCGGCGTACGACCGCGCCCGCAAGGCGCTGTTCGAGGAGGGCATCTCCACCTCCCGCATGTACCTCGACCCCGCCCGCCCGGGCGTCGAGGACCTGATCGACTCGATCATCGCGGGTCTCCGCTCCTCCTGCACCTACGCCGGCGCCGGCTCCCTGGAGGAGTTCGCCGAGAAGGCCGTGGTCGGCATCCAGAGCGCGGCCGGCTACGCGGAGGGCAAGCCGCTGCACGCCAGCTGGAACTGAACGGGATGCGGGCGGTCTCCGGGGTCCGACCGCCGTCGGGCTCGTGTTCTACTTCCGGTACGGCCACCGCCGCTCCCGTCCCGCCGCGCCAGAAGTGAAGTGAACCGCCCGCAGTGCTGAACGAACTCGACGAACGCATCGTGCACGCCCTCGCCGAGGACGCCCGCCGCTCCTACGCGGACATCGGGCAGTCGGTCGGCCTGTCCGCGCCCGCCGTGAAGCGGCGCGTGGACAGGCTGCGCGCCACCGGGGCCATCACCGGCTTCACCGTACGGGTGGACCCGTCGGCCCTCGGCTGGGAGACCGAGGGGTTCGTCGAGATCTACTGCCGGCACAACACCTCGCCGGAGACCATCCGGCGGGGCCTGGAGCGCTACCAGGAGGTCGTCGCCGCGTCGACCGTCACCGGCGACGCGGACGCGATCGTGCAGGTCTTCGCCTCCGACATGCGGCACTTCGAACGGGTCCTGGAGCGCATCGCCGGGGAGCCGTTCGTCGAGCGCACCAAGTCCGTGCTGGTGCTGTCGCCGCTGCTGCGCCGCTTCTCGTCGGGTTCGCCGACGTGACCGGCGGACGCGACGATCCGCGGACGAGCGATCCGCGGACGCGCTGTTCGCGGACGCGATGGGCTGCGGAAGGACGATCCGCGGACGCGACAATCGGCGGACGCGCGCGCCGGGTCCGTCTAGCATCGGTGACATGACCTGGCGACATTGATCCCACCGCCGTGCCTCCCGAGGGCCGCCTCGGACGCCGTACCCCCGGCATCCGATCCGTCCCTGCGGGAAGGCCTCATGACACTCACCCCTGTGCGTGCGCCCGCCGTCGGCGTCCGGCGGCTCACGGCCACGCTGTACGGCTACGCGTTCCTCGACGACTTCGTCCTGCTCTACCCGGTGTACGCGCTGCTGTTCAGCGACACCGGACTGTCCGTGTGGCAGATCTCCTCCCTCTTCGCCCTCTGGTCGGCCACCGGCGTGCTGCTGGAGGTGCCCTCCGGCGCCTGGGCCGACGCCGTCTCCCGGCGGCTGCTGCTGTGGCTCGGCCCGCTGCTGACCGCCGCAGGCTTCGCGCTGTGGGTGCTCGTCCCCTCGTACTGGGCCTTCGCGCTCGGCTTCGTCCTGTGGGGCGCCCGGGGAGCGCTCGGCTCCGGGGCGCTGGAGGCGCTGGTGTACGAGGAACTGGAGCGGCTCGGCGCGGCCGGCAGGTACGCCCGGGTCATGGGGCGGGCCCGGGCGGCGGGGCTGCTGGCCGTCATGGCCGCGATGGGCCTCGCCGGGCCCGTGTTCGCCCTCGGCGGCTACCCGGCCGTGGGGGCGGCGAGCGTGCTGTCCTGCCTGGCGGCCGCGGCGGTCGCGTCCCGGTTCCCGGAACACCGGGCCGCGTCGCCGGGCCGGGCCGGGAACTGGGCGGCCACCCTGCGGGCCGGGGTCGGCGAGGTCCGCCGCGACCGGTCCCTGCGCGGGGCGCTGCTCCTGGTGCCCGCCGTCGGCGCGGTGTGGGGGGCGCTCGACGAGTACACCCCGCTGCTGGTGCGGGAGACCGGCGTGCCGGAGGAGGCGGTGCCGTACCTGCTCCTGCTGGTCTGGGCGGGAGCCACGGCCGGCAGCCTGCTGGCGGGCGCCTGCGCACGCCTCGGCCGGGCCGGGTTCGCCGCGCTGCTCGCCGGCGCCGCACTCGCCCTGGCCGCGGGAGCGGCGACGCGGACACCGGCCGGGCTCGGCCTCGTCGCCGTGGCCTTCGCCGGCTTCCAGCTGGCGACCGTACTGGCGGACGTCCGGCTGCAGCAGCGCATCGACGACTCCGGCCGGGCCACCCTGACGTCGGTCGCGGGCCTGGGCACGGAACTCGCCACGATCGTCGTCTTCGCCGGCTACGCGGCCCTCGCCACGCGAACCACCCATGGCACCGCCTTCACGGTGTTCGCCGCGCCGTACCTGATGACGGCCGCCCTGCTGGCCGTCACCCAGTCCTCGCAGCGGGAGAAGGCTGGCCCGTAGCCAATGGTCTGCGCGGTATCCGGTGACGGCCGTCCTGTGGGTCGTCACCTGGTCCCCGCAGCGCGAGGAGGCCAGTCCGTAGCCATGGGTCTGCGCGGGCCGGTGCGGGGGTCTGCAGCGAATCGCCGCGGCACCGGGTACGCGGTGTGCGCCGCGCGGTATCCGGTGACGGCCGTCCTGCGGGTCGCCACCTGATCCCCGCAGCGCGAGAAGGCCCGCCCGTAGCCATGGGTCTGCGCGGCCGGTGCGGGGGGCTGGAACGACTCTCCGCCGGACCGGCTTCGCGGTGTTCGCCGCGCCGTCCCCGGCGACGGCCCTGCTTCTGACCGGTGCCCGCCCGTCGTAGCGCAGGAACGGCGCCCCGACGGGCGGGCCTTCCGCGGCCCGGAGGGAGGGCGTGCAACGAATCGCCGCCGCACCGCCGTTCCGCGCAACGATCAGCGCGGCGGTGCGCAACGGCTGCTTCTTGTCCGGCCGAGGACGCCGACCGTACGGTCTTCCTGGCCCCCCTACCCCCCTTCCGTACCGGTGAGGAACACCCATGCGCACCGCCCTGCTCCAGAGCTCCGGCCGTCCCGGATCGGTCGAGGCGAACCTCGAGGTCCTCGACGAGGCCGCGGGCCGCGCCGCCGCCGCGGGCGCCGGGCTGCTGGCGGCGCCGGAGATGTTCCTGACCGGGTACGCGATCGGCGATGACATCGCCCGCCTCGCCGAACCCGCCGACGGCGCCTCGGCGGCCGCGGTCGCCGGCATCGCCGCGCGGCACGGCGTGGCGGTTGTCTACGGCTACCCCGAGCGGGCCGGCGAGGCGGTCTTCAACTCCGCCCAGTTGGTCTCCGCCGACGGCGACCGCCTCGCCCACTACCGCAAGACCCACCTCTACGGCCCCTTCGAGCGCGCCCACTTCACGCCGGGCGAGCAGCCGGTGGTGCAGGCCGAGCTGAACGGCCTCCGCGTCGGCCTCATGATCTGCTACGACGTGGAGTTCCCGGAGAACGTCCGCGCCCACGCGCTCGCCGGCACCGACCTCCTCGTGGTGCCGACGGCGCAGATGCACCCGTACCAGTTCGTCCCCGAGTCGCTGATCCCGGTGCGCGCCTTCGAGAACCAGATGTACGTCGCGTACGTCAACCGGGTCGGCCGGGAAGGGGAGTTCGACTTCGTCGGCCTCTCCACGCTGGCCGGACCCGACGGAGTCGCCCGCACTCGCGCCGGCCGCGGCGAGGAACTCGTCCTCGCCGACGTCGACCCCGCCTTCCTGGACGCCTCCCGCGAGGCCAACCCGTATCTGACGGACCGCCGTCCAGGCCTGTACGGCGCCCTCGTCTGACGCGCCCCTGTTCCTTTCGTCCCTCCGTTCCTCTTTTCGCGCAAGGAGTCCGCACCCCATGACGTCCACGGTGCCCAACGCCGTCGAGCACGCAGACGAGCAGCAGCCGCCGATCACCATGTTCGGCCCGGACTTCCCGTACGCGTACGACGACTTCCTCGCCCACCCGGCGGGCCTGGGCCAGATACCCGCGACCGAGCACGGCACCGAGGTCGCGGTGATCGGCGGCGGCCTGTCCGGCATCGTGGCCGCGTACGAGCTGATGAAGATGGGCCTGAAGCCGGTCGTCTACGAGGCGGACCGGATCGGCGGGCGGCTGCGCACCGTCGGCTTCGAGGGCTGCGACCCCTCCCTCACCGCCGAGATGGGCGCGATGCGCTTCCCGCCGTCCTCCACGGCGCTGCAGCACTACATCGACCTGGTGGGCCTGGAGACCCGTCCCTTCCCCAACCCCCTCGCCGAGGCGACGCCTTCGACCGTCGTCGACCTCAAGGGCGAGTCGCACTACGCCGAGACGATCGACGACCTTCCCCAGGTGTACCGGGACGTCGCCGCGGCCTGGAACGCGTGCCTCGAAGAGGGCGCCGACTTCTCCGCGATGAACCGCGCCCTGCGCGAGCGTGACGTGCCCCGCATCCGCGAGATCTGGGCGAGGCTCGTGGAGAAGCTCGACAACCAGACCTTCTACGGCTTCCTCTGCGACTCCGCGGCGTTCAAGTCCTTCCGGCACCGCGAGATCTTCGGCCAGGTCGGCTTCGGGACGGGCGGCTGGGACACCGACTTCCCCAACTCCATCCTGGAGATCCTGCGCGTCGTCTACACCGAGGCCGACGACCACCACCGCGGCATCGTCGGCGGCTCCCAGCAGCTGCCGCTGCGCCTGTGGGAGCGCGAGCCGGAGAAGATCGTCCACTGGCCGTACGGCACCTCGCTGAAGTCCCTGCACGTGGACGGCGAGCCGCGGCCGGCCGTGACCCGGCTGCACCGCACCGCCGGCAACCACATCACCGTGACGGACGCGAGCGGCGCCATCCGCACCTACCGGGCGGCCATCTTCACCGCCCAGTCCTGGATGCTGCTGTCGAAGATCGCCTGCGACGACTCGCTGTTCCCGATCGACCACTGGACGGCGATCGAGCGCACCCACTACATGGAGTCCAGCAAGCTGTTCGTCCCGGTCGACCGGCCGTTCTGGCTCGACAAGGCCGTCGACGACAGGGGGAACCCGACCGGCCGGGACGTGATGTCGATGACGCTCACCGACCGCATGACCCGCGGCACCTACCTCCTCGACGACGGCCCGGACCGGCCCGCCGTCATCTGCCTCTCCTACACCTGGTGCGACGACAGCCTGAAGTGGCTGCCGCTGTCCGCGAACGAGCGGATGGAGGTCATGCTGAAGTCGCTCGGCGAGATCTACCCGAACGTCGACATCAGGAAGCACATCATCGGCGACCCGGTGACCGTCTCCTGGGAGAACGAGCCCTACTTCATGGGCGCGTTCAAGGCCAACCTGCCCGGCCACTACCGCTACCAGCGGCGGCTGTTCACCCACTTCATGCAGGACCGGCTGCCCGAGGACAAGCGGGGCATCTTCCTCGCCGGCGACGACATCTCCTGGACGGCCGGCTGGGCCGAGGGCGCGGTCCAGACCGCGCTGAACGCGGTCTGGGGCGTCATGCACCACCTCGGCGGCGCCACCGACGCGTCCAACCCGGGCCCCGGCGACGTCTACGACGAGATCGCCCCGGTGGAACTGCCCGAGGACTGACGGCAGTCCGCCAGCGGTGTCAGGAGGATGCGGCCCGCGAAGCCGACCGCCGCGTCGAGCTGTTCGGTGAACTCCTCGGCCACGTCGGGCACCCGGCGCAGCGCCCACAGGGCACGTGCCGCCGCCCAGGTGGCCTCCCGGGCGCGTTCCAGGCTCCACGAACCGAGCAGATGGGTGAGCGGGTCGGCGATCTGCAACAGGTCGGGGCCCGGCATCAGATCTTCGCGGACGCGCTCCTCCAGCGAGACGAGGAGATCGCCCACGCGGTCGAACTCGTCCTCCAGATCGGCCGGTTCGCAGCCGAGCGTACGGCAGCTGTCCACCACGGCGAGCGCCAGGTCGTGGCCGATGTGCGCGTTGATGCCCGCCAGCGCGAACTGCAGCGGTCGTACGCCGGGGTGCCGGCGGAGCTGGAACAGCGGCCGCCAGCAGGCCGGTGCCCGCCGTCCGTCGGTCACCGCGTCGACGGCGGCGAGGTAGCGCTCGGCGAACCGCACGTCCAGCGTGATCGCCGCCCGCCGGTCCGCGAACCGCCCGGCGTCGATGCTCCGGTCGACGGCCTCGGTGACGGTGAGGTAGACGCGGTTGAAGACCGCGACGCCGTCCCGCTCCGGCAGGGCCGCGTCCAGGGCGCGCATCCGGGAGACGACCGCGTCGACGGGAGTGGTGAACTGTTCGCGTTGCGCCATGCCGGAAGCGTCCCAGGCTCAGGGTGGCCCGAGTGGCGGCGGACCCGGCGCTTCCCCGGAACGGGGGAACGCGCCCGCCGCGGGGGAGGGGGGAGCAGCACCGTGCCAGGCGTACGTGCCCGCCACCGGGCGGCACGCAGGGCCGGACGCCGGCGTGCCGGCCCTGCACGGCGCCATGGCCGCGGCGGCCTCCGTCGTGGTCGCCGTCGGCGCGGCGACCGGGATGATCCCGGCGCTCGACGACGGACGCGTCGGCGGGGAAGCCAGGTCCCGGATCACCGGATCGCCGCGCCCGGAGCAGCTGCCCCTGCCGCCGTCGTCGTCCCCGCCCGCGGCCGGGGCGTCCGAGTCCGCCCCGCCCACCGAGAAGCCCACCGAGAAGCCCACCGAGAAGCCCATCGCCCGCCCGGCCCCCGCACCGCCGCCGACGGCGAAGGAGCGGCAGGCCGCGACCGCCGCCGGCCGGCTCTACCGGCATCCCGACTCCCAGGTTCTCGACTGGGTCCCCGCGCGCGCACCCCGGCGATCCCCGCGCCGCCGTCATGGAGTCCCGGATCGCCGGTCAGCCGGCGGACGTGTGGTTCGCCGACTTCACCCCCGGGACCATCGCCTCCCGGGGCCGCGCGGTCACCGCGGGCGCCGCCGCGCAGGGCAGGGTGCCGGTCGTGGTGCCGTACCCCGTACCGGACCACGACTGCGGCGGCGTGTCCGAGGGCGGGGCGCCCGGTCTCGCCGCCTACGACGACTGGATCGACGCCTTCGCCGAGGGGCCCGGCTCCGGCGAGGTCGTCGTCGTCCTGGAGCCCGATTCGATCGCGCAGTCCGACTGTCTCTCCGACAGCGGACGCGCCGCCCGCTTCGCCTCGCCGGCCCGCGCGGGCCGGGTGCTGAGGACGGCGAACCCGAGGGCCCGGGTCCACTACGACGCCGGGCACTCCGGCCGGCACCCGGCCGCGCGGCAGGCGGCCCTGCTCCGGCAGGCGGGCGCCGCCTCGGCCGCCTCCTCCGACGGCGTCTTCAGCAACGTCTCCGACTTCCGCACCACCGCCGCCGAGACCGCCTACGGCCGGCAGGTCCTCGACGCCCTCGGCGGGCCCGCCGGCCTGGGCGCCGTCATCGACACCAGGCGCAACGGCAACGGCGCGCCGGCCGACGACGAGTGGCGCGACCCGGCGGGCCGCAGGATCGGGCGGACGCCCACGCTCCGGCGGGCCGCAGGATCGGGCGGACGCCCACGCTCCGGCGGGCCGCAGGATCGGGCGGACGCCCACGCTCGGCACCGGCGAGGCCCGGATCGACGCCTGCCTGTGGGTGAAGCTGCCGGGGGAGTCGGACGGCTGCGAGGGGGCGCCGGGCACGTTCAGCCCGTCGTACGCCTACGAGCCGGCCTCGTCGTAGGAGGACGTGCCCTCGTCGAGCAGCGGCTCCTGCGGCTTGAGGTGGGCGGGCGCGAACGCGCGCAGCACGTGGTAGCCGGTGATGACGACCAGCGTGCCGAGCGCGATGCCGCTGAGCGAGAAGGTGTCGGTGAACTTCATGGTGACGTTGCCGACGCCGATGATGATGCCCGCCGCGGCCGGCACCAGGTTCAGCGGATTGCGCAGGTCCACCTTGGCGTTGAGCCAGATCTGCGCGCCGAGCAGGCCGATCATGCCGTACAGGATGACCGTGATGCCGCCGAGCACGCCGCCCGGGATCGCGGCCACCACCGCGCCGAACTTCGGGCACAGGCCGAACAGCAGCGCGAAGCTGGCGGCGGCCCAGTAGGCGGCGGTGGAGTAGACGCGGGTGGCGGCCATCACGCCGATGTTCTCGGAGTACGTGGTGTTGGGCGGGCCGCCGACCGCGGTGGACAGCATGGAGCCGATGCCGTCGGCGGAGATCGCCGTGCCCAGCTTGTCGTCCAGCGACTCGCCGGTCATCTCGCCGACCGCCTTGACGTGCCCGGCGTTCTCGGCGACGAGGGCGATGACGACCGGCAGGGCCACCAGGATCGCCGACCACTGGAAGGACGGGCCGTGGAAGGACGGCAGCCCGAACCAGTCGGCGCGGGAGACGCCGGAGAGGTCCAGGCGCCAGTGGTCGGTGATCTTCCCGCTCGCGTCGGCCGAGTGGATGCGGCCGAAGATCCGGTCGAACGCCCAGGAAGCGGCGTACCCGAAGACCAGGCCGAGGAAGATCGCGATGCGGGACCAGAAACCGCGCAGGCCGACCACCGCCAGACCGGTGAACAGCATCACCAGCAGGGCGGTCCACTGGTCCTGCGGCCAGTAGGTGGAGGCGGTGACGGGCGCGAGGTTGAAGCCGATCAGCATCACGACCGCGCCGGTGACGACCGGCGGCATCGCGATGTGGATGATCCGCGCCCCGAAGCGCTGCACGGCGAGCCCCACCAGGAACAGCGCGACGCCGACGACGAACACCGCGCCGGTGACGGTGGCGCTCGAACCGCCCTGTGCCCGGATGACGGCCGCCACGCCCACGAAGGACAGCGAGCAGCCCAGGTAGCTCGGGACCCGGCCGCGGGTGGCGAGCAGGAAGATCACGGTCGCGACGCCCGACATCATGATCGCGAGATTGGGGTCCAGGCCCATCAGGACCGGGGCCACGAAGGACGCGCCGAACATCGCCACCACGTGCTGGGCGCCGAGTCCGACCGTGCGGGGCCAGGAGAGCCGTTCGTCGGGGCGTACCACCGCTCCGGGCGCGGGCGTACGCCCGTCTCCGTGCAGCTTCCAGCGCACGCCGAGGTCCATGATGAGGTTTCGCTTTCTCTGTACTGTGCAGCTTGTTCCGGACCAATTGTCGGTGGTGCCCGTGGTCCGCCCGCACCCGCCCCGCCCCGACGCCCCTCGCCCGGCTGCCTGACCAGGCCCTTCCCGACGACGAGTGCTGAGCGTCCGCTTAGGATGGAGTGCACCCCGAGGGCGCCGCGGCGCCCCACCCGCAACGCTCAGGAGCCCCGCCCGTGACCGCCGAAGCCCCGACCGCCCCCGCCCTGTCCTACGGCCGGCTGATCCCCGTCACCGTCCACTTCGACGACCTGGACGCGCTCGGCCTGCTCCACAACGCCCGCTACCCGCTGAAGGTCGAGCAGGCGTGGACGGAGCTGTGGCAGGGGCACGGCATCCACTTCGAGGGCGACTGGGCGGCGGCCGGCGACGCCTGCAACGCGGTCAAGGAACTCCGCATCACCTACGAGGCGCCCGTCACCCGCCCCGGCACGTACGCCGTCCACCTCTGGCTGGAGCGGCTGGGCACCACGGGCCTGACCTACGGCTTCCGGTTCTGCTCGCGGGACGGCTCGACGACCTACGCGCGGGGCGCCCGCGTCCTGGTCCGGCTGGACGCGGAGACGCTGCGGCCCGCGCCGTGGAGCGAGACGTTCAGGGCCGCGGGCCGGGAACTGCTTCGCCCCGAGGACTGACCTCCGCCCGGTCGCGCTCGCCGGGGCGCAGCACCCCCGCGAAGGCCACGAGACCGAAGGCCAGCACCGTCACCAGCGCGAACGACACCGTCAGGCTGGTCGCCTCGGCGAGCCCGCCGATCGCGCTCGGCGCGATCAGCCCAGAGGTGTAGGTGATGGTCGCGACGCCCGCGATGGCCTGGCTGGGGTTCGGGCCGCTGCGCCCCGCCGCCGCGAAGCACAGCGGCACGACGACCGCGATACCCAGGCCCACCAGCGCGAACCCGCCGATCGCCACCGCCGGGTGACCGGCGACGACGATGAGCACCCCGCCGAGGACGGCGAGACCGCCGCCGGCCCGGACGGTGCGCTCGGCGCCGCAGCGGTCGACCACCGTGTCGCCCACCAGCCTGGCGAGCGCCATGGTGAGCATGAAGCCGGTCGTGCACGCGGCCGCCAGACCCGCCGAACTCTCCAGCCGGTCGCGCAGGTAGACCGCCGACCAGTCGAGGCTCGCGCCCTCCGCGAACACCGCGCAGAAGCCGACCGCTCCGATCAGCAGCGCCGACCGGGGCGGCAGGGTGAACCTCGGCGGCGGCTCCTCGTCCTCGGCGGGCTGCAGATCGAGCACCCAGCGGCAGACCAGCACGCCCAGCACGGTGAGCACCGCCGCCGCCAGCCCGTGGTGCAGCCGGGCGTCCGAGCCGAGGTGCGCGGCGAGCGTGCCGGCCGCCGAGCCGATCAGCGCGCCCACGCTCCACATGCCGTGCAGACCGGACATGATCGACTTGCCGAGCAGCCGCTCGACCTCGACGCCGAGCGCGTTCATGGCCACGTCGGCCATCCCGGCGGTGGCCCCGTACGTGAACATCGCCAGGCACAGGGTGGGCAGGTTCGGCGAGAGCGACGGCAGGACCAGCGACACCGTCCAGGCGGCGATCAGGGCGCGCAGGGTGTTCCGGCTCCCGAAGCGGTGCGTTACACGGCCGGCCAGCGGCATCGCGCAGGCGGCGCCGAGCGCCGTGAAGGCGAGGGCGAAACCGAGCAGGCCCGCGCTGACCGAGGCGTGGTCCTGGATCCACGGCACCCGGGTCGCGAACGAGCCCGTGACGGCGCCGTGCACCGCGAACACGGCCGCCATCGCGTACCGGGCACGCCTCACCTCGCGCTGGTCGTGGACCACGTCCTTCATTCTCCGGCCCTCCCGCACTCCCGTCCCATGGCTGTCCGCCCCGGCGCCGTAAACTATCAGGAACCCTGCCTGATAGATAGCCCGCAATCAGCCCCGTACGAACGACCGGGCCGCGTGCACCGAAGCACGACGACCGAAGGCGCCGCCCGCGTGCCGCGCGCCCCTGCGCATCTGGAAGGATCCCGGCATGCCCGCGTCCCCGAGCACCGCCCGGGCCATCAACGACCGGCTCGCCCTGCGCCTGCTCCAGCAGGAGGGCCCGTTGACGGCAGGGCAGTTGAAGCAGCTGACCGGCCTGTCCCGGCCCACCGTCGCCGACCTCGTCGAACGGCTCACCGCGTCCGGTCTGGTCACCGTGGTCGGGGAGGCGGGCGAGGCGCGCCGCGGCCCCAACGCGAAGCTGTACGGCATCGTCGCCGACCGTGCGCACCTCGCGGCGCTGGACGTGCGCACGGAGAGCGTCGCGGTGCTGGTGTCCGACCTGGTCGGCCGGGTGCTGGCCGAGGCGTCCGTGCCGATCGGCGGCGACACCGGGACGGGCACCGCCGTGGAACGCGCGGTCACCCTGGTCGAGCACGCGCTGAAGGAGGCCGGCGCCGACCGGCTGCACACCGTCGGGATCGGCGCGCCCGGCCTGATCGACCCCGCCAGCGGCGAACTCCGCGACACCACCGGCCTGCCCGCGTGGCACCGCAGCCTGGTCGCGGCCCTGCAGCAACGGCTGCCCGGGGCCCGCGTCAGCGTCGAGAACGAGACCAACCTCGCCGCGCTGGCGGAACAGCGCGACGGCGCGGCGCGGGACCGCGACACCTTCGTCCTGCTGTGGCTCGGCCACGGCACCGGCGCGGCCGTGGTCCTCGACGGCGTCCTGCGCCGCGGCGCCTCCGGCGGCACGGGGGAGATCGGCTTCCTGCCGGTGCCGGGCACGGCCGGCCTGCCGTCGGCCACGGACTGCGAGGGCGGCTTCCACTCCCTGGCGGGCGCGGCGGCGGTCGCGAGGCTGGCGGCGGAGTACGGTCTGACGGCCGGGGCGACGGGACACGAACCGCGGGCCGCCGGGGCGGTGCGGGAGGCGGCGCGCCTGGTGGCAACGCCGCCCGCCGGACCGGGGCCCGTCGCGCGGGAAGCCGCGGAATTCCTCGACGCCCTCGCCGACCGGCTCGCCGTCGGCGTCGCCTCCGTCGTGTCGATCCTCGACCCCGGTTGCGTGGTGCTGGGCGGCGAGATCGGGCAGGCCGGCGGCGAGGCACTGGCCGGCCGGGTCGCCCGGCGGCTGCACCGGATGTCGCCGCTGCCGACGGAGGTGCGGCCCGGCACCCTGGGCGGCGGTGCGGTGCTGCGCGGGGCGCTGCTGACGGCCCGGGACCGCGCGCAGGACGAACTGTTCCCGCCGGCACGCTGAGCGACCGCGGGCCTGCGCCACGGCGGGCCTGCGTGACTGCCGGCCTGCGCGACTGCCGGGCCTGCGTGACTGCCGGCCTGCGCGACCGCCGGGCCTGCGTGACTGCCGGGCATGCGTGACGGCGGGAATGTCACGTCTCGCGGGGGCCGTGTCACGTTTCGCGGGGCCCGGTCCGTCCCAGTCGGAGGAAGGGCGCTCCGTCCGGGGGCGTCCGACGTCCGAAGGGACTCGACAGCATGACCACGATCCTGGTGACCGGCGGTACCGGAACCCTCGGCCGGCTCGTCACCGAGCGGCTGCGGGCGGACGGCCACGAGGTACGGGTGCTCAGCCGGCACGCCGAGCCGTACGCCGTGGACCTGCGTGAGGGCGGCCCCGGCCTGGACCGGGCCGTCGACGGCGTGGACACGATCGTGCACTGCGCCACCTCCCAGACCGGCGGGGACGAGAAGGCGGCCGGGCACCTGATCGCCGCGGCACGGCGGGCCGGGGTGGGCCATCTGGTCTACATCTCGATCGTCGGCGTCGACCGGGTGCCGTTCGGCTACTACCGGACCAAGCTCGCCGTGGAGCGGCAGATCGAGCAGTCGGGGCTGGGCTGGACCGTGCTGCGCGCGACCCAGTTCCACGACCTGCTCGTGACCGTCCTCGGGTCCGTGGCCAGGCTGCCGGTGATGCTGCTGCCGGCCGGGGTGCGGGACCAGCCGGTGGAGGTGGCCGAGGTCGCGGACCGCCTCGCCGAGCTCGCCCTCGCCGCACCCGCCGGGCGGACCGCGGACATGGGCGGCCCCGAGGTGCGCACCCTGGAGTCGCTGGCCCGCGCGTACCTGCGGGCGACGGGCCGCCGGCGTGCGGTGGTGAACGTCCCCCTGTGGGGCAAGGCCTACCGTGCCTTCCGCTCCGGCGGCCACCTGGCCCCGCAGCAGGCCGTCGGGAAGGGCACCTTCGAGGACTTCCTGGCCCGGCGCTTCGGCGACGGCCGACGGGGCTGACGCGGGGGCTGCCGGGGCTGAAGGGGGCTGCCGGGTCCGGCGCGAGGCTGTGACGGGGCCGGCGCGGGATCCGGAGACCCGGCGGCGGGCAAGGGCCGTCGTCACCGCCGCCGGGCCGGTCCGCGGGCGTGCCTGCGCGAGACCCCGGAGAAAGGTCTAGACCATACCGGGTCTTGCGTCAATAGGTCTGGACCAGTCGGTGGTTCCGGGCCGGCCGACGGGCCGGATCGCCCGACGGTTCCGGGCCGGGCCGCGGGGAATCCGGCGGGCGCTCGTGTGAGCCACCCCACAGCCTTTCACCCATATGGACGCCGATCGGGCATGGCACACTGAGCCTGTACCTTTTAGCAGCAGCGCACTCCGGGGTCGGTGAAAGTCCGAACCGGCGGTTACAGTCCGCGACCCGGTCGCCTCCAGCGGCCGGTTGACCAGGTGAAATTCCTGGACCGACGGTTAAAGTCCGGATGGGAGGCAGTGCGCGGCGGGCGGGCATTCGTGCGCGCCGCCGTACCGGTTCGTCCAGTCGACGAACCCCGTCCGGCGTCGCCCCCGGTATCCCTGCTCGTACATCCTGTCGTCTCGACAGCCCCGGAGTCCGTGCCCGAATGAGGCAGGGAGGACCCGGGAAGTGTTCACCGGAATCGTCGAAGAGCTGGGTGAAGTCACCGCTGTCGAGAACCTCGGCGACGCCTCCCGTTTCCGGCTGCGCGGCCCCGTCGTCACGGAGGGCGCGAAGCACGGCGACTCCATCGCCGTCAACGGCGTGTGTCTCACGGTCGTCGAGCACGAGGGCGACGAGTTCACCGCCGACGTCATGGCCGAGACCCTGAACCGCTCCAGCCTGGGCGCCCTCACCGTCGGCTCCCGCGTCAACCTCGAACGTCCCACGGCCGTCGGCGCGCGCCTCGGCGGGCACATCGTGCAGGGCCACGTCGACGGCACCGGCGAGGTGCTGGAGCGCAAGCCGTCCGACAACTGGGAGATCGTCAAGATCTCGCTGCCCGCGGACCTCGCCCGCTACGTCGTCGAGAAGGGCTCCATCACCGTCGACGGCATCAGCCTCACCGTCGTCCACGCCGGGTCCGACCACTTCACCGTCAGCCTCATCCCCACCACCCTCGCCCTGACCACGCTCGGCCTCAAGCAGCCCGGCGACCCGGTCAACCTCGAGGTGGACGTCGTCGCCAAGTACGTCGAGCGGCTGCTCGCGGCCGGTCAGGGGGTGACCCGGTGAACTGGCTGAACTCCCAGGCCTTCACCCTGTTCGGCCAGCACATCATCTGGTCGGACACCATCGGCAACATCCTCGGCCTGATCACCCTCGCCCTCGGCTGGCGGCGCTCGCTGCTGACCTGGCCGGTGCAGTTCCTCTCCGGCCTGATCCTCTTCATCGCCTTCTACGGCCACCTCGCCGGCAGCGCCGGCAAGCAGGTCGTCGTCATGGTCGTCGCCCTGTACGGCTGGTGGCGGTGGAACCACGACAAGGGCCGGTCCGCGGACGGCCAGATCGTGCCGCGGTTCGCCACCTGGCGCGAGCGCGCCGCGATGGCCGGCGCCGCCGCCCTGGGCACCGTCGCCGTGGCCCTGCTCTTCAAGGCCTACCCGTCCCTGTCCTGGGACCCCTGGCCGGACGCCTACATCTTCGTCGGCACCGTCGTCGCCATGTACGCGCAGGCCCGCGGCATGGTCGAGTTCTGGTTCGCCTGGCTGCTCGTCGACGTGGTCGGCGTGCCGCTCAACTTCGCCAACGGCTACGCCTTCTCCGGCTTCGTCTACGTCATCTACGGCGCACTCGTCCTGTGGGGCATGCGCGACTGGTGGCTGCGCTCCCGCGAGGACGCGCGGCCCGTCCTGGAAGGAGCGCCGGCATGACCACGGCACCGATCCTGTACAGCGCCGACGGCGCCGACGGCACCGACGGCATCGAGGACTGGTCGCTCGACCCCGTCGAGCAGGCCATCGCCGACATCGCGGCCGGCCGCCCGATCGTCGTCGTCGACGACGAGGACCGCGAGAACGAGGGCGACCTCGTCGTCGCCGCCGAGAAGATCACCCCCGAGATCGTCGCCTTCATGATGAGCGAGTGCCGCGGGCTGATCTGCGCGCCCATGGAGGGCGAGGAACTGGACCGGCTGAAGCTGCCGCAGATGGTCGAGGACAACACCGAGTCGATGAAGACCGCCTTCACCGTCTCCGTCGACGCCTCCGCCGCCCACGGCGTGACCACCGGCATCTCCGCCGCCGACCGCGCCACCACACTGCGGCTGCTGGCGAGCGGCGAGGCCGAGCCCGCCGACCTCGTCCGCCCCGGCCACGTCTTCCCGCTGCGCGCCCGGCCCGGCGGCGTGCTCGTCCGCGACGGCCACACCGAGGCCGCCGTCGACCTCGCCCGCCTCGCCGGCCTGCGCCCGGCCGGCGCGATCGTGGAGATCGCCGGGGAGGACGGCCGCATGCTGCGCCTGCCCGAGCTGTTCCCCTTCGCCCGCAAGCACGGCCTGACGATCATCTCCATCGAGGACCTGATCGCCCACCGCCGCGCCACCGAACTGCGCCCGGGCGTTCCCGCGCAGCAGAAGCCCGCCGCCGAGCCCCTCGTCCGCCGCGAGGCCGAGACCAGCCTGCCCACCGTGCACGGCACCTTCACGGCGTACGGCTACCGCTCCACCGCCGACGGCGTCGAGCACGTCGCCCTCGTGCACGGCGACATCGGCGACGGCGAGGACGTCCTGGTGCGCGTCCACTCCGAGTGCCTGACCGGCGACGTCTTCGGCTCCCTGCGCTGCGACTGCGGCCCCCAGCTCGACGCCGCCCTGGACCGCGTCCACACCGAGGGCCGGGGGGTGGTGGTCTACCTGCGCGGCCACGAGGGCCGCGGCATCGGCCTGCTCTCCAAGCTGAGGGCGTACGAACTCCAGGAGCGCGGCCGCGACACCCTCGACGCCAACCTGGAACTCGGCCTGCCCGCCGACGCCCGGGACTACGGCGCCGGCGCCCGGATCCTCCAGGACCTCGGCGTGCGCAGCGTGCGCCTGATGACCAACAACCCCGAGAAGGCCGACGCGCTTCTGCGAGGCGGCCTGCGGGTCACCGGCCGCGAGCCGATGCCGGTGCAGGCCGGCGAGCACAACCTCCGCTACCTGCGCACCAAGCGGGACCGGATGGGCCACGACCTGCCCTGGCTGGAGACGGCCGGCGCGGGCACGGCGACGACCTGCGGCACCCAGTGAGAGCACACCCAGTGAGAGCACACCGAGGAGACACGAGAACGTGAGCGGCAAGGGCGCACCGGAACTGTCCGTACGCAACGTGGGCGACCTGCGGGTCGCCGTCGTCGCGGCCCAGTGGCACGAGAAGGTGATGGACGGTCTGGTGGACGGCGCCCTGCGCGCCCTGCACGACCTGGGGATCGACGAGCCGACCCTGCTGCGGGTCCCCGGCAGCTGGGAGCTCCCGGTGGTCGCCAAGGTCCTCGCCGGCCGCGGCTACGACGCGGTCGTCGCCCTCGGCGTCGTCATCCGCGGCGGCACCCCCCACTTCGACTACGTGTGCCAGGGCGTCACCCAGGGCCTCACCCAGGTCTCCGTCGACACCGGCGTGCCCGTCGGCTTCGGCCTGCTGACCTGTGACACCGAGGAGCAGGCGCTGGACCGGGCCGGCCTTCCCGGCTCCAACGAGGACAAGGGGCACGAAGCGGTGACGGCGGCGGTGGCCACCGCGGCCACCCTCCGCTCAGTATCCGAACCCTGGCGCTGAGACACCCGGGCTTGCGCGTAGGGTAAGGACCACCATGTCCAAGAAGACGTTCGAGGAGCTCTTCACCGAGCTCCAGCACAAGGCCGCCCACGGCGATCCCGCCACCTCCCGCACCGCAGAGCTGGTCGGCAAGGGCGTCCATGCCATCGGCAAGAAGGTCGTCGAAGAGGCCGCCGAGGTCTGGATGGCCGCCGAGTACGAGGGCAAGGAGGCGGCCGCCGAGGAGATCTCGCAGCTGCTGTACCACGTCCAGGTGATGATGGTCGCCCGCGGGATCTCCCTGGACGACGTCTACGCCCACCTGTGAGCCCCCGGGGCCCGTCGGGTCCCCTCAGCTCCGTAAGACACCCTCCACCCACCTCACCCCGTCACGCGAAGGAAGCCGACCTCATGCTGCGCATCGCCGTCCCCAACAAGGGTTCCCTGTCAGGCCCTGCGGCGGAGATGCTGCATGAGGCCGGCTACCAGCAGCGCCGCGAGTCCAAGGAGCTCCGCATCGTCGACCCGGCCAACGAGGTCGAGTTCTTCTACCTGCGCCCCCGCGACATCGCGATCTACGTCTCCTCCGGCCGCCTCGACATCGGCATCACCGGCCGCGACCTGCTGATCGACTCCGGAGCCAAGGCCGAGGAGATCCTCCCGCTGGGCTTCGCCCGCTCCACCTTCCGCTACGCCACCAAGCCCGGCACGGCGAGCGGCGTGCAGGACCTGACCGGCATGACGGTCGCCACCTCCTACGAGGGGATCGTCGAGGGGCACCTGGCCGAAAACGGCATCGACGCCTCCGTCGTCCACCTCGACGGCGCCGTCGAGACCGCCATCGAACTCGGCGTCGCCGAGGTCATCGCGGACGTCGTCGAGACCGGCACCTCCCTGCGCAACGCCGGCCTCGAGGTCATCGGCGAGCCGATCATGCAGTCCGAGGCGGTCGTCATCCGCCGCGTCGGCGCCGACGCCGAGGAGCCCAAGGTGCAGCAGTTCCTGCGCCGCCTGCAGGGCGTCCTGGTGGCCCGCACGTACGTGATGATGGACTACGACTGCCGGGTCGAGCAGCTGGAGAAGGCCGTCGACCTGACCCCCGGCCTGGAGTCCCCGACGATCTCCCCCCTGCACAACGAGGGGTGGGTCGCCGTCCGCGCCATGGTGCCCGCCAAAGACGCCCAGCGCATCATGGACGACCTGTACGCGATCGGCGCCCGGGCCATCCTGACCACGGCGATCCACGCCTGCCGTCTCTGAGAGGCCGCGCAGATGTCCGACCTGCCCGCTCTCCCCGTCACGTTCCGGCCCCGCCACACCCGGGTCGTCCTGCTCAGCGCCGGTGCCGCGATCTTCGCCGTCATCACCACGGTCGCGTTCCTGCTGGAGCCGCTGAGCCCCGGCGAACGCCTCAGCTTCGTCCTCACCGGGGCGATCCTGTTCGCGGTGCTCGCCCTGCTCGCCCGGGTGAAGGTCGTCGCGGACGAGTCCGGGGTGACCGTCGTCAACATCGTCAGCAGGCGGCGCCTGGACTGGGCGGAGATCGTCCAGGTCAACCTCCGCCCCGGCGACCCCTGGGTCTTCCTCAACCTCAGCGACGGCACCAGCCTGCCCGCGCTCGGCATCCAGCCGGGCATCGCCAGGCAGCACGCCATCGCCGACGCGCGGGCCCTGCGCGCGCTGGCCGACGCCCGCTGCGCCAGGGATCCCGAGCCGCCTCGGGGCTGACTCGGGGCTTCACCCGCGTTCACCCTGCCGTCCGGCCCCATGTCTTGATTAATCTGTTGGGGGAGACGTCGTTCGAGACGTCTCCGCCGCGACGGGCCCACCGGCCCGCCGGAGGCTTCCTGCTACCCGAGGAGTGACTCCCTCCAGCGATGGACGGATCGTCCTGTAGTACCCGCGCCGCCACCTCCCGGCCCTTCGAGGCGGCGGCATGACCATCCCCCTGATCCTCCTGTCCGCCGCCTTCCTGCTGATCCTCGCCAACGGCTTCTTCGTGGCCGCCGAGTTCGGCCTGGTCACGGTCGAGCCGACGGACGCCGAGAAGGCCGCCGCCGAGGGCGACCGACGGGCCCGCACCGTCGTCGAGTCGCTGAAGGAACTGTCCTTCCAGCTCTCCGGCACCCAGCTCGGCATCACCATCACCTCCCTCGTCGTCGGCATGCTCGCCGAACCGGCGCTCGCCGAGCTGCTGCACGGCCCGTTCACGGCCGTCGGCCTGCCCGGGGGCGCGGTGTCCGGCATCGCCGTGGTGGTCGGCATGCTGCTGGCCTCCGCCGTGCAGATGGTGATCGGCGAGCTCGTGCCCAAGAACTGGGCGGTGTCCCGGCCGCTGCAGGTCGCGCGCTTCGTCGCGGGTCCGCAGCACGTGTTCGCGCGCCTGTTCCGCCCGGTCATCGCCGTGCTGAACGCGGTCGCCAACCGGCTGGTCCGGGCACTCGGCGTCGAACCCACCGCCGAGCTGGCCTCCGCCCGCACCCCCGGCGAGCTGGTCTCCCTCGCCCGGCACTCCGCGCAGGCCGGCGCCCTGGAGCAGGACACCGCCGACCTCTTCGTACGGACCCTGTCCCTCGGCGAGCTGACCGCGCAGCACGTGATGACGCCGCGCGTGAAGGTCAGCGCGCTGCAGTCGTCGGCGACGGCCGAGGACGTGGTCAACCTCACCCGCGCCACCGGCCTGTCCCGCTTCCCCGTGTACCGGGAGAAGATCGACGAGGTCGTCGGCATGGTCCACCTCAAGGACGCGCTGGCCGTCCCGGCGCCGGACCGGCTGCGCACGCCCGTGGGCGACATCGCGCGCCCGGCGCTGCTCGTCCCCGAGACCCTGCCGGTGCAGCCCCTGCTGGGCCGGCTGCGCAGCGAGCAGCCCATCGCCGTCGTCGTCGACGAGTACGGCGGCACGGCGGGCGTCGTGACCCTGGAGGACATCGTCGAGGAGATCGTCGGCGAGGTCCGCGACGAGCACGACGGGCAGGACGTGCCCGAACTCGCCGCCGCACCGCCGGAGGACGGCCGCCCCACGTGGGACGCCGACGGCAGCTGCCGGGTCGACATCCTCCGGCGCATCGGCCTCGACGTGCCCGAGGGACCGTACGAGACCGTCGCCGGCCTGGTCGCCGACCTGCTGGGCCGGATCCCGGCCGTCGGCGACAGGGCCGAACTGCCGGGCTGGCGGCTGACGGTCCGCCGCGTGGGCCACTACCGCGCCGAGCGGGTCCGGCTGGTCAGGACCGGTCCGGTCATGGAGGTCGTCCGATGAGCGTGCTGCAACTGCTGTTCGCCGGGCTGCTCGTGCTCGCCAACGGCTTCTTCGTCGGCGCCGAGTTCGCGCTGGTCTCGGTGCGCCGCAGCCAGATCGAGCCACTGGGCACGGCCCGGGCCCGCCAGGTGCTGTACGGGCTGGAACGGCTGCCGCAGATGATGGCCGCCGCCCAGTTCGGCATCACGGTCTGCTCGCTGACCCTGGGCGCGGTCGCCGAGCCGACGGTGGCGCACCTGCTGGAACCGGTCTTCGCGTGGGTGCGCCTCCCCGAGGGGATGATCCACCCGCTCGGCTACGTCATCGCGCTCGTCGCCGTCGTCTTCTTCCACCTCGTGGTCGGCGAGATGGTCCCGAAGAACCTGGCGATGGCGGCCCCGGAGAAGGCGGCGCTGTGGCTCAGCCCCGGCCTGGTCGCGTTCGCCCGCCTGTGCAGGCCCATCACCGTCGCCCTCGGCGCCTGCGCCCAGGGCATCCTGCGGCTGTTCCGCGTCGAGCCGAAGGACGAGGTGGAGGCCGTCTTCACCAGTGAGCAGCTCAACCGGCTGGTGGAGGACTCCGGCCAGGCCGGCCTGCTGGACCCGGAGGAGCAGGAGCGCCTGGAGGACGCGCTGGAGCTGGGCTCCCGCCCGGTGACGGACGTGCTGCTGCGGCGGGAGTCGCTGATCACGGTCAGCCCCTCGGTCACGCCGGGGGAGATCGTGCGGCTCACCGCCCGCACCGGGTACTCCCGCTTCCCCGTCGCCGCGGACACCGGCGCCTTCATGGGCTACCTGCACGTCAAGGACGTCCTCGACCTGGAGGACTCGGAGCGGGCGGTGCCGCAGCAGCTGTGGCGTCCGATGACGACGCTCCGCTCGGACCTGCCCCTGGACGACGCCCTGACCGTGATGCGCCGCGCGGCGACCCACCTCGCTCAGGTGGCCGACGCCTCCGGCAGGGTGCTCGGCCTGGTCGCGCTGGAGGACGTGCTGGAGCTGCTGGTCGGCGAGGTCCGGGACCCGGCGCACCGGGACCTGCCCGAGGTGAGGGTGACGGAGCCGCGGGTGAGCGGAACCCCGGAACAGGCGCTGGCCGGCTGACCCGCGGGCGGGGCCGCGGGTGTCACGTCGCCGACGGATCCTGCGGCCCCCGCCCCGACAGCACCTCCCCGTACGCCTGCATCAGGTCCGGCAGCCGCAGCGTCGACAGATCGTCCCGCGACGGCGTGCCCGGGTACGTCGACAGCCGCAGGTCCCGGTAGGCGCAGCTCTTCTCGTACAGCGTGCGCAGGAACCGCCCGTTGCCCAGTTCGTCGATCCAGCCCTGGTCCACGACGTGCCCGGCGATCGAGCGCAGCTCGTCCAGGGCCTCCTCGTCCCACGCGTCGCCGTTCTCCGCCGCCAGCACCTCGCCGATCGCGGTCAGTTCGAGGGGGCGGTAGGACGGGAAGTCGACGCGGCTGGTGAAGCGGGAGGACAGGCCGGGGTTGGCGGCCAGCAGGCGGTCCATGCCCTCGGGGTAGCCGGCCAGGATCACCACCAGGTGGTCGCGGTTGTCCTCGGCCCGCTTCAGCAGCACCTGCAGCGCCTCGTCGCCGTAGGCGTCGCCCTTGCCGTAGCCGGAGTTGGACAGCGAGTACGCCTCGTCGACGAAGAGGACGCCGCCGATCGCGGAGTCGATCAGCTCGTTGGCCTTCACCGCCGTCTGCCCCAGGTACTCGCCGACCAGGTCGGCGCGCTGCGCCTCCACCAGGTGGTCGCCGCCGAGCAGGCCGAGGGCGTAGAAGACACGGCCCAGGATGCGGGCCACCGTGGTCTTGCCGGTGCCGGAAGGACCGGAGAAGACGAAGTGCCGCTTGGGCGGCTGGACCGGCAGGCCCTGCGCGGCCCGCAACCGCGCCATGTTCAACTGCGCGGACAGCGCCTTCACCTGGCGCTTCACCGGTTCGAGGCCCACCATCCGCTCGAGCTCGGCGAGCGCCTCCTCGAGCAGCACCGGATCGGTCGGTCCTGCGGGCAGCGTGGGCGCCGCCGCGTTCTTCTCGCGCACCGCCGGATCGGCCACCGTCGGCAGTGGGCCGGCCGGGGGCAGGTCGGCTTCGGAGAGGCGCAGGTCACGGCCCTCGATGCCGAAGAGGGGGTCGAGGGTGTCCGGTCCCTCCAGGGCGTCCTGGCCGCCGGAGAGCGTGATCGCGGCGAGGTCGGCCGACTCGTCGTAGCCGTCGCCCTCGGCGATCGCCGTGAGCCGGGCCGAGGTGTCCATGAAGGCCGGGTCGACGCGGTGCACGGCCCGGTACAGCGGGAGGGCGGCGGCGCTGCGGCCGGTGCCCTCGTGCGCCCGGGCCAGCCAGTAGCGCAGCTCCTTGCGCTGCGGCTGCTCGCTGCGGCAGCGCATCAGGGCCGCCGCCAGCAGGGGCTCGGCCTGCCCGTACATCTCCAGCCGGACCCGGGCCATGCCGCCGAACAGGCCCGCCTCGATGCCGAGCAGGGAGTCGTCGATCAGCGGATCGGTGTGGCGGACGAGCTGCTCCCAGTCCTTCACGAGGTAGGCGCGGCAGGCGTGCAGGAAGCGGACCTGGGGGTCGGTGTCCACGGGCGGCAGCCCGGCGAGGGCCCGGTCCAGCTCCGGGACGTGGCGGCCGTCGAGCCAGTGGGAGGCGTGCGCGAGCAGCAGGTCGCGTGGGCTCTCCAGCACCGGCTGCACCCACCAGCCCAGCCAGTACCAGGAGTTGAGGGCCCGGCGGTGCCGGGCGCGCTGCTCGCCGAAGCGTTCGCGGTGCCGGAACATCCGCAGCAGGGCGGTCGTCGTGTCGACGCGCAGCGCGTGCAGCCCGAGCCAGCCGTCGGCCATCCCGGGGTCCATCCGCACCGCGGCCCGGAACTCCTCCTCCGCCTGCGGGTAGGCCCCCATGGTGTAGGCGTCCACGCCTCGCAGCCAGGCGAGGTCGGCCGGGGCCTCGGGGCCCCGCGTGCCGAAGTCCATCACGTCCCCCACAAACCGTGCCCCCGTCGGTTCACCGCCGGGCCGTCGCCCGTCGGCCGCCTTGGTCCAACGGCGGTGCCGCGGACCGGAGTTGCAACGGTGCGCAGAGCAGCGTCCGCCGGTCGCACCGAGGGCATCGTACCTGCGGTGGTGTCGCCCGCCGTAGGGTGCCGCACAGGCCGTTCGGCGAGGTGGGAGCACTTGGGGCACATCTCGGACGGTGACGGAGGGTGAGCATATCGCGTCGCACAGCGTCCGGAGCGGGGCCGGAGGCAGAACGAAGCCCCCGGTCACGGGGGAACAACCGGGGGCTTCGTGTCTGCGGGCGGCCTCGGACGGCCGCTCATTGAGAACGTAAGACCTGTATGGCCCGCCGGTCAAGCCGAGTTGAAGCACTCCGGGAAGTTCGCCCGCAAGCCCTTTCACACGTTCACCACACTGCGGATGGTCCGTCACCCTGCGTGACCTGCCGGTCCGGCCCGACGGTGGTGACCGGCCCTGGAAGCACCTCATATCCGTCGGTCGACTGCCGTACCAGGAGGTCGGCGAAGGGTCTGGAGGGATCCTCGGCGAAGTGCCGGCGTTCCGCCCGGACCCACCCGTCCCAGAACTCCCGCTGCTCCTCCCCGTCCCGCGTCCTGCCGCGCGCCCACGACTCCTCCGCCGGCAGATCCATCCACAGCAGGTGCGCCAGCTGCGGCCGCAGCGCGCGGCGGCCGGCGCCGACGCCCTCGACGAGGACGACCGGGGCGGGAGGCAGCGCGCGGGGCGGTGCGAAGCCGCGGGCACGCCAGTCGTAGGGGGCGTAGTGCGCGGTCTCGCCGCGGCGGAGCGGTGCGACCACCTGGGTCAGCAGCCGCCCGGTCCACTCGAACAACTCGTCGTGCGTGGCGAGGTCGTCCAGGTGCAGCACCGGCGCGCCGCCCAGTTCCCGGGCCAACCGCCCGGCGAAGGTGGACTTTCCGGATCCGGCGTGCCCGTCGACGCCGACCAGACGGACCGGTCCGCAGGACGGGGGGAGACGGCGGAGCCGGGAGGCGAGAGGGCGGATGACGCTTCCTTGGGGGAGACGGGACACGGGCTCGGCACATTCTCTCGAGAACCCGCCGGAAAGGCACGGCCCGGCCGGCCACCCCGGACCGGACCGTGTCGACCGGGCGGGCGCAGGTCACGCCAGTGGTCCACACCAATATTGGTGGGCGCGGCATGACCGGAAGCGCTGGCACGACGTGCCGCCTCCGGCCATAGTTGGCGCACAACCGTGCAGCGCCACCGTGCAGCGCAACCGCGCAGCGCCACCGTGCATGGGGCCCGCACCGACTCGATCACCTGGGGGTCATTCCGCCCATGAGCAGAGCCGAACAGCCGTCCCGCAGAACAGTCCTGGCAGCCGCGATGGCGGCGGCGGTGACCGCACCCATGGCCGTCGCCGGCCCCGCGGCGGCCGTGGCCGCGGACACCACCCCGGACCGCGCGGTCGACAACCGGGCCTGGACCACGCACGCCGACTGGCGCGGCGGCACCGCGCAGGGCGTCCGCCCCGTCGCCGGCCCCCGTCCCGGCGTGGCCATCGCCGCACCCGTCGGCACGGCCGACTACACGGACCCGCACACCGGGACGACCGCCGCGTGGGAGTACGCGACCTGGACCTCCCCGGTCCACAGGCTCCGCGTCCCGTCCACGGAGGCGATCGCCTCCTGGAACGCGCACACCCCGGCCGGCACCTGGCTCCAGGTCGAACTGAAGGGGACGTACTCCGACGGCACCGACACCCCCTGGTACGTGATGGGCCGCTGGGCGGCCGGCGACCAGGACATCCGGCGGACCTCGGTGGACGACCAGACGGACGGCAAGAGCAGCATCTGGACCGACACCTTCGCCATCGACGACGCCGCCACCGGTCTGCGCCTGACGTCGTACCGGCTGCGGCTCACCCTCTACCGCAAGCCCGGCACCCGGCTCACCCCGACCGTCTGGCGGCTCGGCGCGATGGGCTCCGACATCCCCGACCGCTTCACCGTCCCGGCCTCCGCTCCCGGCCTCGCCCGGGAACTGGACGTCCCGCGCTACTCGCAGGAGATCCACAAGGGGCAGTACCCCGAGTACGACAACGGCGGCGAGGCCTGGTGCAGCCCCACCTCCTCGCAGATGATCATCGAGTACTGGGGCGGGCGGCTCACCCCGGAGCAACTGGCCTGGGTTGACCCGTCGTACGCCGATCCGCAGATCTGCCACGCGGCCCGGTTCACGTACGACCACCAGTACCAGGGCTGCGGCAACTGGCCGTTCAACGCGGCCTACGCGGGCACCTTCCACGGCATCCAGGGCGTGGTCACGCGGCTCGGCTCGCTCACCGACCTGGAGACGCTGATCGCGGCCGGCGTCCCGGCCATCACCTCCCAGTCCTTCCTCGCGACGGAGCTCACGGGCGCGGGCTACGGCACCTCCGGGCACCTGATGACGGTGATCGGCTTCACCGCCGACGGCGACGTGATCGCCAACGACCCGGCCTCGCCGAGCGACGAGGCGGTGCGCCGGGTGTACCGGCGCAGGGAGTTCGAGAACATCTGGCTGCGCACCAAGAGGTACGACGCGAACGGCCGGGTCAGAAGCGGCACCGGCGGCGTCTGCTACCTCTACTTCCCGGTCAGGCCGACCCCACGACAGCGCCGTGCCCTCGCGGCCGTCGGGGTCGCCTGACGGCCCGTCACGCCCGGAAGGGGTGACGCGACGGGTGACGCCGTCGGGAGGCGGTCCGGCTGCGCGGCCGAGGGCGTGTGACCAAGCTCTCGGCCGCCGAAGGCGGCGAGCGGTGGCAAGGTGGACGAAACGGTGGGGAACCGTCCGGTGCACCCCATCGGCGTGCCGGATCGGCGGGTCCGACCGGTACGTTCGAACGCCCGAGATCGGTGAGAGGTCATGACCGCACACTCAGCCACCGCAGCCCGCGTCCGCGCCCGCACCGGCGGCCCCGGGGGCGACGGGCCGAAGATCCTGGAACACGTCATGGGCTGGACCCTCGCCGTGGTGATCGCGATCCTCGTGGCCCGACTCGGTCTGCTGTGAGCTGATCCGTACCCCGACCTGCCATACTGCGGATGTCCCGCCGCCCCTCGGACATCAGGGTCGAAATTGAATATCAGCCAGCAGAGCGACACCGTACGCCCACCGGCCCGCGGCACCGAGCGGTCGGTCGCGCGCCGGGCCGAACTCATCTCCATCGGGCGGAAGCTGTTCGCGGACGCACCGTACGACGCGCTCTCCATGGACGACATCGCCCGGCAGGCGCGGGTCGCCAAGGGGCTGATCTACTACTACTTCCGGTCCAAGCGCGGTTACTACCTGGCGATCGTCCGGGACTCCGTGGCCGACCTGGTCGCCTTCGCGGCGAGCGGCCGCGAACTGCCGCCCGTGGACCGTGTGCACCGCACCATCGACGGCTACCTCCGCTACGCCGAGCACAACCACGCCGCCTACCGCACGATCGTCGGCGGCGGCGTCGGCTTCGACACCGAGGTGCACGCCATCCGGGACGGCGTGCGCGAGACGATCGTGGCGACCGTGGCCGAAGGGGCGTACGGCCGCGGTGACATCGCCCCGCTGGCGCGCATGGGCCTGCTCGCCTGGGTGTGCAGTGTGGAGGGAGCCACCCTCGACTGGATCGCCCGCCCCGAGCTGAGCCGTGAGGTGATGTGCGAACTGCTCGTCAAGACGCTGGGCGGTGCGATGCGCGCCATCGCGGAACTCGACCCCGCCTACCCGGCCCCGCGGCCCGCCCGCCGCGACGGATGACGAAAACCGGCCATGGACCGGCTCCGCGACGGCCGTGGGCGGATCAGATGTTGTCATGTATACAACAATCGGCGTGAACGTCCGGCCCGCGAGAGGCGCAGGCCATTTGCGAGCGATGGTGCCGCCCGGCCCCCGGCGGTACGATTTTCTTGAAGTAAGCGGTCGTTAACTGGTGACGCGGTGTCGCCGATCGGGCATACTCACAGCGCGCAGCCGCTGGTCAGCAGCTTCCGTGACCCGGAAGCGCGGGCACCGGCCGCGCCCGAAGTACGAGCCGGCGGCGCCGCCCCCACCCAAGGTGCACGTCCGCCCATGCGCCCGACAGGGAGGAGAGCGTCGCCATGCCCGACCGCGCCCCGCAGCCGGTGGACCGGCAACTGCCCACGGACGAGGCCCGGGACCTGGTCTCGCTCGTCCGCGACATCGCGCAGCGTGAGATCGCCCCCGAGGCGGCCGCGGAGGAGGACGCCGGGCGCTTCCCGCGCGAGGTCTTCTCCCTGCTGTCCGAGGCGGGCCTGCTCGGCCTGCCCTACGACTCCGAGTACGGAGGCGGCGACCAGCCGTACGAGGTCTACCTACAGGTCCTCGAGGAACTCGCCGCGGCCCGTCTCACCGTCGGTCTCGGGGTCAGCGTGCACACCCTCGCCTCCTACGCCCTCGCCGCCTACGGCACCAAGCAGCAGCAGGTCGAGCACCTGCCCGCGATGCTCGGCGGCGGGCTGCTCGGCGCCTACTGCCTGTCCGAACCCGCGTCCGGCTCGGACGCGGCGTCCCTGCGCACGAAGGCGGTCCGCGACGGCGACGAGTGGGTGATCACCGGCACCAAGGCGTGGATCACGCACGGTGGCATCGCCGACTTCTACACGGTCATGGCACGCACCGGTGAAGAGGGGCCGCGCGGGATCACCGCCTTCCTGGTCCCCGGCGACGCCGAGGGCCTCAGCGGGGCCGCGCCCGAGAAGAAGATGGGCCTGAAGGGCTCGCCCACCGCGCAGGTCCACTTCGACGGCGTGCGGGTCTCCGACGACCGGCGCATCGGCGAGGAGGGCCAGGGCTTCGCCATCGCGCTGGCCTCCCTCGACTCCGGCCGGCTCGGCATCGCGGCCTGCGCGATCGGCGTCGCCCAGGCCGCGCTCGACGAGGCGGTCGCCTACGCCGCCGGGCGGCGGCAGTTCGGCCGGCCCATCGCCGACTTCCAGGGGCTGCGCTTCATGCTCGCCGACATGGCGACCCAGATCGAGGCGGGCCGCGCGCTGTACCTGGCGGCTGCGCGGCTGCGCGACGCGGGGCTGCCGTTCGCCAAGCAGGCCGCCATGGCGAAACTGCACTGCACCGACACCGCCATGAAGGTGACGACCGACGCCGTGCAGATCCTCGGCGGGTACGGCTACACCGCCGACTTCCCCGCGGAGCGGTACATGCGCGAGGCCAAGGTCCTGCAGATCGTCGAGGGCACCAATCAGATCCAGCGGATGGTCATCGCCCGTCATCTCGCGGGTCCGGAGACGCGCTGAACTGACCCGGTCTGACCTGCGGCGCCGCGAGCCGGACCCACTCCGGGTCGTGGCGCCCCGGCAGAGTGCGGCCGCGGTCGGCCCAGGTACGCATCAGGTCCCGGTAGATGGGCGGGTCATGGGGCGCCGACGGTACAGGCGAAACCGTTCCCGCGGGCGGCGGCACGAACACCCGGCGCAGACGCCCGGTCGCTCGGTAGGTGGCGGTCATACCACACCAACGCGCCGGACGGCGTCGAGGTCACCGTCGGGGAATCGGCCGTTCGTCCACGAGTGCCCGGCGAACCACGTCACGGCCGCCGCTCCGGCGGATCCGGGCACGTCGGACCTGCACCGCGGCGCTCTGCGGGCCATGGTGCAGGACGATGACCGGGACGGCCGGAAAGACGCTGACCGGGACGGCCGGAAAGACCGGGAAAAGCGTGACGGCCCGTCGGGGGCGGACGCTCAGGCGGCGTGACGCCGCATCACGGGGACCCGGATCGGGCGCGAGCCCGGGCCGCCGACGTGCGAGAAGGGCTGCATCCGCCAGTCGAGTCCCTGGGGGAGCGTCAGCAGCAGGGCGGTCTCCTGCTCCTGCGCCTTCACCGACTCGTCCGCGGGGCGGGCGTCGGCGGCGTTGCGGCCCGTGCCGGCGCAGACCGTGAGGCCGAACGGGTTCCACGGCGAGGCGCACAGCGCGTGCTCGGGCAGGACTTCCTCGTCCGCCAGCAGGGCGATGGGCTGCGCGCAGTCCGGGCAGATCACCCGGTACATCTCGAAGGTGTCGTACGCGTCGAACTCGTCGTCGTAGGCGTCGGGTTCGACGCCCTCCGGCTCGGGTTCGACGACCGCCTGAAGACGCTTGGGTGCGGTACGACCAGGACGCTTAAGACTCTGCATGGGATTCTCCCCCTCGGGCTGGGCCGTGAAGGCGCTGCGGCCTCGACCACAGCAAGCATTTCCCCCTCGCCACCGGCGGTAATCACGAGAACATCACGGAGAGCGCCAGGTGGATGTGGTGTTCGTCACATGCCGACCCGAGGGTGCCCGTGGCGGACGTTTCTTGTCCCACAGGCGGCTCACATCCTCCTCCCGGCCACATCACGAACCGGGTATGACCTGGGCTGCTCAGGTATCGGAGGAGATCAAGCGCACTGTAGGTTCTTGCGCCATGGAGGAGCTGGACCGACAGATCGTGCAGCTGCTCGTCAAGGACGGGCGGATGAGCTACACAGACCTGGGCAAGGCCACGGGCCTGTCCACGTCGGCCGTGCACCAGCGGGTGCGCCGGCTGGAGCAGCGTGGCGTCATCCGCGGCTATGCCGCGGTCGTCGACCCCGAGGCCGTGGGGCTGCCCCTGACCGCCTTCATCTCGGTGAAACCGTTCGACCCCAGCGCCCCCGACGACATCGCGGACCGCCTGGCCGGCGTTCCCGAGATCGAGGCGTGCCACAGCGTGGCCGGCGACGAGAACTACATCCTCAAGGTCCGCGTGGCCACCCCGCACGAGCTGGAGGAACTGCTGGCCCGGCTGCGCTCCCTGGCCGGGGTGTCCACCCGGACCACCGTCGTCCTGTCCACCCCGTACGAGGCCCGGCCGCCGCGCATCTAGGTCTGGCCCTCCGGACCCGCCCCAGGTGCGGGCCGGGCGCCGCCGCGCGAGAAACTGTCGGTCATGAGTGAACGCACCGACCAGCCCCAGACCGTCCTGCTCCGCCGCGGCGAGATCCACAGCCCCGCCGACCCCTTCGCCACCGCGATGGTCGTCGAGCGCGGCCAGGTCGCCTGGGTCGGCTCCGAGGGCGCCGCCGACGCCTTCGCGGACGGCGTGGACGAGATCGTCGACCTGGACGGCGCCCTGGTCACCCCCGCGTTCACCGACGCCCACGTGCACACCACCGCCACCGGCCTCGCGCTCACCGGCCTCGACCTGTCCGACGCCCCGACCCTCGAGGCGGCCCTCGCCCGCGTGCGCGACTTCGCCGCCGCCCGCCCGGACGACCGCGTGCTGCTCGGCCACGGCTGGGACGCCGCCCGCTGGCCCGGGGGACGCCCGCCGACGCGCGCGGAACTCGACGAGGCCACCGGCGGACGCCCGCTGTACCTGTCCCGCATCGACGTGCACTCGGCCGTCGTCACGACGGCGCTGCTCGACCTGGTGGGCCGCGGCCTCGGTCCGGTGGACGGCCCGCTCACCGCCGACGCCCACCACGCCGTACGCGCCGCCGCCCTCGCCGCGATCACGCCGCGGCAGCGCACCGAGGCCCAGCGTGCCGCCCTCGCCCGTGCCGCCTCCCTGGGCATCGGGTCGGTCCACGAGTGCGCCGGCCCCGAGATCTCCTCGGAGGACGACCTCACCGGCCTGCTGCGGCTCGCCGCCGAGGAGCCCGCACCGCGGGTCGTCGGCTACTGGGCCCAGCAGGGCGAGGAGGGGGTCGCCAGGGCCCGGGAACTGGGCGCGGCCGGCGCCGCGGGTGACCTCTTCGTCGACGGAGCCCTCGGCTCGCACACCGCCTGCCTGCACCGGCCCTACGCCGACGCCGACCACACCGGCACCGCCTACCTGGACGCGGCCGCCGTGGCGGCCCACGTCACCGCCTGCACCGAGGCCGGTCTCCAGGCGGGCTTCCACGCCATCGGCGACGCGGCCGTGACCACGGTCGTCGAAGGGGTGCGCGCCGCCGCCGACAAGGTCGGCCTCGCCCGCGTCCGCGCCGCCCGCCACCGCGTCGAACACGCCGAGATGCTCACCCCCGAGACGGTCGCGGCCTTCGCCGAACTGGGCCTGACCGCCTCCGTGCAGCCCGCCTTCGACGCGCTGTGGGGCGGCGACGACGGCATGTACGCCCAGCGTCTGGGGGCGGAGCGGGCGCGCGCCCTCAACCCGTTCGCGGCGCTGCTGCGCGTCGGCGTCCCGCTCGCCTTCGGCTCCGACAGCCCGGTCACGCCCCTCGACCCGTGGGGCACGGTCCGCGCCGCCGCCTTCCACCGCACGCCCGAGCACCGCGTCTCCGTGCGGGCGGCGTTCACCGCCCACACGCGGGGCGGCTGGCGGGCGGTCGGACGGGACGACGCGGGCGTCCTGGTGCCCGGCGCGCCCGCGGACTACGCCGTGTGGCGCACCGGCGAACTGGTGGTCCAGGCCCCCGACGACCGGGTCGCCCGCTGGTCCACCGACCCCCGTTCCGGCACCCCCGGCCTGCCCGACCTGACCCCCGGCCGGGACCTCCCCGTATGCCTGCGCACCGTGGTCGCGGGGCGGACGGTGTTCGTACGGCCGGGCGAGTGATCTACGGCCGCGGTGCGGGCGCGGGAGGCCGCCGCCACGCGGTCGCACGACCTGCGCATCCTCCGCCCTGACCAGGGCTTTCTCCGAGAACCCGCAGGTCGAACGGCTGTTGACAGGCGACGGCAGGGGGCCGGTAGGTTCGGCCGGGTCCACCACCGGACGCCCGACCGGGGAACGTCCGCGCAGTCGCCGCGGCGCCGCTGGGTCAGGGACGGTGTGCCGCACCGGGGCACCGTCGCTGGCAGCCAGGCCCAGTGCCCGCGCCGCGACGAGGGACGGTTCCGGCCGGTCGGGAAGGTGTGACCCGGGTGGGGCCCGGGTGCTCAGTAGACAACGGCTTCAGGTCGACCCGCAGCCGGCGGGTCCCAGGTCGGCCCGAAGGGCGCCGGGCCCCCACTCCGCAGCGTGCGGGTCACCGAGGCGCGTTCTTACCCCGCTTTTGCGGAAACGACACCACCGTACGAACCTGTTGTCACGTCATCGCAGGCCGCGGCCACTATGGTGGACCTCTGCGTACGGAGATGAAGGGGCAGCAGTGAACGACGGCGACGGGACCCACGCGGCACGGGCCCAGGAGAGGCGCTTCGGCCCGCTCGGCACGACGTTGGTGATCATTCCGACCTACAACGAGGCGGAGAACATCAAGGCGATCGTCGGCCGGGTACGCAAGGCCGTCCCCGAGGCGCACGTCCTCGTGGCCGACGACAACAGTCCCGACGGCACCGGCAAGCTCGCCGACGAACTGGCCGTCGAGGACGACCACGTCCAGGTGCTGCACCGCAAGGGCAAGGAGGGGCTGGGCGCCGCCTACCTGGCGGGCTTCCGCTGGGGCCTGGAGAACGGGTACGGCGTCCTGGTGGAGATGGACGCCGACGGCTCCCACCAGCCCGAGGAACTGCCCCGCCTGCTGACCGCGCTCAAGACCGCCGACCTCGTCCTCGGCTCCCGCTGGGTGCCCGGCGGGAGGGTGGTGAACTGGCCGCGCAGCCGGGAGTTCATCTCCCGCGGCGGCAGCCTCTACTCGCGGCTCGCTCTCAACCTGCCGCTGCGCGACATCACCGGCGGCTACCGCGCCTTCCGCCGCGAGACCCTGGAAGGCCTCGGTCTCGACGAGGTCGCCTCCCAGGGCTACTGCTTCCAGGTCGACCTCGCCCGCCGCGCGGTCAAGGCCGGCTACCACGTGGTCGAGGTCCCCATCACCTTCGTCGAGCGCGAGCTCGGCGACTCCAAGATGAGCCGCGACATCCTGGTCGAGGCACTCTGGCGGGTCACCGCATGGGGCGCGACCGAACGGGTCGGCAAGGTCCTGGGACGCGACAAGAAGTCCTAGGACCGCCCCAGGGCCCGTGAGGCCGCGGTTTATCCCGTGCTGAGCCGGGCCCAGGCACACTGGAGGCATGACGACTGGCGCTCCGACCCCCACGTACCCCGCCCGGCCCCGGCCCCGGCGCTCCCGGCTGCGGACCTGGCTGCCGCTGGGCATCGCGGCCTGGCTGGTGCTGGAGATCTGGCTGCTGACGGTGGTGGCCGACGCGTCCAGCGGGGTCGTGGTGTTCCTGCTGCTCCTCGCGGGCGTCGTGCTCGGCTCCGCGGTGATCAAGAAGGCCGGCCGACGCGCCTTCCAGAACCTGAACGAGGCGCTGCAACGCGGCGGCAGCCCCTCGCGCGGCGGCGGCAACGGCCTGCTGATGCTGGGCGGCCTGCTCCTGATGGTCCCCGGTCTGATCTCGGACGCGGTGGGCCTGGTCCTGCTGGTCCCGCCGGTCCAGAAGGCCCTCGGCCGCTACACGGAACGCACCCTGGAGCGCAAGCTGCGCACGGCCTCCCCGGGCAGCCTCGGCGACGCCTTCCAGCAGGCCCGCATCCACCGCCCCGACGGCAAGGTCCTGCAGGGCGAGGTGATCCGGGACGACGAGCCGGGGGACGCGCAGCCGGGCCCGCGGCCGCCGTTGACGCGCTGAGCCGCGCTGAGCCCGTCACGCGGCACGCCAGCGGCCTGTCGCGCAGCACACGACCGAGGGACCCACGACCGAGGGACCACCGAGGGACCTACGACGACTGCGGGCGCTCACGTGGAACTCCACGTGAGCGCCCGCAGTCGCGTGCGTGTGCTGTCGTCGTCCGCCAGACCGTGAGGGTCCTACGCCGACTTGCGGCTGTCCCGCGGATGAACGGCGATGTTCATCGCGCCGGAGCGCAGTACCGCCAGACGCTCCTCGAGGACCTCTTCGAGTTCCTCGCGGGTGCGCCGCTCCATCAGCATGTCCCAATGCGTACGCGCAGGCTTGGCCTTCTTCTCTTCCGGGCCGTCGCCGTCGACCAGGAGCGCCTGGGCCCCGCAGACCTTGCACTCCCACTCCGGCGGGATCTCCGCCTCGACCGAGAAGGGCATCTCGAAACGGTGCCCCTTCTCACATGCGTACTCCACGGCCTGGCGCGGGGCCAGGTCGATGCCGCGGTCCGTCTCGTAGCTGGTCACCACGAGGCGCGTGCCGCGAAGAGCTCGCTCACTCATGAATCGTGCCTCCCGGGCTTGTCGCCCACAGGACAGGTGTCGCTGTCGTCGTCATCCGGTCAACGTCCGGTCGGCGGTAAAGATTCCCGTTCCGAGTCCCGTTCCGGGTCATGCGTCGCCGTCGTAGCCGCCCTTGTTCTACCCACCCGCGCCCGGTTTGTCACATCTGATGGCAGATGTGACCCAGTGCTTCGGCATCTTTGACGCGCAGTAACGGTACGCCTGGCAGGCCAAACGCGTACACTACCGCTCTTTCGCCCTGAGTGCTAAATCCTCTCGGGAACCGGATTGCCCGCGTCGCTGATCGCCCGGCGTACCGGAACCCGTGCGAGCAGCGTGAACCCGATCACGAAGAACGCCACCAGCGACAGGATCGCGTCCCGGTAACTCCCGGTGAGCTGGTAAGTGATGCCGAACAGCAGGGGACCCAGCCAGCTCATGCCGCGGTCGCTCAGTTCGTACGCCGAGAAGTACTCGGCCTCCTTGCCCGGCGGGACCAGGTGCGAGAACAGGGACCGGGACAGCGCCTGGCTGCCGCCCAGCACCAGGCCGATCCCGGCGGCGAGGACGAAGAACCACAACGGCGCCCCGGCCGGCAGGAAGAACCCGGCGCCCAGCGTCACCGTCCACGCCACCAGCGATCCGAGGATCGTGCGCTTGGCGCCGTAGGTCCGGGCCAGCCGTCCCATCGCCAGCGCTCCCGCCACCGCCAGCACCTGCACCAGGAGCACGGCCCCGATGAGGGTCGACTGGCCGAGGCCCAGTTCCTCGGATCCGTACACCGAGGCTTGCGAGATCACCGTCTGGATGCCGTCGTTGTAGACGAGGTACGCCAGCAGGAAGGCCAGCGTCAGCGGATGGCGGCGCATGTCGCGCACGGTCGCCGTGAGCTGCCGCAGGCCGGGGGCCGTCGCCTCCTCCGGCCGGGACCGGCGGTCGCGCAGCCGCCGCAGGGGCACGAGCGTGAACGCGCCCCACCACAGGCCCGCGGAGGCCAGGCAGACCCGCACGGCCGCGGACTCCGTCAGGCCGAAGGTGTCGTGCGCGGTGTAGAGGACGAGGTTCGCGACCAGCACCAGCGAGCCCGCCGCGTACCCGAAGGCCCAGCCCCGGGAGGACACGGCGTCGCGCTCCTCGGGCGGGGCGATCTGGGGCAGATAGGAGTTGTACAGCATCATCGCCACGGACTGCGCCGCGTTCGCGACCACCAGCAGCAGCCCGCCGAGCAGATAGCGGTCGCCGTCCAGGAAGAACATGCCCGCCGTCGCCGCGGCCCCCACGTAGGCGGCGGCGCCCAGCAGCGGCTTCTTCCGGCCGGTGCGGTCGGCCGCGGCGCCCACCACGGGCATCACCAGTACCGCCACGATCACCGACAGGGACACCGCGTACGCGAAGAACGACCCGGCGCGCACCGGTATCCCCAGCGGGTGCACGAACCCGTCCGCGTCCGCCGCCGACTCCGCGACCGACGTCAGGTACGGCCCGAGGAACACCGTGAGCACGCTCGTGGAATAGACGGAGCAGGCCCAGTCGTAGAAGTACCAGCCGCGCTGCTCGCGCCGCCGGTCGGTGGGCTCCCCCCGCACGGTGTCGATGGTCACCCGTGCCCTCGCTTCCCCGCTGAGAGTGCCGTGCGCAGGCACGGGACGGCGTTCCGGGTGCTCAGACCCAGACGCCGCGTTCCTCCATGACCTTGCGCAACGTGTCGATGTGATCGGTCATGATGCCATCCACGCCCAGGTCCAGCAGCCGGTGCATGCGCTCGGGCTCGTTGACGGTCCACACGTGCACCTGCAGCCCGCGCGCGTGGGCGGTGCGCACGAAGCGGCGGTCGACGACCTGGATGCCGGACTGCGCCTCGGGCACCTGCGCGGCGACGGCGGAGCGGCGCACCGCGGCCGGCACTCCCCAGGACCGCAGCCGCAGGCCGAGCACGCCCCGCGTCCCGTACGACGTCGCCAGGCGAGGCCCGGCGAGGCGCTGCGCCCGCACGACGCGCGCCTCGGAGAACGAGCCGACGCAGATCCGGTCCCAGGCGTCCATCCGCTCGACGAGGCCGAGGAAGGGGCGCAGCGCGGCTTCCGCCTTGAGGTCGACGTTCCAGCACACCTCGGGGAAGGTCTCCAGGAGTTCCTCGAACAGCGGCACCGGCTCGGCCCCCGCCACGCGCGCGCCCGCCACCTCCCGCCAGGGCAGGTCGGCGATGCGCCCCGCGCCGTCGGTGACCCGGTCGAGCGTCTCGTCGTGGAAGGCGACCAGCCTGCCGTCCGCCGTGACGTGGACGTCGGTCTCGATGTACCGGTAGCCCGTCCGCACCGCGCGCCGGAACTGGAGCACGGTGTTCTCCAGCCCGTCCGCCGCCCCGCCCCGGTGGGCGAAGGCGATCGGGCCGGGGTGGTCGAGATAGGGGTGGCGTATCCGCGTGGTCACGGTCGCAGTATCGCGCCCAGCGGTTGCCCCTCGGCAACGACCGTGCTGCCGCCGGATGCCGACGGGACGTCGAACACCCGCAGGAAGAGCTGGGCGAGCGGGCCGATCGACACCGCGTACAGGACGGTGCCGACGCCGACCGTGCCGCCGAGGGCGAAGCCGGTCGCGACGACGGCCACCTCGAGCGCCGTGCGGATCAGCCGGATCGAGCGTCCGGTGCGCCGGTGCAGCCCGGTCATCAGTCCGTCGCGCGGACCCGGGCCGAGGCGGGCGGCGATGTACAGGCCGGTGGCCACGCCGTTGAGCAGGACGCCGCCGAGCAGCAGGGGCACGCGGACGGCGAGGGAGTGCGCGTCCGGGAGCAGGGCGAGCGTGCCGTCCATCGCGATGCCGACCAGGAACACGTTGGACACCGTGCCGAGGCCGGGGCGCTGGCGCAGCGGAATCCACAGCAGCAGTACCGCGGCGCCGACGACGATCGACACGACCCCGATCGTCAGGCCGGTGAGCTCGGCCAGACCCTGGTGCAGCACGTTCCACGGCTCCAGCCCCAGCCCCGCCTCGACGAGGAGCGCGGAGCTGGCCCCGTACAGGACCAGTCCGGAGTACAGCTGGATCAATCGCCGCCCGAGACGGCTTCTTGCGGACAACGGTGCCCCCCGCGTGGTGGTAGTGGCCTGACGCATGACACCCTGTGGCCCGGGGAGAAACGCCATCCATGGCCAATTCGGGGAAGGTGGACTGATTTCTGTGGCGCAGTGGACTTCGGCGATGGGTGCGGCGCAGCTCGCCCGGCTGCTCAACTCCCAGCAGGAACGCCCGGCGGGCCCCGGTTCGCGACGCCCGCCCGCCTACCGGGCGCTGGCCGACGGCATCCGGCTGCTGGTCCTGGAGGGGCGGGTGCCGGTGGCCGCCCGGCTGCCCGCCGAGCGCGAGCTGGCGCTGGCGCTGTCGGTGAGCCGTACGACGGTGGCGGCCGCCTACGAGGCGCTGCGCACCGAGGGGTTCCTGGAGTCCCGGCGCGGCGCCGGAAGCTGGACGGCCGTACCCGCCGGCAACCCCTTCCCGGCACGCGGTCTGGAACCCCTGCCGCCCGAGGCCCTCGGCTCGATGATCGACCTGGGCTGCGCCGCGCTCCCCGCCCCGGAACCGTGGCTGACCCGCGCCGTCCAGGGCGCCCTCGAGGAACTGCCGCCGTACGCCCACACGCACGGCGACTATCCGGCCGGGCTGCCCGCGCTGCGCTCGATGATCGCCGAGCGCTACACCGCCCGCGGCATCCCCACCATGCCCGAGCAGATCATGGTGACCACGGGCGCCATGGGCGCGATGGACGCGATCTGCCACCTGTTCGCGGGCCGCGGCGAGCGCATCGCCGTCGAATCGCCGTCGTACGCCAACATCCTCCAGCTGATGCGGGAGGCGGGCGCGCGGCTCGTCCCCGTAGCGATGGCCGAGGGGCTGGCCGGCTGGGACATGGACCGCTGGCGGCAGGTGCTGCGCGACGCGGCGCCCCGGATCGCGTACGTGGTCGCCGACTTCCACAATCCCACCGGCGCCCTCGCCGACGAGGACCAGCGGCGGCGGCTCGTCGAGGCGTCCCGGTCGGCGGGGACGGTGCTCATCGCCGACGAGACGATGAGCGAACTGTGGCTGGACGAGGACGTCTCGATGCCCCGTCCGGTGTGCGCCTTCGACCCGGCCGGCTCCACGGTGATCACGGTCGGCTCGGCCAGCAAGGCCTTCTGGGCGGGGATGCGCATCGGATGGGTGCGGGCGGCGCCGGACGTGATCCGCAGCCTGGTCGCCGCGCGGGCGTACGCCGATCTCGGCACGCCGGTGCTGGAGCAGCTGGCCGTGAACTGGCTGTTCGGCACCGGAGGCTGGGAGCAGGCCGTGCAGGTGCGGCGCACCCAGGCCCGGGACAACCGGGACGCCCTGGTCGCCGCGGTGCGGCGGGAACTGCCGGACTGGGAGTTCGAGGTGCCCCGGGGCGGGCTCACACTGTGGGTGCGGACCGGGGGGCTGTCGGGATCGCGGCTCGCGGAGATGGGGGAGCGGGTCGGCGTCCGGGTGCCGTCGGGGCCGCGGTTCGGGGTGGACGGCGCCTTCGAGGGGTATGTGCGGCTGCCGTTCACGGTGGGCGGCGCGGTGGCCGAGGAGGCGGCGGTGCGGCTGGCCGCGGCGGCGCGCGCGGTGGAGACGGGCGCGTCGGGGTCGGGGGAGGCGCCGCGCACGTTCGTGGCTTAGCGGCGACGGCAGCGGGGTCACGGGGTCGGGCGGGCCCTGGGGCCGCGGGGGCCGCGCGGCGCACGAACCCTGGGGCCGCGGGGGCCGCGCGGCGCGCGGGCTGCGGGTCACGTCGGCCCCGGCGAGCGGCCTTGCGGTTCGGATTCCCCGGCTACGACCGCTCGGCCGCCCCGGCCTCCGCGGGTACCGGTGCCGCGTCCATGGGCACCGGCTCCGCCTCGGCTGCCGCCTCCGCCGCCTCCGCCTTCTCCGTCTTCTTCGTCAGCGCCGTCTTGTGCGCCACCTCCGCCTTCTCTCCGTTCTTCCCCTTGTCGGGCTTCTCCCTCTTCTCCAGCGACGGCACGGCAGCCCCGTCGGCCGGCGTCGTGCGCGGCGGCAGCAGCGCCAGTACGGCCTGCCGGTCCGCGTCGCTCGTCGCGTCGTCGTACGGGTCCGGCGTCGCCGGTACCTGGAGACGGTGGACCGGGCCCGTGCCGAGGCGGGCGTAGCCGCGGCCCGGCGGGGTCTGCGCGATCGGGGTGGTGTGCGGCGGGGCGCCGAGGAGCGTCCGCAGCTGCTCCGCCGTGGCGGCGCCCAGCACGACGCGCGCGCGGGTGTGCCGGCACACCACGTCGCTCAGGGCGTCCGCGCCGTCGAACTGCTCGGCCACCACCACGGTCACGTTCGCCGCGCGTCCGTGCCGGAGCGGGACCTGCAGCAGCGCCTGCGGGTCCTTGCGGCCGTCCGCGGCGGCCAGATGGGTGAAGGCGCTCGGGCGGTCCACGATGATCCACAGCGGCCGCCTGGTGTCGTCCGGCGGCGGATGGCCGGCCTGGCGGGCACGGTTGGCCTCGATCAGCCGGCGCTCGGTCTCGGCGGCGGCCCACTCCAGGCTGGCCACGGCCCCGGGCAGTGCGCACTCGACCGCCAGGACGCCGTCGCGGCCGGTCAGGCAGGCGTACTCGCCGGTGGCGCCGCCGTCGACGATCAGGATGTCGCCGTGCTGGAGCGCCTGCAGTGCGAGGGAACGCAGCAGGGTGGAGGTCCCGCTGCCCGGCTGGCCCATGGCCAGCAGATGCGGCTCGGTGGAGCGGATGCCGGTGCGCCAGACGACCGGCGGCATGTCGCGCTGTTCGTCACCGTAGGCGAGGGGGAGGGTGCGCTGGACCTCGGAAGGATCGGTGAAGCCGAGCACCGTCTCGCCGGGCGCCGTCACGAAGCGCTGGGCGGCGACACCGGTGGGCAGCGGGGGCAGCGCGCTGACCGTGAGCTGGTTCGCCTCCTCGTCCCAGGCGAAGCGGTACTCGCGGCTGCGGCCCGACTTGGCGTGCAGCAGGTGCTCGATCCGGGCGCGGGACTCGGCCTCCCCGTCAGGGAAGTAGGCCGGATACCGGACCACGAGGTACGAGACCCGGCCCGACGCGTCGAACTCGTACTCGGGGAACGCCTGTTCCCACTCGCCGCCGTGCGCGTACAGGGGCGTGGGATCCTCGGCGACCGAGAAGCAGGGGACCAGGGCCTCGTAGAGCGACCGCAGCCGTTGCGTCTGCGGCTCGTCGGGTCCCTCCGGGGCCGCCGGGGCGCGGTCGCGGCCGTGCCAGGCCGCCGCCGCCATCAGGGTGACGGCGGCGAGCAGCGGGCCGTACGGCATGAGCGCCACGACCAGGACCACCGACGCCACCAGGAACATCAGCGGTCCGCGTCTGTCCTTGGGGGTGCCGGTCCACTTGCGCCGCCCGGCCGAGGCCAGCCGGCGCAGTCCGCGCATGATCGTCAGCAGCGGATGGAGGACGTCGGTGGCGCTGTCGGCCGCCGTCCGGGCCAGCTCCCGGCTCCGGGCGAGGTGCGCGCTGCCTGTGCTCAGGATGCGGGGGAGGGGGCGCCGGGCCACTGCTGTCTCCTGTGGGTGCGTACGGACGTGAGGGACGGCGTCAGAACTTCATGCCGCCGAGCAGGCTCGCCAGACTCTCGCCGCCGGCCTTGATGCTCGGGGCGATGGCCGTGCTCGACAGGTAGAAGCCGAACAGGACCGAGACCATGGCGTGCGAGCCCTTGAGTCCGTCCTTGCGGAAGAAGAGGAAGACGATGACGCCGAGCAGGAACACGCCTGAGATGGACAGGATCATTTGGGTCTCCTGGTTCGTGGGGACAGTCACCATGAGTACTTCCAGGATCACAGCATGTATCCATACGATAAAAGGTGCAAATGGGTGAAATTCTCGCGATTTCCCCCAGCTGGCCGAGCCGCCGTGCGCCGGACGAGCCGGGCGCGCGCCGCACCGGGGTCCGCGGTGATCCGTACCCCGGCGGGTCCGGCCCCGGGCCGTACGAGCCAGTACCCTGACGATTCACCTGAACGGTTGTGAGGAGAGGCGCGATGACTGAAGCCCCCGACCCCGAGGTCGTGGAGCTGGCGACCAAGATCTTCGATCTGGCCCGGCGAGGGCAGACCGAGGCGCTCGTGGCGTACGTCGACGCGGGCGTTCCGGCCGACCTCACCAACGACCGCGGCGACTCGCTCGTCATGCTCGCCGCCTATCACGGGCACGCGGAGGCGGTGCGCGCGCTGCTCGCCCGGGGAGCCCAGGCCGACCGGGTCAACGACCGGGGCCAGACCCCGCTCGCCGGGGCGGTCTTCAAGGGCGAGACGGAAGTGATCGAGGTTCTGCTGGAAGGCGGCGCCGACCCCGCCGCCGGCACCCCGTCGGCCGTCGACACGGCCCGGATGTTCGGCAAGCGGGAACTGCTCGAGTTGTTCGGCGCGCACTGACCGGCACGGTCTGTCGCACGCTCTGACCAGCGAAGACACGGGAAACGGGGGAGGCGGTGCAGGGTCGCGGAAATTTCGGTCGCGGCAGGTCGGACCGCCGGGTCATCATGACGAAGTGATTCACGGACGCGAGGGCTGGGCAGGTGTTGCCGCACCGCGCGGACCGTGATGCGGTCCGCATGGGCCACCGACGAGAGGCAGAGGAAGATGGTCTACAGCAAGCAGGAAACGGCGGGCGCCCCGACGTGTTGTCACGCGGCCAGGTAGTGCACGTCCCCGGTTGCGTCGACGCTTGATGTGAGGCTGTTTCCCATGTTCGATCCGGTCATAGCGCCCAGCGGTACCCTGCTCGGCCTGCTCCAGCGGGGCCGCGGCGACGGGACGCTGCACGCACTCACCGCCCCCCGCGCGGAAGCGCTGGCGGCCCTGAACCACTGTGTGCTGCGCGACCCCCGCCACGACTGGCAGGTGGAGAACCGCTCCCTGTACTACGCCCGTCTCTTCCTCGACCTCAACGGCGAGCTGGACGAGATCGAGGCACACCTCTTCGACACCGAGGACGTCTTCGACACCGACGAGTCCCGCACCGGCCTCGCGCTGGCCGTGCTCGGTCACCTCGCCTCCTACGGCAGCCGGGACGCCCTCCTGCTGCTGCGCCGATACGCGGCCTCCGGCGCCAACTGGGCCTGGGCCCTGGACGAGCTGGCGCTGCGCGACGACGACGCGGGCCTGCGGGCCCTCGCGGCGCCCGTGCTGGCGCGCTTCGCCACCGACCCGGAGGGCGAGGCCGAACTGGCCGCCGCCGTGCGCGACGCCTTCGAGCCCCGGCCCTGGCGGCTGTGGGCCGAGGATCCCCGGGAATCCATCGCCACGCGCGTGCGTGCCGCCCAGGAGGCCGGCTGTTTCGACCGCTGGCAGCGGCAGCTGCGACCGACCGGGCCCCGACCCGGGTGGAGCGTGCAGGCCGTCCTCGACTGGGCTCAGCAGGGCACCGAACGCGGCGCCGCGCTGCACGTCCCGGCCGCCCGCTGCCTGATGGCCGTGGCGGGTCCCGAGGACCGGCCCGAGATCCTCCGGGCCGCCGTCGGCGGCGCCGACGGAGCCCGCTGCGCCGCCCTGCGCTACCTCGCCGACCGCAACGATCCGGCTGCCCTGGACCTGATCGAGGGCGCGGTGGTCACCGGCTCCGCGGCCGTCGCGGAGGCCGCCGTGGACGCCTTCGAGCGGATGAGCGGTGTCGCCGCCGTCGACCGGGCGCGCGGCTGGGCCCACCGGCCCGACCCGCTGGGCGCCGCCGCCGGCCGGGTGCTCGCCTGCCGGGGCGGGACCCGGGACAAGGACCTCGTCCTCGGGGCGCTGCGCGAGGCCGTACGCGGCGAGGGGCCCGACGCGCCCACCCTGTGGACCCTCGTCGACGGCGCCGGCCGGCTCGGCATCGCCTGCGCCGCCCCCGTGCTCCGCCATGTCTACCGCGAGACCGCCTCCTCCCATCTGCGCGGCCGGGCCGCACGCGCCCTGGCCGCCACCGACCCCTCCTTCCCGGCCGGCTTCGCCGTCGAGTGCCTGTGGGACTGCGAGGAGTCCACCCGCGAGATCGCCGCCCGGCATGCCGAGACCGGAGACGCCCGCGTCGTCGAACGACTCCGCCGGCTCGCCGCCGACCCGGCCGAGGAGGCCGAGGTCCAGACCGCCGTGCGCAGCCGCATCGGACCCGACGGAGCCGGCGTGTGAGCCGGGGCGTCTGCCGAGGCGTCTGCCGAGGCGTCTGCCGAGGCGTGTGCGCGCGGGCTGGTGAGCCGTGCCGGGTGAACCGGTCGCCCGGCCGCCGGCCGGGCGCCGGCGCGGCCCGCGGATGAACGACGGGTGACCCGCGGGTCAGGCGGTCGTGGACACGGCCTGACCCGCGGGGGCGCGGCTCGCAACGCTCATGGGACGTTCCTCGCCCGGAAAGATCCACGTTGACGCGGGCACGTCCGGTCCGGCGAGAACACCCGTATGCGTGTCGTCATCGTGACCGAATCCTTTCCCCCCGACGTGAACGGCGTGGCACACTGCGCGCTCCAGACCGCCCGGCACCTCGTAGATCGCGGTCACACCCCTGTCGTCGTCGCCCCCGCCCCTGCCCCCGCCCCCGGGAACAAGCCCGACGGGACCGAGTTCGACGCCCTCGCGCCGTGCCCCGTCGTCCGTGTCCCCTCCCTCCCGCTGCCCGGCTACCCCCAGGTGCGCGTCGCCCTTCCCAGCAGGCGTCTCGCTGCGGCCCTCGTCGAGCACCGTGCCGACGTCGTCCACCTGGCGAGCCCCTTCGTCCTCGGCGTCCGCGGCATGGCCGCCGCGGCCCGGTTCGGCGTGCCCGCCGTGGCCGTCTACCAGACCGACCTGGCCGGATACGCCCGCACCTACATGGGCGCCGGCGAGGCCGCGGCCTGGCGGCGGATCCGCTCCGTCCACTCCGCGGCCGACCTCACCCTCGCGCCCTCCAGCGCGGCCCTGCACGACCTGGAGGCGCACGGCGTGCCCCGGGTGCGGCTGTGGCCGCGCGGCGTGGACACCGTCCGCTTCCGCCCCGACCTGCGCGACGAGGCGCTGCGCCGCGAACTCGCCCCGGACGGTGAGCTGATCGTCGGCTACGTCGGACGGCTCGCCCCCGAGAAACAGGTCGAACTGCTGGCCGGTGTCTGCGGCCTGCCGGGCGTCCGCGTCGTCGTGACCGGCGACGGGCCGAGCCTGCCCGTCCTGCGGCAGCAACTGCCGGGCGCCGTCTTCCTGGGCCGTCGCACCGGCGACGACCTCGCCCGGATCTTCGCCTCGCTGGACGTCTTCGTCCACACAGGTCCCTTCGAGACCTTCTGCCAGACCGTGCAGGAGGCCATGGCGAGCGGCGTGCCCGTCGTCGCGCCCGCGGCCGGCGGGCCCCTCGACCTGGTCGCCCACGGGAGCACCGGGCTCCTGGTGCCGCCGCGCGACGCGGACGCGGTACGGGACGCCGTACGGGCCCTGGCCGCCGAACCCGGGACACGGGCCGCCTACGGCGCCGCCGCGCGCGCCACCGTCGAGGGGCGCACCTGGGTGGCCGTCGGCGACCAGCTGATCGAGCACTACCGGGCCGTGCTCGCCGCCCGCAGAACGGCGGTGGCGGTATGACCTCGCTGCGGATCGTGCGGCTGGCCAACTTCGTCGCACCCGCGTCCGGCGGGCTGCGTACCGCCCTGCGCGAGCTGGGCAAGGGCTTCCGGGCCGCCGGGCACGACCCCGTCCTCGTCGTGCCGGGCGAACGCGCCGACGACCGGGAGACCGAGCAGGGGCGGGTGATCACCCTGCCCGGGCCGCTGCTGCCGGGCACGGGCGGATACCGCGTGCTCACCGACAGGCGGCGCGTGGCGCGGCTGCTGGAGGAACTGGCGCCCGACCGCCTGGAGGTGTCCGACCGCACGACCCTCCGGTGGACCGGCAGGTGGGCCCGGCGCGCCCGGGTGCCCGCCGTGATGGTGTCCCACGAGACGGCGGACGGCGTGCTGCGCACCTGGGGCGTGCCGGAGGGCGCCGCCCGGCGCGCCGCCGACGCCCTCAACGTCCGCACGGCGCACACGTACGCACGCGTGGTGTGCACGACGGAGTTCGCCGAGCGGGAGTTCGTGCGGATCGGCGCGCGCAACGTCGTACGGGCCCCGCTGGGCGTCGACCTGGTGGAGCGGCACCCCGCGCTGTGGGACGCGGGGCTGCGGGCCCGGTACGCGCACGTGGCCGAGACGCTGCTCGTGACGTGCACCCGGCTGTCGGTCGAGAAGCGCCCCGGCACGGCGCTGGACACCCTGGAGGCGCTGCTGCGGCGGGGCAGGAAGGCGGTGCTCGTGGTGGCCGGGGACGGGCCGCTGCGCCCGCGCCTCGAACTCCGGGCTCGTGAGCGGGGGCTGCCGGTCACCTTCCTCGGTCACGTCGGCGACCGCGGGGCGCTCGGCGCCCTGCAGGCGGTCGCCGACGTGTGCCTGGCACCCGGGCCCGCCGAGACCTTCGGGCTCGCCGCGCTGGAGGCCATGGCGTGCGGGACGCCCGTGGTGGCCAGCGCATCCTCCGCGCTGCCCGAGGTCATCGGGCCCGCGGGAGCCGTCGCGGCCGACCGGGGCGACGCCTTCGCGGACGCCGTCGAGATGCTCCTGGACCTCCCCGAACGGGCACGGCGCGAGGCCGCACGCGCGCGTGCGGAGTGCTTCGGCTGGGACACGGCCGTCGACGCGTTCCTGGCCGCGCACGACGCGACGATGCCGGTGCGTCCTCACGTGCCGGGAGTGTGACATGGCACCCCTGCGTTTCGTCGCCCTCGGCGACTCGCTGACCGAGGGGGTGGGCGATCCCGTCGGCGGCGGGTGGCGCGGCTGGGCCGCGCTGCTGGCCGACGGGCTCGCCGAGGACGGCGTTGCGTTCACCAACCTCGCCGTCAGCGGCGCCCAGACCCGGGAGGTGCTTCAGCGGCAGACGCCGGCGGGCCTGGCCCTGCGGCCCGACGTCGTGTCGGTGGTCGTCGGGGTCAACGACACCCTGCGCCGCACCTTCGACATCCGCGCCGTGGCCGGACGGCTCGACGAGGTGTACGCCGCGTTCACCGGCCAGGGCGCGGTGCTGCTCACGGCCTGCCTGCCCGACCCCGGCGCGATGCTCGGGCTGCCGGGAGCGCTGGCCCGTCCGCTGGCCCGGCGGCAGCGCGCGGTCAACCGGGTCGTCCACGCCCTCTCCGACCGTTACGGCGCCGTGCATCTGCACGCGTGCGAGGGCGCCTGGCTCACCGACCGCGCGATGTGGAGCGTGGACCGGCTGCATCCCGGCGAGCGGGGTCACCGGGCACTGGCCGTGCGCTTTCACGCACTGCTCGCCGAGGCGGGCCTCGCCACGGGGGCCGCGCCCTCGGCCGAGCCGGAATCCCCGGCGCCCACCCGGTCGGCGAACCTGTGGTGGCTGGCCACCTCGGGCACCGGCTGGGTGGCCCGGCGGTGCACCGACCTGCTGCCGCAGCTGCTGCGGCTGGCCGCCGACGAGATGCGCCACCGCGCGCGGGGCACCGGCGCCCGCCTCGACACGCGGGCGTCGGCGGCGGTGTCGGCGGCACTGGCCGCGCTGTCGGCGACGGAGCGGGCGGACGCCGTGTGACCCGGGACGCGGTGTGACAGGGAGCGCGTCGTAGTACGACTCAGGCGCGGAGGCGCGGAGGCGCGGAGGCGCGGCGGTACGGGGACGCGGCGGTACGGCGGTACGGGGACGCGGCGGTACGGGGACGCGGCGGTACGGCGGTACGGGGACGCGGCGGTACGGCGGTACGGGGACGCGGCGGTACGGCGGTACGGGGACGCGGCGGTACGGGGACGCCTCAGCGCCGCCGTACCGCCACGAAACGCACCGGTGTGCCCGGCGCCGCCTGTGCCGTCCGCGGGAGATCGCCGACGCGGACGACCCCGATCACCGGGTAGCCCCCGGTGGTCGGGTGGTCGGCCAGGAAGACCACGGGCCTGCCGTCCGGCGGCACCTGGACCGCCCCCAGCACCATGCCCTCGCTGGGCAGTTCGCCGGGCACGGCACGTTCCAGGGCAGGCCCCTCCGTGCGCAGTCCGATGCGGTTGCTGGCGGCAGACACCCGGAACGTGCGGGAGGTGAAGGCGCGGACCGCCTCCGGCGTGAACCAGTCGTCGCGGGGTCCCGGCGTCACGCGCAGGACGACCTCGGTGGGTGGCGCCGGGCACGGGGCGAAGTCCACGCGCGCGGGCGGGCTCTCCGGCATCCCCAGGGGTAGCACCGCGCCGTCCGTGAGCGGCGCCGGGCCCAGCCCGGACAGCAGGTCCGTGGAGCGGCTGCCGAGCACCGGCTCGACGGCGACGCCGCCGGAGACGGCCACGTAGCCGCGTACGCCCGAAGTGACGGTTCCGACGTCCAGGACCGCGCCGGCGGGCACCCGCACGGGCGCGCCCCAGGACACCGGCCGGCCGTCCACCGTGACCGGGCAGGGTGCGCCCGCGACGGCCACCGTGACCGCCGAACGCGGCCGCAGCGCGCAGCCGGTGACGGTGGTCTCCAGGACGGCCGCCTCGGGCCGGTTGCCGACCAGCCGGTTGACGAGCGCCGCCGCGGGCCCGTCCAGCGCACCGGAGCGGGGCACGCCGAGGTGGGCGTGTCCGGGACGCCCCTGGTCCTGCACGGTGGTCAGCGCGCCGGCCCGGACGACGACGAGTGCGCGGTCCGTCATGGGCACCCCACCGGGACGAAGCGCACCCGGGTGCCCGGCGACAGCAGCGCGGCCGGCACCCGCGTGTGGTCCCACAGCACGGTGTCCGTCCGCCCGATCAGCTGCCAGCCGCCCGGCGACGAGCGCGGGTACACGCCCGTGTACGGGCCCGCCAGCGCCACCGAACCGGCCGGGACGGCCGTGCGCGGGGCGGCCCGGCGCGGGACGTCGTAGCGCGGCGGCAGGCCGGTGAGGTAGCCGAAGCCGGGCGCGAACCCGCAGAAGGCGACGCTGAACTCGGTCTCCGCGTGGATCCGGGCCGCCTCCCGCGCCGAGACGCCCCAGTGCTCGGCGACGTCGGCGAGGTCGGGGCCGTCGTAGCGCACCGGGATCTCGACGGCGGCACGCGTGCGCGGGGGAGCGGGAGGGACGTCGGCCGCGGCGAGTTCCCGGGCCAGCCGCTCCGGTTCGTCGAGTCCGTCGAGGAGCACGGTGCGGGCCGCGGGGACGATCTCGCGGGCCGACAGCGCGCCGTCGGCGCGGCGGCGCGACAGCTCCGCGTGCAGCGCCCGGGCCTCCTCGTCCGAGGACACCTCGACGAGCAGGGCGCTGTCGCCGACGGGCAGCACCCTCATGCGAAGGCCTCCACCCGCACGCCCGACTCCTGCAGACGCTGCCGCACCCGCCGGGCCAGCTCCACGGCGCCGGGCGTGTCCCCGTGCAGGCACAGGGAACGCGCGCGTACGTCGACGCGGGCGCCGGAGTGGGAGGTGACCGTCCCGAACCGGGCCAGCGCCAACGAGCGTTCCACGACGGCCTCCGGGTCGGTGACGACGGCGCCGTCCCGGCCGCGCGGCACGAGCGTGCCCTCCTCGGTGTACGCGCGGTCGGCGAACGCCTCCGTGACGGTCTCCAGCCCCGCCTTCCCGGCCAGCTCCAGCAGGCGCGAGCCGGGCAGGCCGAGCACCGGCAGCGTGGCGTCGGCCAGCAGCACGCCGTCCACGACGGCCTCCGCCTGCTCCTGGTCGTGCACGACGCGGTTGTAGAGCGCGCCGTGCGGCTTGACGTAGGACACGCGCGTGCCCGCCGCCCGCGCGAAGACCTCCAGGGCGCCGATCTGGTACGCCACCTCCGCCGCGAGCTCCTCGGGCGGCACGTCCATGGCGCGCCGCCCGAACCCGGCCAGGTCGCGGTAGGAGACCTGGGCGCCGATCCGGACGCCGCGGTCGGCCGCCAGCTCGCACACCCGCCGCATGGTGGCCGCGTCCCCGGCGTGGAAGCCGCAGGCCACGTTGGCGCTGGTGACGACCGACAGCAGCTGTTCGTCGTCGGTGAGCTGCCAGCGGCCGAAGCCCTCGCCGAGGTCGGCGTTCAGATCGATGGGTGTCATGGATCCTTCGTGTCTCCTTCTCAGGCCACGCGGCTTCTCAGGCCACGCGGTTTCCCGGACCACTCGGTTTTTCAGGCCACGCGGTACTGCTCGTCGCGGGCGTCGGTGAGGAACATCTGTCCCGGCGCGTGGGTGATGGCGAACGGCGGACGCGAGGCCATCACCGCCGCCTGCGGGGTCACACCGCAGGCCCAGAACACCGGTATGTCGTCCGGCTCGGCGTCCACCGGGTCGCCGAAGTCGGGCCGGCCGAGGTCGTCGATGCCGAGCCCGGCGGGATCGCCGCAGTGTACGGGGCTGCCGTGCACTGCCGGCAGCAGGCTGCTCTCCCGGATCGCCGCCGCCAGGTGCTCCGGCGGCACCGGGCGCATGGACACCACCATCGGGCCGTGCAGCCGCCCCGCCGGACGGCACGGACGGCCGGTCACGTACATCGGCACGTTGCGGCCCTGCTCGACATGGCGGATCGGGACGCCCGCCCCGGTCAGCGCCCACTCGAAGGTGAAGCTGCAGCCGATCAGGAACGACACCAGGTCCTCGCGCCAGTGCGCGCGCACGTCCGTGGGCTCCGCCACCAGCTCACCGTCCTGCCACACCCGGTAGCGCGGCAGGTCGGTGCGCAGGTCCGCGCCGTCCGCGAGGACGGTCGTGTACGAGCCGGCGTCCGTCACGTCGAGCACCGGGCAGGGCTTGGGGTTGCGCTGGCAGAACAACAGCATGTCGTACGCCCATTCGGCGGGCACCGAGATCAGGTTCGCCTGGGTGTGACCGGCGGCGACCCCGGCGGTGGGGCCCGTGAGCCCCTGGCGGAAGCGGGCCCGGGCGGTTTTCGGGCTCCACGCGTGCGCGTGCGCGTCGATCAGGGTCAGCGGTCGGTCCTCGGTCTGGTTCACGAGAGCTCCTTCCCGCGCGTCTCCGGCAGCCCGAGCAGCGCCAGCGCGGCGATGCCGTAGCCGGTCGCGCCGAACACCAGCGCGCCGCCCACGCCCCAGCTGTCGGCCAGGAAGCCGACGGTGGTGGGGAAGACCGCGCCCACCGCGCGTCCGGTGTTGTACGTGAAGCCCTGCCCCGTGCCGCGTACCGCCGTCGGGTACAGCTCGCTCAGGTAGGAGCCGAAGCCGCTGAAGATCGCCGACATGCAGAACCCGAGCGGGAAGCCGAGCACCAGCAGCAGGGCGTTCGCCCCGCTCGGGATGTTCGCGTACGCCAGGATGCAGACGGCCGACAACAGGGCGAACAGCCAGATGTTGCGCCGGCGGCCCAGCCGGTCGGTGAGGTAGCCGCCGGTCAGGTAGCCGAGGAAGGCGCCGGAGATCAGGAACGTCAGGTACCCGCCGGTGCCGACGACCGACAGGTCGCGCTCGGTCTTCAGGTACGTCGGCACCCAGGTGGCGAGCGTGTAGTAGCCGCCCTGGACGCCGGTGGACAGCAGGCCCGCGAAGACGGTGGTGCGCAGCAGACCGGGCTTGAAGATCGCCGCGAACGAGCCCTTCCGCGGGCTGTGTGCGCGTACGGCGACCGCCTGCGGGGCGTCGTGCACCCGCCGCCGCATCCAGATCACCAGCAGCGCGGGCAGCGCGCCCGTCCAGAACATGATGCGCCAGGCCAGGTCGTCGCCGGCGAACGAGAAGACCAGCGTGTACACGATCGCGGCCAGCGCCCAGCCGGCGGCCCAGGAACTCTGGACCGCGCCGAGCGTACGGCCGCGGTGCCTGGCGCTCGCGTACTCGGCGACCAGGATCGCGCCGACCGCCCACTCGCCGCCGAAGCCGAGGCCCTGCAGGGCCCGGAAGACCAGCAGTGTCTCGTAGTTCGGCGCGAAACCGCAGGCGACGGTGAAGACGGCGTACGTGATCACCGTGATCATCAGCGCCCTGACCCGGCCGACCCGGTCCGCCACCACGCCCGCGAGGGCGCCGCCGACCGCGGAGACCACGAGCGTGACGGTGGTGAACAGGCCGGTCTGACCGCTGTCCAGACCGAAGTACGCGGCCAGCGCGACCATGCTCAGCGGCAGCGTGAAGTAGTCGTAGGAGTCCAGGGCATAGCCGCCGAACGCGCCGGCGAAGGCGCGGCGGCCGCGCGGGCCGAGCGCGCGCAGCCAGCCCAGCGCGCCGTCGTCGCGGGTGAGTTCGGCGGCTCGCGGGCCGGTGGCCAGGGCCTGCGGTGGAGGGGTCGTGCTCATGGGCACCTCGCAGAGGGAGGACGAAGGGTGCGGAACTGAGCCGTGCCGTGCCGTGCCGTGCTGTGCCGTGCCGTGCGTGTGCGGGAAGCGGTGGCGCCGTACTGAGGAACGGCGCCACGCAGGAGCACCGTAGAGGATTGTTCAACGATCCCTCAATACTCATGTTGTTACGTTCTTGTTCTCTGCGATTGAATTCCGGCATGGCAGAGCAGCTGACCTCCCTGGCCGAGGACCGGGCCCTCCTGGGGCGCACCAGCACCGCGGAGCGGGTCTCGGACATCCTCAGAAGCCGCATCGCCGAGGGGTTCTTCCCGCCCGGGACCCGGCTGTCGGAAGACAGCATCGGCGGCGCGCTCGGGGTCTCCCGCAACACGCTGCGGGAGGCGTTCCGGCTGCTCACGCACGAACGCCTGCTCGTCCACGAGCTCAACCGGGGCGTCTTCGTGCGGGTGCTGACCGTCGAGGACGTGGAGGACATCTACCGCACCCGCGGCCTAGTCGAGTGCGCCGTCGTCCGCGGCCTCGGCGAGCCGCCCTACGCCCTGGACGGGCTCACCGAGGCGGTCGAGGAGGGCGAGCGGGCGGCGCGCGAAGGTGACTGGAAAGGCCTGGGCACCGCCAACATCCACTTCCACCGGGAACTCGTCGCCCTCGCCGGCAGCGCCCGCACCGACGAGCTGATGCGCAGTGTCTTCGCCGAACTGCGCCTCGCCTTCCACCTCGTGGACGAGCCGAGGCGGCTGCACGAGCCCTACCTCGCCCGCAACCGGCAGATCCTCCAGGCGTTGCGGGAGGGCGACCGGTGCGAGGCCGAGAGACTGCTCGCGGTGTACCTCACCGACTCGCTGGAGCGGGTGGTCGATGTGTACCGCCGGAGGGTCGGGGAGGGCGAAGCCCTCCCGTAGGGGCGCGGGGTACCGCGCGACGCTGCGCGGGGTACCGCGCGATGGGGCGCGGGGTACCGCGCGACCGGCCCCCGCCGGTTCGCGCACGACGCACGACCGGTGGCCGCCCGGCCCGCCGCGGGCGGCGATCCGCGCCGTTTGGGTCGTTGTCAGACCGAGGACCTAGTCTGTGCACCGTGACTTCGCCAGCATCGACGGACAGCGTTCCGCCCCAGCTCAGCGCGGGGCCGCGCCCCGCGCCGGGCCCGGCCGCCGACGAGGGGCTGGCGCGGCGGCTGCGCGCGCTCGCCTGCACCGCGCCGCTGCACGACCTCGACGCCCGCAAGGGCAGCCTCGCGGGCGAGTACTCGGTCTACGGCATGGCGGAGGTGGCCCTCGCCGCCATCGACCTGGTCACGCTGAACATGGACTTCGACACCGGCGCCGACCACGAGCAGATCGTCGCCCGCCTCGTCCCCCGCATCGCCGCGCAGGCCCCGCAGCGCCCGGTCGCCGAGCACGAGCGCGTGGCCCGCTGGGTGCTGGAGAACCTGATCAACGTCGGCAGCGTCGACCGCGGCTTCCGGGCCGTGTACGGCACCTTCGCGCCGGACGGCAGCTACGTCCGCCGCGACTACGACTTCAAGCTGGTCGAGGAGGTCCCGGGCCCCGGCGGCACCGTCTACCTGCGCACCACGGACGAGGCGGTCAACGTCCTGGTCGGCGCCCTGGACACCGATGTCACCAGCGCCCAGATCGCCGCCGAGGTCAAGCTCGAGATCCTGATCAGCCGCGGACGCCTCGCCGACGCCCAGCTCGCCGCCGAACAGGCCCGTTACCGCACGGTGCAGTACTCGGAGACCCTGCGCAGAGCCCTGGAGGCCACCCGGCGCAACGTCCGCGCGGTGGACTGGCTCAACTCCGTCCCGGACATGATCGCCGAGGCCCTGGACCACGTGGCCGACCGCTACCGCCACGAGAACGCGATCCTCACCAACATCCGCAAGGCCAGGGACGAGACGGAGGACCCCGGGCACAAGCGGCGCGCCGCCGAACTCGTCGACATCGTCAAGGACTGCATCCGGCGCCACACCCAGCTGCAGTCGCGCCTGCTGGAGGCCGGCCCGCTGTTCCGCGCCGAGCAGGACCGGCAGGCCTTCGCCGCACCCACCACGACGTCCGGGATAGACCTGTACGGCCAACTGGTCGCCCCGGTGCTGCCGTTGCCGCTGGAGCAGGCCGTCCGCGTCACGGACGCCTTCTTCGCGCGGGGGACCGGACTGCGCGCGCCGGCGTCGGTGCGGGTGGGTGACCTCGTCGACCTGCTGCTGACACCCCCGGTGGAGCGCGAGCACCTCGGCGCCGAGATGCCGGAGCCCGACCTCGTCGCCACCCCGGACGACAGCCGCTTCAGCGAGGAACAGCTCGCCGCCGCCATGGAACTGCTGGACCTGCCGGCCGACGCGCCGCGCCGGCTGTCGGGACTGCTGGCGCAGGCCCGGCGTCAGGACCCCGACCTGCCTTACCTGGTGGCGCTGCTGGCCGTCCACGCCGCCAGCCCGCCGGTGGGCACGGCCTACCGGCAGGGCGAGGAGAAGCTGCTGTTCGCCGTCGACGACGGGACCGAACTGGACGACCCGGAGTTCGGCGGAGCCGACCTCATAGTCGGCACGGCCCTGCTGGACGCGGCGGGGATGGCGGCCGACCGGACGGAAGCAGCATGACCGAGCACAAGCGCGACAAGGAGCCCCAGCCGTGACCGAGCACGCCGAGCGGAGCGATGCGGACGCCCCGGCCCCGGCCCCGTCGGCGAACGGCGCCGTCACGCCCGCCGACGCCGCCGACGCGGCGCGGCTCGTCGCCTTCGGCCTGCAGCCCAAACTGCAGCCCGCGCGCGATCAGGAGTACACGGAGCTGCTGCGCCGCTACCGCGACGACCCGCCGTTCGCACGGCTCGCGGACGCCGTGGCCGCCGGACTCGGGCTGGTCGTCCTCGAGGTGTCCCCGCGCGCGGGAATGGCCGTGACCGCCGCCGAGGACTCGGTGTTCGCCGTCCGCATGAGCGACTACGCCCGCCGCACCTCGGCCGACGGCGGGGACCGCTTCCTGCACGGGCTGGCCCATCTCGCCGTCGCCGCCCTGGCCTTCCCGCGCCCCGAGGACCTCGCCGACGACGGGTACATCGGACGCGTGACGGTCAACGGCGTCGACGCCTTCGTACGGCAGGCCTGCCGCCGGCTGGAGGAACGGGCCGAGGAGCAGGGCGAGAACACCGACCCGGCCACCGACACGCCCGGCCTGGAGGCCGCCTGGCGGGTCTGGGCCAGACGCAGCGCGACCGGCGCCACCAAGGACGCGCGCAGACTCGCCGGTTCCACGACCGGCATCGTGGGCAAGGCTGTCGCCTTCCTCACCGACTCCGGCTTCCTGCAGCGCACCGGCGACGACAACGGCGGCACCTACCGCACCACGGCCCGCTACCAGCTCCAGGTGCGGGACATGGCGGGCAGCGCCGCGATGGCCGAGCTGCTGGAGCTGGGCGTGGTCCCGGTGACCGACGGCACGCCGACCCTGCTGCCCGCCGAGCACACCGACGACCTGGAGCTGGTGGCCGACGCCGGGCTGCCGTTCCACTCCTGAAGCACCGCACCTCCCCCCAGACTTACGAGAGTCCGCCATGTACGAGCTGTCCCGGGTCCGCCTCTACTCCATCGGGCCCGCCGGTGCGCGCTACGCCGACACCGTGCTTGACCTGCGGGGCGTGGGCGCCGTCGTGCCCGACCCCGCGCCCACCCAGGCGGAGTTCTTCGAGGACGAGCCCGTCGGCCCGCCGCGCCGTCCCGCACCCGCCGGGGTGCTCTTCCTGGAGAACGGCGGCGGCAAGTCGGTCCTGCTGAAGCTGATCTTCTCGGTGATGCTGCCGGGCCACCGCAACACCCTCGGCGGCGCCAGCTCCGGCGTGCTGCGCAAGTTCCTCCTCGCCGACGACTGCGGGCACGTGGCCCTGGAGTGGCAGCACGTGCAGACCGGCGAGTGCGTCGTCGTCGGCAAGGTCAGCGAGTGGCGCGGACGCCAGGTCTCCAGCGACCCGCGGAAGTTCGCCGAGGCCTGGTACTCCTTCCGGCCCGGCCCCGGGCTGAGCCTCGACAACCTGCCCGTCGCCGAGTCCACCGCCGTACGGCCGCCCGTCGAGGGCAGCTCGGGCGCGCAGGGGCGGCGGCGCACCATGAAGGGTTTCCGGGACGCCCTCACCGAGGCGGGCAAGGCCTATCCGCACCTGGAGGTGCACTGGGAGGAGATCCACGACCGCTGGATCGAGCACCTCGGCGACCTCGGCCTGGACCCCGAACTCTTCCGCTACCAGCGGGAGATGAACGCCGACGAGGGCGAGGCGGCCGGCCTGTTCGCGGTGAAGAAGGACTCGGACTTCACCGACCTGCTGCTGCGCGCGGTGACCGACACCCGGGACACCGACGGGCTCGCCGACCTGGTCAGCGGCTTCGGCAACAAGCTGGGGCGCCGGGCCGAGCTGATCGCCGAACGCGACTTCACCGCCGGGTCGGTCGACCTGCTCGGGCGGATCGTGGAGGCCGCCGACGCCCGCGCCCGCGCGCGTGACGTCCACGCCGCCGCCGAGCGCCGCACGCGCACCCTGGCCCGCCGGCTGTCGGCGCGGGGCGTGCGGGAGCGCGTACGGGCCGCCGACCTCGCCCAGCGCGTCACCGCCGCCGCATACGCGGTCACGCACTCCGACGCCGCCCGCGGGCGCAGCGCCCTGATCGCCGCCGAACTGGCCTACCGCAACGCCTCCCTGGCGCTCGCCGCGGCCGAGAAGTCGGCCACCGCGCAGAAGCGCGAACTCGCCGACGCGCGCACCCTGCACGCCGCCTGGCAGGCCGCCGAGGCCGTGCTGCGGCACCGCGCGGCCGCCGACCGTGTCGCACGCGTGGCCGCCGCCATCCAGGAGGCCGAGCGGGACGCCGCCCCCGCCCTCGCCGCCCGCGCCAAGGCCGCCGTGGACCTCGTACGGGCCCTGCACGCGGCCGCGGAGCGGGCCGAGACCCTCGCCAACGAGGAGGAGGAGCGGTCCGCCGCCCTCCAGGAGGTCAGCGAGTCGGCGTACCGCGACTCGACCGCCGCCGCCACGGACGCGCAGCGGGCCCGCAGCGAGGCCGGGCACCTGCGGCAGCGCCTGTCCGAGGTCGAGCAGGAGACCGCCGAGGCGGTCCGCGCGGGCTGGCTCGACGACAGCGCGCCCGACGCCGACCCGGCCCGCGCCGCCCTCGCGGCCAGCGACGCGGAGAAGACGGCCGTCGCTGCCTGGGACACCGCCCGGGAAGCCGCTCGCAGGGCCACGGACCACGCGCGCGAGGCAGCCGCCGCGGAGTCCCGCGCGGAGCTGACGGCCGCCCGCGCGGCCGACGCCGCCACGGCCACCCAGCGGTCCTACGAGGCCGAGCGCCGCATCGCCGAGGCACTGGCCGCCGAGGAGCGGCTCGCGGAGCTGCTGAGCCTGTCCGGCAGCAGCGGCAGTGGCAGTGGCAGCGGCGCCGCACGGCCCGCGGTCCCGCACCCGCGCGCCGCGGCCGAGGACGACGAGGCGGCCCTCACCCCCGAGGAACTGGACCGCTTCGCCGACGAACTGCGCGAACTCCTCGACGACGCCGTCGCCTCCGCCGAACGGCAGTTGTTCGACCTGCGCACGGCAGCCGCCGACGACGCCCGCATCCTCGGGGCGCTCGGCGACGGCGGACTGCTACCGCCCGGCCCGGACGTGCTGGCCACCGTGGAATTCCTCGGTGAGCACGGCATCCCGGCCCTGCCCGGCTGGCGCTATCTCGCCCAGGCCGTCGACCCCGCCGACCACGCGCGCGTCCTCGCGGCGCGGCCGGAGCTGGTCGACGGCGTGATCATCACCGACCCCGGCACGCACGCGCGTGCCCGCGAGGCGCTCTCCGACGCCGCCCTGCTCCCGCGCTCCGCCGTGGCCGTCGGCACGGCCGCCGCGCTGCTCGCCCCGACGCCGGCGCCCGGCGCCGGTGAGGGGGACGTGTTCCTCGTACCGCCGAACCCGGCCATGCACGACGAGCACGCCGCCGACGAGGAGCGGCAGGCACTGCGCGCCCGGGCCACCGAGCGGGACGGGGAGATCCGCACTCTCGCCGCCCGCCTCGGCAAGGACCGGGAGCTGGCGGCGCGGCTCGCCTCCTGGCGGACGGGCTGCCCGGCCGGACGGCTCGCCGAGTTCGCGCGGGCCGCGCACGACGCGCGCGTGTTCGCCGAGGAGGCCGAGGCCGAGCTGGCGGAGGCGCGTACCGTCCGGGCCGAGGCCGACGAAGCCGCCGCCGAGGCCGCCCAGGTGCGCGACGAGCGGCAGGAGGCCGCACAGAAGGCCCGGCGCGCCGCCGACGCCCTCGCCGGGCTCGCCTTCCGGCTGCGCGAGCGCGCCGGCTGGCAGGCAGGGCTCCGCGAACTCGCCGACGAGGCCGCCGAGTCGGAGGCCCGCGCCCAGGCATGCCTGGAGCGGGCCCGAGCCGCCGACGAGGACCGGCGCGCCGCCCAGCGGGCCGCCGACGACGCCCGCCGCACCGCCCGCGCGCTGCGCGCCGAGCGCGCCGAGATCGCCGGCGCCCCCGACGACGTACCGGACACGGACGCCGACGCCCCCGAAACGTCCCTGCCCGCCCTGCGCGAGGCATACCGGGCCGCGTCGCAGGTGTACGAGAAAGTCGGTGTCGGCGCCGACCTGCGGGCCGAGCAGGCCCGCGCGGAGAGCGACGAGAGCGCGGCCCGGGCCGAGCTGGACCGGCTGAGCAACAAGGTCCGCACGCGTGCGGAGCAGTTGCTGCAGTCGCCCGACGGGTCCGACGGGCCGTCCCGGCAGGCCGCCGCGGCACGTGCCGAGGAACTCGTGCAGTTGCTGGAGACCCGCATGTCCACCGCCAGCGAGCAGCTCGGCCGGCTGCGCGGCGAGGCGGAGCGGCACGCCCCCGAGGACGGCGAGGCGCACACCGAACTGCCCGAGGAACTCGTCCCGCGCGACGCCGAGCACGCCCAGGCGCTGCTGCGCACGGCGACCGCCGAACTCGCCTCCCGCACCGAGGCGTTGACGCAGGCACGGGAGGCGCACGCCGAGCTGCTGGAGGCCCACCGCGCCGCCGAGGACGCGGCGAGCGGGTTCGACGAGACGGCGGCGATGCTCCGTGACCTGATGCGCGAGCACGCGAGCGAGGAGGAACAGGAGCAGCCCGAGCCGTATCCGGGCAGCCTGGAGGAGGCCCGGCAGTCCGCCGCCGAGGTGCGCCGTTCGCTGCGCGGCTGCGCCGCCGATCTGTCGGCCGCCGAGGCCGCGGTGCGCGAGGCGAGCGACGTCCTCGTCCGGCACGCCAACTCCACGCGCTACGAGCAGGTCCGCACCCCCGCCCGGCAGCAGATCCGTGAGCTGCCCGCCTCCGCGCTGCCCGAGCACGCGCAGCGCTGGGCGGACGCCTTCGCGCCCCGACTGCGCGTCCTCACCGACGAGTTGGCGCAGCTGGAGCGCAACCGGGACTCCATCGTGGACCGGCTGAGGGGCCTGGTCGAGTCGGCGCTCGCGACGCTGCGCTCCGCCCAGCGGCTGTCCCGGCTGCCCGAGGGGCTCGGCGAGTGGTCCGGGCAGGAATTCCTGCGCATCCGCTTCGAGGAGCCCGACCAGGCCACGCTCACCGAGCGGCTCGGCGAGGTCGTCGACGAGGCCACGCGGGCGGCCGTGAAGAAGAACTCCGACCTGCGGCGCGACGGCATGTCCCTGCTGCTGCGCGGGGTCGCGGCCGCGCTCCAGCCCAAGGGCGTCGCGGTGGAGATCCTCAAGCCGGACGCCGTGCTGCGGGCCGAGCGCGTCCCCGTCGGGCAAATGGGCGACGTGTTCTCCGGCGGCCAGTTGCTGACCGCTGCCATCGCCCTGTACTGCACGATGGCGGCACTCAGGAGCAACGACCGGGGCCGCGACCGGCACCGGCACGCCGGCACCCTGTTCCTGGACAACCCCATCGGCCGCGCCAACGCCACCTACCTGCTGGAGCTCCAGCGGGCGGTGTCCGACGCGCTGGGCGTCCAGCTCCTTTACACCACCGGTCTGTTCGACACGACCGCGCTCGCCGAGTTCCCGCTGGTCATCCGGCTGCGCAACGACGCCGACCTCAGGGCGGGCCTGAAGTACATCAGGGTGGAGGAACATCTGCGCCCCGGCCTTCCGCAACCGGCCCCGGCCGGAGAAGGGGAAGCGGTGCACAGCGAGATCACGGCGACCCGGATGTTCAAACGGCCGGCGCCCAGCGCCCCGTAGCCACGGGACGGCGCGGTGGGGCGGGCCCGGCGCGGCTGGCCGCCCCTCCCTGTCCTGACGTCCTGGCGGACGCCTCTCCGGGAATTCAGTCGCCTCTCAGGCATTCAGGAAGTCAGGAACGCCGGGCTTCAGGGGTGGGACAGCTGTCCGGTACCGCCCCGCCTGCGTATCCGCGCCTGGGCGCGCTCCGCGGCCCTGGCCTGGCGCCGGGCGCGGCGCCGCTCGCGCCGCAGGGCGCGGGCCGTGCTGCTCGGCGTCGACACCACGCCGTTGCGCTGGTTCCACACCTGACGCGTCACCCAGACGTCGAGCGCGCCCCACGTGGCCGCGACGGTGCTGACCACGCTGCTGATGACCATCGGGAAGGCCAGCCACGAGCCCGCCATGGTGCACAGGAACGCCACCATCGCCTGTATCAGCGTCACGGCGATGAACAGCACCGCCCGCACCGCCGCGGTCCGCACCGGATCGGGCAGCCTGCGCCGCCGGGCCGGCTCCTCGACCCACAACGGCCGGGCCCGCGGCGGCACGGCCGCCGCCATGTCGTACTCCGGTGCTCCGGGGCCCCGCAGCTTCGCCCCCTGCGCCGCCACACCGCCCCGGTGCGCCTGATGCCGCTCCGCCGTGCCCATCAACGTGTCACTCCCCATCCCCAGCAGACCGCCTGCCCCGTGCCCGGATCGCACGGCTCCCCTGTGATTGCCCGGCTTGCACTGTTTCACTCAGCTCGGGTGCGGGATGCGGCTCATGTGGCCGATTCCGCCCCGTCTCCCATGGAACAAGGACGAACGGCACGTCCGGAAGATTCCCAAGGACCGGAAAGTTTCGGCCAACTGGCCTGTGATCCGCTTGGAGTGGTTTCGTCGCCCGGCACAGGGATCGCGGGAGGCAATCTCCCGCAATGGCCGGACAACTCCGCATCTCTTGCCACGCGAGCGGAAGTTCAGCCTCCGGATGGCTCTTCGAGTTCGCTCTGCGTCGGTAGTAGGCTCGCGCCGTTTATTGACGCACGTCCGTGCCCCCGGCCGATGGGGGTCGAGCTGGGGGAGGCCATGCGCTTTCGCGGGAAGTCGATCCGCCGGAAGATCGTGGCGCTGCTCCTCGTGCCGCTGGTGTCCCTGACCGCCATCTGGGGCTTCGCCACGGTCCTGACGGGACGCGAGGCCCAGCGGCTCTTCAACGTGTCCGACGTGGTGGAGAAGATCGGCTACCCCATCGAGGACACCGTCCGCGTCCTGCAGCAGGAGCGCCGGCAGACCCTCGTCTACCTCGCCGACCCCCGCGCCTCCGCCGGGCTCGCCGACCTCCGGCGCAGCCGCGGCGTCACCGACGACGCCGTCTCCGAGATCCGCAAGAACGCCCGCGACTCCGACGTCCGCGACGCCCTGGGGGACGCCACCGGCGAGCGGCTGACGGCCGTACTGGACGCCTTCGACGGCATCGACTCCCTGCGCCGCAGCGTCGAGGACGGCACCGTCGGCCGGGCCCAGGCCCTCGATCTGTACAACCGCCTCGTCGACCCCTGCTACGTCCTGCTCGCCAATCTCCACGTCGTCGACAACGTCGAGTTGGACAAGCAGTACCGCGCGCTCGTCAACCTCGCCCGCGCCCGCGAACTGCTCTCCCGCGAGGACGCCCTCCTCGGCTCGGCCCTGATCGTCGGCAAGCTCTCCCGCGGCGAGATCCGCGACGTCTCCGACCTCGTGGCGCAACGCACCCTGCTCTACGACGTCAGCCTGCCGCTGCTGCCCTCCACGGAACGCGAGCGGTACGAGGGGTTCTGGAAGAACGCCGCCACCGCCCCGCTGCGCGTCGCCGAGGAGGCGGCCGTCTCCTCCGGGCCCGGCGTCCCGCACGACGTGAGCGCCAAGAGCTGGGACACCACCGCCGGAGACGTCCTCGACGAACTCGGCACCCTCAACGACCAGGCCGGCGACCGCTACCAGGACCGCGTCCGTCCGGTCGCCATGGGCGTCATCGCCAAGGCAGCCGTCGCCGGCGTACTCGGACTGGTGGCCCTGCTCCTGTCGCTCTTCCTGTCCGTGCGCGTCGGCCGGGGCCTCATCCGCGACCTGCGGCAACTGCGTCTGGACGCGCACGAGGCGGCAGGCGTCCGGCTGCCCAGCGTCATGCGCCGGCTGTCCGCGGGCGAACAGGTCGACGTGGAGACCGAGGTCCCGCGCCTCGAGTACGACAAGAACGAGATCGGCGAGGTCGGCCAGGCCCTCAACACCCTTCAGCGTGCCGCCGTCGAGGCCGCGGTCAAACAGGCCGAGCTGCGCGCCGGCGTCTCCGAGGTGTTCGTCAACCTCGCGCGCCGCAGCCAGGTCCTGCTGCACAAGCAGCTCACCCTGCTCGACACCATGGAGCGCCGCACCGAGGACACCGAGGAACTCGCCGACCTGTTCCGCCTCGACCACCTGACCACCCGCATGCGCCGGCACGCCGAGGGCCTGGTGATCCTCTCCGGCGCCGCCCCCTCCCGGCAGTGGCGCAAGCCCGTCCAGCTCATGGACGTGGTACGGGCCGCCGTAGCCGAGGTCGAGGACTACGAACGCATCGAGGTCCGGCGTCTGCCACGGGTCGCCGTCACCGGACCGGCCGTCGCCGACCTCACCCACCTCGTCGCCGAACTCCTGGAGAACGCCACGGTGTTCTCCCCGCCGCACACCGCCGTCCAGGTCGTGGGCGAGCGGGTCGCCAACGGATTCACCCTGGAGATCCACGACCGCGGCCTCGGCATGGCGGCCGACGCGCTGCTGGACGCCAACCTCCGGCTCGCCGAGACGCCGGAGTTCGAGCTGTCCGACACCGACCGGCTCGGCCTGTTCGTGGTCAGCCGCCTCGCCCAGCGGCAGAACGTCCGGGTCTCCCTGCAGCCGTCGCCGTACGGCGGCACCACCGCCGTCGTCTTCATTCCCGACGCGCTGCTGACGGACGACGTCCCGGACACCAACGGCATCGGCTTCCGGCTCGACCGCCCGCGCCGCACCAAGGAGACCGAACCGGAGGAGGGCCGCCGAGGCGCGCTCTCCCCGGCACCCGTCCAACTGCCCGGCCTGGCCGCCTCGCTGCTGGACGGTCCCGTCGAGCTGGAGGCCCCCGTCGACCTGGACGCCATCGGGGACTTCCCCGGGGCCCTCGACGACGAGGACGGCGAACGCGGCGGGCTGTTCCGCCCCCGCCGCTCCCTCACCCTCGCGGACCAGCAGCCCGCAGGCCCGCACGGCGACCCGCTGCACGAGGCGGCCGACGCCCGCGGCCCGGGCCAGGACGCCTCCGACGGCGACGTGGGTGCCGGCGCCCCGGTCCAGCTGCCCCGCCGCCGCGCTCCCAAGCTGGTCAGCTCGCACGGACGCCCGGTCGTCGAGCAGTGGGCGCGCCGCGAGGACGCCGACGACCGGCGCACCACCGGCCCGGCCAGATCCCAGGCGCAGGCCGCCGGACCGACCCGCCGACCGGTCGAGGAGCTGCCGGCCGGCGGTGGAACGGTCCGGCCGGAGCAGGACGGCACGCCACCGCTGCCGACCCGGCGGCGCGGCGCCTCGCCGCTGCGCCCGGGCGTGGGCGGAGCCGACCGGCCCGGTGAGCACACCGCACCCGCGGCGCCGTCGGGCCGCGGCCCCCGCGAGACGGGGGACACCCCCGCACTCCCCGGGCGTGGCCGCAGTGCCGCGGCCGCCTCCGGCGACGCCTCCGCGGACGCGCGGGAACCCGGTTCCGGCGCGGGGGCGCTGCCCCGGCGCGTCCGGCAGGCCAGCCTGGCCCCGCAGCTGAAGCAGGGCCCCGCCCGGCGGACGCCGGAGACCACCGAGCTCGCGGACCGGGACGCCGACGAGGTACGCAGCCGTATGGCCGCACTCCAGCGCGGCTGGCAGCGCGGCCGCGAGGAGAACGCCGCGGGCGACGACGCCCACGGCAGCACAGCACAAGGAACGAACAAGGGGGACGGTCGATGACCGCACCGAAGGCGACCGGCCACACCGCGACCGACAGGAACGGGGAGCTCAACTGGCTCCTGGACGAACTCGTGGACCGCGTCGCGAGCATCCGCAAAGCCGTCGTCCTGTCCAGCGACGGCCTGGCGACCGGCGTGTCCAAGGACCTGACCCGGGAGGACAGCGAGCACCTCGCCGCCGTGGCCTCCGGTTTCCACAGCCTGGCCAAGGGCGTGGGCCGCCACTTCGACGCCGGCAGCGTCCGCCAGACGGTCGTCGAACTCGACGACGCCTTCCTGTTCGTCACGGCCGCCGGCGACGGCAGCTGCCTCGCCGTGCTCTCCGACGCCGACTCGGACGTCGGCCAGGTCGCCTACGAGATGACGCTGCTGGTCAAGCGGGTGGGAGTGCATCTGGGCGCGGCTCCGCGCACCGATCTGCCCGCGGGCGGGTAGTGGAATGTCATGAGTGCTGACGGTCAGGGAAGAAGCCACTGGTTCGACGACGAGGCCGGACCGGTCGTCCGTCCGTACGCGATGACGCGCGGCCGCACCTCCAGTCCCGGCCAGCACCGCCTCGACCTGATCGCGGTCGTCGTCACCGAACCCCATGCCGACGACCCGGAAGCGGACCCGACGCTGTCCCCGGAACACGTGGACATCGTCGGGCTGTGCCGCGACGCCCCGCAGTCCGTCGCGGAGCTCGCGGCGGAGCTCGACCTCCCCATCGGCGTGGTACGGGTCCTCATCGGGGACCTCGTGGACGCGGAACTCGTCCACGTGAACCGGCCCGTGCCCCCGGCCGAGCTGGTGGACGAGAGTATTCTGCGCGACGTGATCAACGGCCTGCGGGCGCTGTGAGCGGCGCGGAAGCGGGGTACTGACGTGACCGGCTGGCAGTTCTGGGTCGACCGAGGCGGCACCTTCACCGACATCGTCGCGCGTCGCCCGGACGGCCGCCTGCTGACGCACAAGCTGCTGTCGGAGAACCCCGCCCGGTACTCCGACGCGGCCGTCGCGGGCGTGCGCGAACTCCTCGACGGCTCCGAGGACCCCGTCGAGGCCGTCCGCATGGGGACGACGGTCGCCACCAACGCCCTCCTGGAACGCAAGGGCGAGCGCACCCTCCTGGTCGTCACCCGGGGCTTCCGCGACGCCCTGCGCATCGGCTACCAGAACCGGCCGCACATCTTCGCGCGCCGCATCGAACTGCCCGAGCTGCTGAACGAGCGGGTCGTCGAGGCCGACGAGCGCATCGCCGCCGACGGAACCGTCCTGCGCGCGCTCGACCCGGACTCCCTCGTAGGCCCGCTCCAGCAGGCCTACGACGACGGGATCCGCGCCGTCGCCGTCGTCTGCATGCACAGCCACCTCCACCCCGCCCACGAACAGGCCGTCGGACGGCTCGCCGCCCGTATCGGCTTCCCGCAGATCTCGCTGTCCAGCGAGGTCAGTCCGCTGATGAAGCTCGTCCCCCGCGGGGACACCGCCGTCGTCGACGCCTACCTGTCGCCCGTGCTGCGCCGCTACGTCCAGCACGTCGCCGACCAACTCGCGGGCGTCCGCCTGATGTTCATGCAGTCCAACGGCGGCCTCGCCGAGGCCGGGCAGTTCCGCGGCAAGGACGCCATCCTCTCCGGCCCGGCCGGCGGCATCGTCGGCATGGCCCGCATGTCGCAGCTCGCCGGGTTCGACCGGGTCATCGGCTTCGACATGGGCGGCACCTCCACCGACGTCTCGCACTTCGCCGGCGAGTACGAGCGCGTCTTCACCGCGCGGATCGCCGGGGTCCGGCTGCGCGCCCCCATGCTGGACATCCACACCGTCGCGGCCGGCGGCGGCTCCGTCCTGCACTTCGACGGCTCCCGCTACCGGGTCGGACCGGACTCGGCGGGAGCGGACCCGGGACCCGCCTGCTACCGCGGCGGCGGCCCGCTCGCCGTCACCGACGCAGGCGTCATGCTCGGCCGCATCCAGCCCGCCCACTTCCCCAGGGTCTTCGGGCCCGACGGCGACCAGCCACTCGACGACGCGCTCGTCCGTGAACGCTTCACCGCCCTGGCGCACGAGATCCGCGAGCAGACCGGCGACGACCGCACCCCCGAGCAGGTCGCCGAGGGCTTCCTGCAGATCGCCGTCGCCAACATCGCCAACGCCGTCAAGCGGATCTCCGTCCAGAAGGGCCACGACGTCACCCGCTACGCGCTCACCACCTTCGGCGGCGCGGGCGGCCAGCACGCGTGCATGGTCGCCGACTCGCTCGGCATCCGCACCGTCCTCGTACCGCCCATGGCGGGCGTCCTGTCCGCGCTCGGCATCGGTCTCGCCGACACCACCGCCATGCGTGAGCAGTCCGTCGAGGCGCCGCTGCGGCCCGCCTCGATGCCCGCCGTCCGGAAGACGGCCGACGACCTCGAAGCGGCGGCCCGCGCCGAACTCCTCGCCGAGGACGTACCCGACGACCGTATCCAGGTCACCCGCCGCGCCCAGCTCCGCTACGACGGCACCGACACCACCCTCACCGTCGAGCTGACCGAGCCCGACGCGATGGAGCACGCCTTCGAAGAACGTCATCGCGCCACCTACTCCTTCACCCTCGACCGGCCGATCGTCGTCGAAGCCCTCTCCGTGGAAGCCACCGGCATCACCGAACCCCCCGATCTGTCCGCCCTCGCCCCGTACGAGGGCCGCCCCGCCGCCCCGGACACCGCGCGCCTGCACACCCGCGGCGCCTGGCGCGACGTACCGCTGCACCGCCGCGAGGCCCTGCCCCCCGGCCACACCGTCACCGGGCCCGCGATCATCACCGAGGCCGGTGCGACGACCGTCGTCGACGACGGCTGGCGAGCCGTGACGCGGGACGACGGGCATCTGGTCATGGAACGCGTGGCGGTCACGCAGAGTTCCGATCTCGACACGAAGGCGGACCCGGTCCTGCTCGAGGTCTTCAACAACCTCTTCATGTCGATCGCCGAGCAGATGGGCGCCCGCCTGGAGTCCACCGCCCAGTCCGTCAACATCAAGGAGCGCCTGGACTTCTCCTGCGCCCTCTTCGACCCCGAGGGGAACCTGGTGGCCAACGCCCCGCACATCCCCGTGCACCTGGGGTCGATGGGCACCAGCGTCAAGGAGGTCGTACGGCGCCGGGGCGCCTCGATGCGGCCCGGCGACACCTACGCCGTCAACGACCCGTACCACGGCGGCACGCACCTGCCGGACGTCACCGTCATCACCCCGGTCTTCGACACGCAGGGTGACCGGATCCTGTTCCACGTCGCCTCCCGCGGCCACCACGCGGAGATCGGCGGCATCGCCCCGGGGTCCATGCCCGCCGACAGCCGCGCCATCGAGGAGGAGGGCGTCCTCTTCGACAACTGGCTGCTCGCCGAGAACGGCCGCTTCCGCGAGGAGGAGACGCTGCGCCTGCTCACCGAGGCGCCGTACCCCTCCCGCAACCCCAGGACCAACCTCGCCGACCTGCGCGCCCAGATCGCCGCCAACCAGAAGGGCGTCGACGAGGTCGCCCGCATGATCGACGAATTCGGCCTGGACGTCGTGCAGGCGTACATGAAGCACGTCCAGGACAACGCCGAGGAAGCGGTCCGCCGGGTCGTCGACGCGCTCGACGACGGCGAGTACGCCTACGAGACCGACGCGGGCGCCGTCATCCGCGTACGCGTGCGCGTGGACCGCGGCGACCGGTCCGCCACCATCGACTTCAGCGGCACCTCGCCGCAGCTGGCCGGCAACTTCAACGCCCCCTTCTCGGTCGTCAACGCGGCCGTCCTGTACGTCTTCCGCACCCTGGTCGCCGACGACATCCCCCTCAACGACGGCTGCCTGCGCCCCCTGAACATCGTCGTGCCGCCCGGTTCCATGCTCGCGCCCGACCCCCCGGCCGCCGTCGTCGCGGGCAACGTCGAGACGTCCCAGGCCATCACCGGCGCCCTCTACGCGGCGCTCGGCGTCCAGGCGGAGGGCTCCGGCACCATGAACAACGTCACCTTCGGCAACGAACGCCACCAGTACTACGAGACCGTCGCCTCCGGATCCGGCGCCGGCGACGGCTTCCCCGGCGCGCCGGTCGTCCAGACGCACATGACCAACTCGCGGCTCACCGACCCCGAGGTGCTGGAATGGCGGCTGCCGGTGCTGCTGGAGGAGTTCGCCGTCCGGCGCGGCAGCGGCGGAGCCGGACGGTGGCGCGGCGGTGACGGCGCCGTACGCCGCATCCGCTTCCTGGAGCCGATGACCGTCTCCACGCTGTCCCAGCACCGCCGGGTGCCGCCGTACGGCATGGCGGGCGGCGAGCCGGGCGCGCTGGGCGCCAACCGTGTGGAGCGCGCGGACGGGACCGTCACCGTTCTGGCCGGAAGCGACTCGGCGGACGTCGGCCCCGGCGACGTACTCGTCATCGAGACACCCGGCGGCGGAGGCTACGGGCCGCCGTCGTCCCACCCCCATCGAGCAGGAGAAGAAATCGATGATCTTCGGGCGTTCTGAGCGCGGCAAGCCTCCGGTCGAGCCCGTCACGCTCAAGATCCTGGTGGCGGGCGGCTTCGGCGTGGGCAAGACCACTCTCGTCGGGGCGGTCAGCGAGATCAGGCCGCTGCGCACCGAGGAACTGCTCACCGAGGCCGGACGGCCCTTCGACGACACGAGCGGCGTGGAAGGCAAGCACACCACCACCGTGGCCATGGACTTCGGCCGCATCACGCTGCGCGAGGACCTCGTCCTGTACCTCTTCGGCACCCCCGGCCAGCAGCGCTTCTGGTTCATGTGGGACGAGCTGTCCGAGGGCGCGCTGGGCGCCGTCGTGCTCGCCGACACCCGCCGCCTGGAGGACTGCTTCGCCGCCGTCGACTATTTCGAGCGGCGCTCCATCCCCTTCGTGGTCGGCGTCAACTGCTTCGAGGACGCCGCCCGTTACCCCGCGGAAGAGGTGCGCCAGGCGCTCGACCTGGACGAGGGCGTGCCGCTGCTGCTGTGCGACGCCCGCGACCGCGAGTCGGTCAAGGAGCTCCTCGTCGGGGTCGTCCAGCACGCGATGGCGTACGGCGCCCGACGCCGGCAGGCCGTCACCACCTGAGGCGCCGCGAGCGGCCCGTACCCCCGCCGACCGGGGCACGGGCCGCCGCCGAGACAGCTCGCCTCACCGCACCGCGATCACCGCCGACCCGTGCCCGAACAGCCCCTGGTTCGCCGTGATCCCCACGCGTGCGCCCGCCACCTGCCGGTCACCCGCCTGCCGCCTCAACTGCCAGGTCAGCTCGCAGACCTGGGCGATGGCCTGCGCCGGAACCGCCTCCCCGAACGATGCCAGCCCACCGCTGGCGTTGACGGGTATGCGACCGCCCAGAGCCGTCGCGCCCTCCCGCAGGAGCTTCGCGCCCTCGCCCTCCCCGCACAGCCCCAGATCCTCGTACCACTGCAACTCCAGTGCCGTGGACAGGTCGTAGACCTCGGCGAGGGACAGGTCCTCGGGGCCGACGCCGGCCTCCTCGTACGCCGCCCGCGCGATCGACGCCCGGAACGTGCCGGCCGGGGGCGCCACCGCGGCCGCGGAGTCCGTCGCGATGTCCGGCAGGTCCAGCACGGTGGCGGGATAGCGCGGCGTCACCGTCGACACCGCCCGGATCCGCACCGGTTCGGCCCGTCCGTGCCGACGGGCGAACTCCATGCTGGACAGCACCAGCGCCGCCCCTCCGTCCGACGTCGCGCAGATGTCGAGCAGGCGCAGCGGATCGGCGACCACGGCGGAGGCGGCGACCTCCCGCGCGGTCACCCGCTTGCGGTAGCGCGCGTACGGATTCAGCGCGCCCGCGGCCGCGTTCTTCACCTTGACCTGCGCGAAGTCCTCCGGCGTGTCCCCGTGCACGGCCATCCGGCGGCGCGCCCAGAGCGCGAAGTACACCGGGTTCGTGGCCCCGAGGATCCGGAAGCGCAGCCAGTCCGGATCGTCCGGCCGGTCCCCGCCGGCCGGACGGAAGAACCCCTTGGGCGCCGCGTCGGCCCCCACCACGAGCACCACGTCCGCGAGACCCGACAGGATCTGCGCCCGCGCGGCGTCGACGGCCTGCGCCCCGGACGCGCACGCCGCGTACACGCTCGCCACCCGGGCCCCCTGCCAGCCCAGCGCCCTGGCGAACGTCGCACCCGCCACGTACCCCGGATAGCCCCCGCGCACGGTGTCCGCGCCGACGACCGAGCCCACCTCCCGCCACTGAAGCCCGGCGTCGGCGAGCGCCGCGCGGGCCGCCGCCACCCCGTACTCGACGAAGCCGCGCCCCCACTTGCCCCAGGGGTGCATGCCCGCGCCGAGCACCGCTACCTCGCCCGTCATGCCCTCACCCCCGTCGGCCGCCAGTGCCACGTCGTCCAGACCGTCTCCGCGTCCTCGCTCAGCACGCCGGGGACGACCTCGACCTCCATGCCCACCGTCAGGCCGGCGACGGTGACGCCGGGAGCCGCCTGCCCCAGCACCACGATCCGCTCGGCCTCCAGCTCCACAGCGATCAACGTGTACGGCTCCCACGGAAGTTCCGGATCGGTCACATACGGTGACGGAGGCCGGTACCGGCTGTCCGTGTACGACCAGACGCGCCCGCGCCGCGACAGCGGCACCTCGAGCAGCTCGCCGCCGGCGCAGTCGGGGTTGCGGCAGTGGACGTCCTCGCGCGGGAAGAAGACCGAGGCGCAGACGGCGCAGCGGGTGCCGAGGAGACGGAAGCCGTCGCCGTCACCGGCGAACCAGCCCGCCACCACGGGTGTGTGCGTACGCGTCACGATTCCTCCCGCAGGATCAGATCTGACGGAACGTCAGAAGTGTGTCACGGCAGACCGGAGATGGGCAGGGGCAGAGACATGACACGACTCTCCACCGCCTCGCGCGGCCTGGTCACCGTGCTCGCGGCGCTGTTCTGCCTGACCGCCGCCGGCGCCACCGCCCGCGCGGACACCGAGTCCCGGGCCCCACAGGACTTCGTCGCGCTCAGAACCGTCGACCCGACGATCCTCCAGGAGATGCGCTACTTCACCCCGCACAACTTCGTGGGGGAACGCATCGACGGCTACCGGCAGCCGGTCTGCATCCTCACCCGGCCCGCGGCCGAGGCCCTTCACCGGGCCCAGACCGAGCTCCTGCGCAAGGGCTACACCCTCAAGGTCTACGACTGCTACCGGCCGCAGCGTGCCGTGAACCACTTCGTGCGCTGGGCGGAGGACCTCGACGACCAGGCGATGAAGGGCGAGTTCTACCCGGACGTCGACAAGACCCGCCTGTTCGAGGACGGGTACATCGCGGAGAAATCCGGCCACAGCCGCGGCTCGACCATGGACCTCACGATCGTGCGGCTCCCCGCCCGGCCGACCAGGCCGTACCACCCCTCAGAGCCCCTGGTGCCCTGCTACGCGCCCAAGGACGAGCGCTTCCCCGACAATTCCGTCGACATGGGCACCGGTTTCGACTGCTTCGACACCCTCGCCCACACCCTCGACCCGCGCGTCCAGGGCGCACAGCGGGCCCACCGCATGCTGCTCAGGAACACCCTGGAGGGCCTCGGATTCGTGAACCTCGCCGAGGAATGGTGGCACTACACCTTCAAGCCCGAGCCCTACCCGGACACCTATTTCGACTTCCCGGTCTCCTCGAAGTCGCTCGCCGGCACCCGCTGAGCCGCCCCCCGGAGACTCCCTCCCCGTGATCGGATACAGTCCGCCGCGTGTCCGAAACTCAGCACTCCAACCCCAACTCCGCGCCCGGCTCCCACTGTTCGAGCTGCGGAGCGCCCTACGGAGAGGGCGTCACCGGCTGGCCCCGCACCTGCCCGGCCTGCCACGCCGTGGCCTACCGCAACCCGCTGCCGGTCGCGGTCGCGCTCCAGCCCGTGTACGACACGCAGGGCACCGCCCTCGTCGTCATCACCCGAACCGTCGCCCCCGCGCGCGGAGGCGTCGCGCTGCCCGGCGGCTACATCGACGACCGCGAGGACTGGCGGCAGGCCGTCGTCCGCGAGCTCAAGGAGGAGACCGGCATCGACGCGGCGAGCCGCGACGTACGGCTCATCGACGCCATGAGCTCGCCCGACGGGCACTTGCTGCTGTTCGGTCTCCTCCCCGAACGCCCGGCCGAGGGCCTGCCGCAGCCGGCCGCCACGGACGAGACGGAGGGCTGGCACCTCCTGCGCAGGCCCGAGGAACTCGCCTTCCCCCTGCACACACTGGCCGTACGGGCCTGGTTCGAAGGCCGGTACATCTGACTCAGGTCCCCTGAAGCCCGCGTACACGCACCGGGTAGGGCGGTTCGCTCACGCCGTTCTCGCCCTCCCGCTCCACCACCACCCGTCCGCCCTCCCAGCGGGAGACGTACCGCTCCAGCTCCGGCTCCGCCCATCCGTCGCCCGCGTCGGGCACCACCAGGCAGCCCCCGGCCTGACCCCGGTCCGGCGCCCACACCTCCAGCTCCAGCCCGCCCCCGGCCCCGCGCACGGGTATCACGGCACCCGCCCGCGCGAGCACCGGAATCCGCGACAACGGCGCGTCCACCAGCACCTGCCCCGGCCCCTCGTACGCCCGCTCCGTCACCGTGTCGTACCACCGGCCCCGGGGCAGCCGCACCGCACGGCGCTCCGTGCCCGGCCCGAGGACCGGCGCCACCAACAGGCAGTCGCCCAGCAGGAACGCGTCCTCGCAGTCGCGCAGCGCGCGGTCCTCCGGGGACCCCCACCACAGCGGCCGCACATACGGGGCACCGGTGCGCCGGGCCAGATGCGCCAACGTCATGAAGTACGGCAGCAGCCGCCGGCGCTCCACGAGCGCCGCACGCGCGTGCTCCAGCACCTCGGCACCGAACTCCCAGGGCTCCCGGCGCCCCGCGCGCATGCTCGCGTGGGTGCGGAACAGCGGCATGAAGGCGCCCAGCTGGAACCAGCGCAGATACAGCTCGGGCGACGGATTCCCGTCGAAACCGCCCACGTCCGGCCCCGAGTACGGCACTCCGCACAGCCCCAGCCCCAGGACCAGGGACAGCGACGCCCGCAGCCCCGGCCAGCCGGTCGCCACGTCGCCCGACCAGGCCCCGCCGTAGCGCTGCATGCCCGCCCACCCGGAGCGCGAGAACACGAACGGCCGCTCCTGCGGCAGCAGCTCGCGCAGCCCCTCGTAGGCCGCCCTGGCCATGCACAGGGCGTAGACGTTGTGCGCCTCACGGTGGTCGCCGTCGCGTCCCTCCAGGGAGTGCCCGGCCGACCGCGGGAGCGTCCTCTCGCCGAAGGCGGCGAAGGAGGTGGGCTCGTTCATGTCGTGCCAGAACCCGGCGAACCCCTGCGCCAGCCGCTCCTCGTACAGCCCGCCCCACCACTCACGCACGCGCGCGTGCGTGAAGTCCGGGAACACCGCATCCCCGGGCCACACCACACCGCGCACCACCCGCCCCGAGGCCTCCCGCACGAACGCGTCCACGGCCGCCCCGGCGTCGTACACGGCGTTGCCCGGCGCGGCCTTCACCGCCGGGTCGATCACGGACACCAGCCGTATCCCGTCCCGGCGCAGCTCGTCGGCGAGCACCGGCAGCTTGGGGAAGCGGTCCTCGTCGACCGTGAACACCTGGTGCCCGTCGTAGTGGTCGATGTCCAGATGGACGGCGTCCAGCGGCAGGTCGCGCTCCTGGTAACCCGCGACGATCCGGCGCACCTCCTGCTCGCTGCCGAAGCCCCAGCGCGCGTGGTGATGGCCGAGCGCCCACGCGGGCGGCAGCGCCGGCGCACCCGTCAGCGAGGCCCAGGCGAGCAGCACGCGCGCGGGAGTGCCCACCATCACCCAGCAGCGCAGCGGCCCGCCGTCCATCCGCAGTTCGCACGACCCCGCCCGGTCGTGACCGGAGCCGGCGCCCTCCTCCCCCTCGCGCAGGGTCACCGTCCCGTCCCACGACGTGTCGTGGAACACCAGGTGCGTCGCCGCGTCGGCCACCACCAGCTGCACCGGCATCGTGATGTACAGCGGATCGTCGCCGGGACCGAACGGCCGGCCCGGATCGGTGTTCCACAACCGGTACGCGCCGTCGCGCAGCCGTGGCCCCGACGCCCGCCCGCCGAGCCCGAAGAACCGCGCGTCGGCGGGCACCTCGGTCCGCTGCATCCAGCGCGCGACGCCGCCCCCGGCAGGTTCCCACCAGCGGGGCGGCAGATCACGGCGCACGCTCACGCCACCCGGCGTGAGCACCTCGACCGCGCCGTGCCGTGAGACGGCCACCGTCGCGCGCTCGGCCACGACCCGCCAGCCGCCGTCCTTGTCGGGCTCCAGCACCGCCCGCGGATCCGGCTCCGGGCAGCGGCCGGCGAGCGCGTACGAGGGATCGGGGCCCGCCCCGTCCCAGCCCCAGAAGACCGCCCCGTTCACGGCCACGAGGATCCGCAGCTCGGAGCGGGCGAACCGGATGACACCACCCCCCGGGCCCGGCTCCACCTCCCGCACCGGGCCGGGCACCCGTGCGCGCTCGGCACCCCGCGGCGGCAGCGCACCGGCGTCGGCACGCCGCCTCCGCCACGCGGCCCGCACGGTGCGCAGCCACTGCGCCGCCCCCGCCGAACCGACCGTTTTCACCGAACGCACCAGGTCACGACCGTCCATGCTGCTCAGCCTGCCATTGCCGACGCCACGCGTGCGGCTCGTTCAACTGCCGTTCACCCGTGGCTGGGCCACATCTTCATGACAGCGACTATGTGGGGCGCGCCCTGGTGCGGAAGTCGATCACATGGCATCGTCCGTGTCAGCCGCGTCACGCGCACACCCCAGCCCGTGCGCGGAGGACGCACACGACGCGCACAGCCCGGGAGCCGCCCCATGTCGACCGAGAACCCCCAGCCCCTCTGGCAGCCCGATCCGGAGCGTATCGCGCGTGCACAGGTCACGAAGTTCCAGGCCTGGGCCGCCGAACGTCACGGCGCCCCGTCCGAGGGCGGCTACGCGGCACTCCACCGCTGGTCCGTCGACGAGCTGGAGACCTTCTGGAAAGCCGTCACCGAGTGGTTCGACGTACGGTTCTCCACGCCCTGCGCGCGGGTGCTCGGCGACCGCTCCATGCCGGGCGCCGAATGGTTCCCCGGGGCGACACTGAACTACGCCGAGCACGCCCTGCGCGCGGCCGCCACCCGCCCGGACGAACCGGCCCTCCTGCACGTCGACGAGACCCACGAGCCGACCCCGGTGAGCTGGTCCGAGCTGCGCCGCCAGGTCGGCTCACTGGCCGCCGAACTGCGCGCCCTGGGCGTACGGCCGGGGGACCGCGTCAGCGGCTACCTGCCGAACATCCCGCAGGCCGTGGTCGCCCTGCTCGCCACGGCCGCCGTGGGCGGCGTCTGGACGTCCTGCGCCCCCGACTTCGGCGCGCGCAGCGTCCTCGACCGCTTCCAGCAGGTCGAACCGGTCGTCCTGTTCACCGTCGACGGCTACCGCTACGGCGGCAAGGAGCACGACCGCCGCGACATCGTCGCCGAACTGCGCCGCGAACTGCCCACCCTGCGGGCCGTGGTCCACATCCCCCTCCTCGGCACCCAGGCCCCCGAGGGCGCCCTGGAGTGGTCCGCCCTGACGGGCGCGGACGTCGAGCCCGTCTTCGAGCAGGTCCCCTTCGCCCACCCCCTGTGGGTGCTGTACTCCTCCGGCACGACCGGCCTGCCCAAGGCCATCGTCCAGTCCCAGGGCGGCATCCTGGTCGAGCACCTCAAGCAGCTGGGCCTGCACTGCGACCTCGGCCCCGAGGACCGCTTCTTCTGGTACACGTCCACCGGCTGGATGATGTGGAACTTCCTCGTCTCCGGCCTCCTGACGGGCACCACGATCGTCCTGTACGACGGCAGCCCGGGCTACCCGGACACGGCCGCCCAGTGGCGGATCGCCGAACGCACGCGGGCCACCGTCTACGGCACCTCGGCCGCGTACGTCATGGCGTGCCGCAAGGCCGACGTGCACCCCTGGCGCGACTTCGACCTGTCCGCGGTGCAGTGCGTCGCCACCACCGGTTCACCGCTGCCGCCCGACGGCTTCCGCTGGCTGCACGACGAGTCCGCCGAGAACGGCGCCGGCCTGTGGATCGCGTCCGTCAGCGGCGGCACCGACGTGTGCTCCTGTTTCGCCGGAGCCGTGCCGACGCTCCCGGTCCACATCGGCGAGCTCCAGGCCCCCGGCCTGGGGACCGACCTGCAGTCCTGGGACCCCAGCGGCGAACCCCTGGTCGACGAGGTCGGCGAACTCGTCGTCACCAACCCCATGCCGTCGATGCCGATCTACTTCTGGAACGACCCCGACGGCAGCCGCTACCGGGACAGCTACTTCGAGACCTACCCCGGCGTGTGGCGCCACGGTGACTGGATCACCATCACCTCCCGCGGCTCCGTCGTCATCCACGGCCGCTCCGACTCGACGCTCAACCGCCAGGGCGTCCGCATGGGCTCGGCCGACATCTACGAGGCCGTCGAGCGCCTGCCCGAGATCAGGGAGTCCCTCGTCGTCGGCATCGAACAGCCCGACGGCGGCTACTGGATGCCCCTGTTCGTGCATCTGGCCCCCGGCGCCGTCCTGGACGAGGCCCTGCTGAACCGCATCAAGCAGACGATCCGGGAGCAGCTCTCGCCACGCCACGTCCCCGACGAGATCATCGAGGTGCCGGGCGTCCCGCACACCCTCACCGGCAAGCGCATCGAGGTCCCGGTCAAGCGCCTGCTCCAGGGCACTCCGCTGGAGAAGGCGGTGAACCCGGGCTCGATCGACAACCTCGACCTGCTGCACCACTACGAGCAGCTCGCCCGCAAACGCGACTGAGAACCGCGAGCCGACCGCCGCAGACGCCTCGGCCCCCCGGACAGGGGGATCAGGAGCCTGCGGAAGGTCGTCGCGGTCCGCGACCGTTCCGCCCGGACGCCGTTGTCAGTGCCCCCGGTTACTGTGAGTGAGCATTGATCGACTGCGCACAGGGGGACACATGTCAGCGCACACCGACCACCGGACCATGCGACGCGTCCTGCACCGCGAGATCGCGGGCACGATCGGGCTGCTCACCGACGAGCACGACTTCCGCGCCATGCGGCGCTACCGCAGCTTCGCCTTCCACGACCACACGGCCTACCTCCAGCAGGTGGAGGCGCTGCTCAGGACGCGAGCCTCCCAGGGCAGCCACACCGCGGTCGCCCTCTTCGACCCGCAGGAGTACGCCGACTTCTGCGCCGACACCGGCCTCGACCCGGACAAGGCGTCGAGTCGCACCCGCTTCACGGCCGAACTGGCGGCCGCGGGACCCACCCTGCCCTACGAAGGCCAGCCACTGGCCGACCTCCTCCCCGCCCTCGTCGACGAGGCCGTCCGCCAGGCCACCTGGGAGTACGCCTCCACGCTCCTGACCCGGCTCGGCGCCTGCGCCTCCTGCGGCGAGGACATCGGCCGCGCCGCCTTCACCCGCGCCTCGCATCTCGTCGTCCGCATCCTCGACACGGCGGGGCCGGGAGACCGGCACCTCGTATGCAGCGTCACCGGAACCCCGGAGACTCTGGTCGCCGTCCTCCACGCCGACCAGGACACGAACGGCGACACCCGGCTCGACGAGGCCGAGGCCCTCGAATTCGCCACCGTCCTCGCGCTGGGCATCGCCACCCAGAACCCCGCGGGCCTCGTCATGCGCACCAGCGCGCCGGGCACCGCGGACCGCGTCTACGGCTGGCGCGTCCGCGGAGAGGGCCTCGAGCCCCTGACCGCGGGCGAGGTCTTCGACGCCTACTGCACCGACATCGAATCCGGAGACATCATCTCCCCTGAATCGGACGTCGACTACTGCGTACCGCCCGACCTGGGCGAGGAGGGCCCGGCGCCGGGCCACCACCACTGAAACGACGGCGGGGCGCCCCGGAAGGGGCGCCCCGCCACAAAGCCGGCAGGTCACGCGGGCCGGCGAACCGGCCGGACGGCTACTCGCCGGACAGCACCGCCTGAGCCGCGTTCCGCGCGTCCTCGGCACTGTCCGTGGCCCGCGCCGCCGCGGCCGCACGCTCGCACTGGGCCAGCGTGTACTTGCTCAGCGCCGCCCGGACGTACGGAATCGACGCCGCACCCATGGACAGGGAGGTGACGCCCAGACCGGTCAGCACACATGCGAGCAGCGGGTCGGACGCGGCCTCACCGCACACGCCACAGCTCTTGCCCTCGGCCTTGGCCGCCTCGGCGGCCAGCGCCACCAGGTCGAGCAGTGCGGGCTGCCAGGGATCCTGCAGCCGGGACACGGCGCCCACCTGACGGTCAGCGGCGAACGTGTACTGCGCGAGGTCGTTGGTGCCCAGCGACAGGAACTCGACCTCCCGCAGGATCGAGCGTGCCCGCAGCGCCGCCGACGGGATCTCGACCATCGCACCGAACTTCGCGTGCAGCCCCGCTTCACGGCACGCGTCCGCGAACGCCTTGGCGTCGGCACGGTCCGCCACCATGGGGGCCATGACCTCGAGGTGCACCGGAAGCCCCTCGGCGGCCTTCGCCAGGGCGGTCAGCTGCGTGCGCAGCACCTCGGGGTGGTCGAGCAGGGTCCGCAGACCGCGCACGCCCAGTGCCGGGTTCGGTTCGTCGGCCGGGGTGAGGAAGTCCAGCGGCTTGTCCGCGCCCGCGTCGAGGACCCGGACGACGACCCGCCCCTCGGGAAAGGCCTCCAGCACCTGCCGGTAGGCCTCGACCTGCTTGTCCTGCGACGGCGCCTTCTTGCTGTCGTCGAGGAAGAGGAACTCGGTGCGGAACAGACCGACACCCTCGGCCCCGGCCTCCACGGCGGCCGGCACGTCGGCGGGACCGCCCACGTTGGCCAGCAGCGGCACCTTGTGACCGTCCGAGGTCGCACCCGGCCCGGTGGAGGCGGCCAGCGCGGCCTTGCGCTCGGCGGCCGCGGCCTCCAGCTCGGCCCTCTTCTCGGCGCTCGGGTTCACGAAGATCTCGCCGGTGCTGCCGTCCACGGCGATCACCGTGCCCTCGGCCAGCTCACCGGCGCCCGGCAGCGCGACCACGGCCGGAACGCCGAGCGCCCGCGCGAGGATCGCGCTGTGGCTGGTCGGGCCGCCCTCCTCGGTGACGAAACCGAGCACCAGCGTCGGGTCCAGCAGCGCCGTGTCCGCGGGCGCGAGGTCCCGCGCGATCAGGACGTACGGCTCGTCACTGTCCGGAACCCCGGGCATCGGAACCCCCAGCAGCCGGGCGACTATACGATTCCGCACGTCGTCCAGGTCGGCCACCCGCCCGGCCAGGTACTCACCGGCACCGGCCAGCAGGGTGCGGTAGGCCGCGAAGGCGTCGTACACCGCGCGCTCGGCCGTGCTGCCGACGGCGATACGCCGCTCCACATCCGCCATCAACTCGGGGTCCTGGGCCATCATGGCCTGCGCCTCGAGTACTCCCTGGGCCTCTCCGCCGGCCAGATTGCCGCGCGCGATCAGGTCGGCCGCCACAGCGTCCACGGCCTTGCGGGCGCGCCCCTGCTCGCGCTCCGCCTCCTCCGCCGGGATCTGCTTGGCAGGCGGTTCGAGGACCGCCGTTCCCATGTGCCGAACCTCGCCGACCGCCACACCGTGGCTCACACCGACGCCTCGCAGCGTTGTCTCCATCTCACCCTTCTCCGGTAGTGCGGCGGGTCCCGCCGCCGCGGTGGTTGTCCTGCCCGCCGTCGCACGGCGGCGCCGGCGTCACTCCCATACGAAGAGGCTGTCGCCGGCCTTCACGTCACCGTCTTCGCGGAGTTCGGAGAGAGCGTCGGCCGTGGCCTCGAGCGCCACGACCGGGCAGACGGAGGACTTGCCGGCGGCCTCGACGGCAGCCGGGTTCCAGCGCACGATGCCCTGGCCACGGGTCACGGTGTCGCCCTTGTTCACCAGCAGTTCGAAGCCCTCGCCGTTGAGCTGCACGGTGTCGATGCCGAGGTGGGTGAGCACCCCATGCCCCTGCTCGTCCACGACCACGAAGGCGTGCGGGTGCAGAGAGACGACGACTCCGTCCACCGGGGCGACGGCCTCGGAAGGCTCGCGCACGGGCTCGATCGCGGTGCCCGGGCCGACCATGGCCCCGGAGAAGACCGGATCAGGCACTGAGGTGAGTCCGATGGCGCGTCCTGCCAGCGGGGACGTCACGGTGGTCATGGGAAGCCTCCCAGGGGTGGAGATGCATGTACGGGCCGTCACCGCATGTCCCTGACGGCGCACTGTGCAGCAGGGTATGTCATACGAAGTGCCGGTTCGGAGGGAAGATACCGCTTAGAGGTCTAGACCACCAGCCCAATCGATTTGCACCCGATCGGCGGCCCCGTGTACAGTCGTATCCCTGCTTGAGGACGAGCGACGCGAGCAAGCGTCCTCGCTCGGCAGGCACCCATACTCATCAGATCCTATCCCGGGTCATGTTCTGCGTGTCCGCAGAACGGTGGTCAGGGAGACGGAAAAACACTGATAGAGTCTGGAACAGCGAAGGGAAGCGCCCGGAGGAAAGCCCGAGAGGGTGAGTACAAAGGAAGCGACCGTTCCTTGAGAACTCAACAGCGTGCCAAAAATCAACGCCAG
>NZ_JBFADM010000024.1:0-100359 GCF_040641355.1 Streptomyces sp. NPDC020996
GAACTCGCCCGGGAGGCACGCGCCTCCGGCGCCCTCGCCAACGTCGCCCGGCTGGTGGCCGCCGCGCACACCGCCGGGTCACAGCTCGTCAGAAGCCCCGGGCGTGTCGAGGCGGCGGTCCGTGCTCAGGCGGCGGCTCTGCGCGTGCGGCCGTGCAGCTTCAGATAGAACAGCTGGAGGGACTCCTCCGGGCTGCCCGTCTCGAACCGGTTGCGGACCTTGCCGAGCGGGTTCCACACCCGTCCGTCGGCCATCCGCACCCCGACCGGCTGCCCGGACCAGGCGCGCTGCCGGTCGTCGAAGTCCACCCAGTGCGCGCCCGCGCGGCGCACGAGCACCTCGCCGACGTACGCGCCGAGTCCGAGGAGCGTGTCGTGGGCCCGCTCCGGGCCGGCGCCGCCCTTGCGCAGTCCGTCGATCAGGAAGTCGACGACCCGCAGGCTGCGTTCGGAATAGTCCAGCGGCAGCCGGCCGCGGGCGGTCACCCGCGCGACGAGAGACGCCGCACACGACCGCATCTCGTCCGCGCACGGAACGCGCTCGTCCACCTCGGTCATGGAACCCCCACCTGGCTCGGCTCGCGGGAGGGACTGCACCCCTCCCCCTGAACCAGCGGATCGCCCGCCGTGAGCATCACGGGCTCGCCGCGTGTCGATCGACACACGGCTGATCCGCAGCCCGCGCACAACCTTTCCGCCGCTCGCGCGTCCCCCGGGCTCCGCGGCCGTGCAGTGACGTTCGTCCTGGACGCTGCGCTGTGTGTAGGTGCCACCTGTCGTGACGGGTGGGGCAGTTGAGCTTCTCGAACCGGTTTCCTTCCAGGGGTGGGACAAGTGAGTCCTCGCGGGACGCGTGCGTACAGGCCGCTGAGCATGAAACGACGGGCGTGGCTGACGCTCGGCGCGGTGCTCCTGGGCGGCGGGGGCGTGGTCACCTACGCCGTCGCCAGCCCGTCCGGCGACGGCGGGGCCGCGGGGCGGGCCAAGCGGCCGGTGCGCGTCCACGACCTGCCGCTGAGGGCCACCGCGGGCGGGGAGCGGGAGCTGCCGCGCACGCGGACCGAGCAGTTCTCGATGCTCGGCGTCTCCTGGGCGGACGCCGGCCAGCGGCTGCACGGCACGGCCCAGGTGCGCACCCGCGCCCTGGGGACCGGCGAGTGGAGTGCCTGGCAGGACCTGGAGACGGACGCCGACCCGCTGGAGGACCCGCGGGCGCGGGCCCGTGCGCGCGGCGCGTCCGAGCCGCTGTGGGTCGGCCCCTCCGACGGCGTGCAGGTGCGGGTCGTCCAGCGGGACGGCTCCGCCGGCTCCGCTCTGCCCAAGGGGATCGAGGTCAGCCTCGTGGACCCCGGGGTGGTGACGGACGCCGAGGCGAAGGCCGCCGAGCCGGCCGCGTTCGTGGCGGCCGGGACACCCACCGACAGCGCCGCGCCCACCGACAGCGCCGCACCGACGGACAGCGCCGCGCCCACGGACAGCGCCGCCCCGTCCGACTCGGCGCCGGCCTCCGACTCCGCGTCGCCGTCCGCGTCCGCGTCCGCGTCCGAGAGCCCGTCGAGCACCGCGCCCACCGCGCCCACCGCGCCGCCGTCCACCGTGCCCGAGCCGCCGATCGTCCCGCGCGCCGACTGGGGCGCCGACGAGTCGCTCAGCCCCGACCCGTCGGAGTACAACGCCGACGTGAAGGCCGTCTTCGTCCACCACACCGACGGCGCGAACGACTACGCGTGCTCCGACTCGGCGGCCATCGTGCGGGGCGTCTACGCGTACCACACGCAGACCAACGGCTGGAACGACATCGGCTACAACTTCCTGGTCGACAAGTGCGGCACCGTCTTCGAGGGCCGCAAGGGCGGCGTCGACCTGCCGGTGCTCGGCGCGCACACCTACGGCTGGAACCGGGAGTCCGCGGGCATCGCGGTGCTCGGCGACTACACCACCACCGGCGCCACCAACGCGGCCCTGGCCTCGGTCGCCCGCGTCGCGGCCTGGAAGCTCGGCCAGTACGGCGCCGACCCCGCCACCAGCGTGCAGCTGAAGGCGGGCGCGAGCCAGACGAACCACTCCGGCACGAGCTTCACCGCGGGCAGCTCGTACACCTTCCAGCGGATCTCCGGCCACCGGGACGGCTACAACACCCAGTGCCCCGGCGGCTCGCTGTACGCGCAGCTGCCGACCGTCCGCGCCTGGGCGTCCGGCCCGGTGCAGGACCTGAAGGTCACCTCGCTGTCCGGCGCGGGCCTGTCCGGCTCGACGTACTACACCAAGGGCGCCGTGACCGCCCACTGGTCCACCGCCACGCCGGGCTCGCTGATCTCCGGGTTCGAGCTGCTGGTCGACGGCAAGGCCGTCACCTCCGTCGCCGGCACCGCCACGTCCGCGAGCGCCACACTCCCGCCGGGCGGCCACACCGTCGCCGTGCGCGCCGTGCACCAGTCCGGCAGGGCCACCACCTCGGCCGCGCTGAACGTCGTGGCGGAGACCACCGCGCCGGCGTTCACCACGACCCCGAAGATCTCGCTGCGCACCGGCACCGTCGACACGAGCGCCGTCCCGGTCACCCTCGGCTGGAAGGCCACCGACAACACCGCGCTGAAGTCCGTGAAGCTGCTGTCGCCGACGACCGCCACCTACGGCCCGACGACCACCGCCTCCAGCCGCACGGCCCCGTCCGGCACCGCCACGACGTGGCAGATGCGGGCGTACGACCACGCCGGCAACTACCGCACGTCCTCGCCCTCGTACACGCCGGTGATCCTCCAGGAGACCTCCGCGGTCAAGTCCGGCAGCTGGACGGCCCGTTCCTCCACCGGCTACCTCGGCGGCAAGTCGTACTCCAGCGGTTCCACGGGCGCGAGCCTGAGCTGGACCTTCACCGGCCGCTCCGCCTCCTGGGTGGTCTCCCGGGCGTCGAGCTCCGGTCAGGCGTACGTCTACGTCGACGGCGTCAGGACCGCCACGGTCGACCTGAAGTCGTCGACCACGCTGTACCGCCAGGCGATCTGGACGAAGACCTGGTCCGGCAGCGCCCAGCGCACGGTGAAGATCGTGGTCGTCGGCACCAGCGGCCGGCCCACGATCACCACGGACGGCCTGGTCTACGTCAAGTAGCCGTCCGCCCGCCGGTCCACCGGGGCGGGCGCCCGGCCCTCGGGGCGGGCGCCCGGCCCGTCGTCACGCCTGACCGGCGGCGCCGGTCGCGTCGCGGCACAGCAGCCGCAGCGAGCCCTGGCCGGCGAAGCAGCGCCGGGCCTCGTCGATGGGGTCCCACAGCCGCCCGTCCGGCGTGCGGATCCAGTGGTCGCCGCCGGACGCCCACCACTCGGCGCCGGTCTGCCGCACGATCACCTCACCGGCGTACGCGCCGAAGCCGCGCAGTACCTGGTCCACGGCGGCGTACGGCGGCTGCTCCCGGCGTATCTCGTCGATCATCCGGTCCACCCGCCACAGGCTCTGCGCCGAGTAGTCGAGACGCACCCGCGCCCCCTCCCGCATGGCCGCCACCGCGTCCGCCGCCCACCGCACCGGCTTCACCGCGGCCGAGGGCCTCGTGTCCTGCTGCGTCTCCCGCTGTGTCATCGTCGTCACATCACCAAGAGCGTGGTGGTGCCACGAATCGTCACGCCGATCAAGGCCCCGGGAGTGTGACGGTCGGGCCTCCCGCTGCGCTCTGCTCACTGATGAGCATGCACTTCCACCTCCGCGCGGTGCCGCCCCCGGCCCTGCGCAACAGCGCCGCGTGGATGGCGCAGCCGTATCGGGCAACCCGTGCCCCAGCGGGCCGGCCCGGGCGGACCGAACCCGGCCGGTCAGCCCAGGCGGTCGGCCAGCGCCTTGAACCGCGCCCAGCTCTGCTTCGGCGGTCCGGGGTTCCACAGCTTCTGCACCGTCGCCCGCAGCGGCATCCGGATCCCGGCCGCGACCTGGGCCTCGCTCTGCGAGTTCGCGAGGTCGCACCACACCGCGAAGGACCCGCCGAGGATCTGCCCGTCGTACTTCGCCGGCACCGCCTGGGTGCCGCGCAGGACGCGCGGGGTCCACGCCTCGTAGATGCGCTGCCCGGTCGGGTAGACGAAGGCGTTCGGCTGCCCGAGGACGTAGTAGAGGAACTCGTCGTTGTAGTTGACGACCTCGCGGCCCGCGCTCAGGTACTCCAGCGGCTGCCGCGCGCCGTACTCCTTGCCGGTCCAGTACCCGACCCGGAGGTCCGCCGCGGGCCGCACGGACGAGCTGCGGAAGAAGCCGTCGTTCCACGCGCGCATCGTGCGGCCGTGCGCGCGGACGGTGTCGGCGCGGTCGTTGAGCCAGCCGGTGGTCAGGTCGGCGACGTTCGCGCCGGAGCCGTACCGCTGCCGGGCGGCCGCGGCCAGCTGCGGGTAGGCGGTCTCCGGGCTGGACGCCATCAGCGCCCGGTACTCGTCGCCGCCGAGGTTCCACTGATCGCCGGGGAAGAGGTCGGCGTACTCGTCGAGCAGGTCGTCGACGAGCCGGGCGGCGGCGGGCTTGGAGATGTCGACGGCCCCGCTCGCCGCCACGCCCTGCGCGTTGCGCAGCTGCAGCTCGGGGTGCGCGGCGATCACCGCGCCGAGGTGGCCGGGCGAGTCGATCTCGGGCACGACGGTGATGTGCCGGCTCCGGGCCAGCGCCACGATCTTCCTGACCTGCGCCTTCGTCAGGTGCTCGCGGGAGACGACCTCCGGGTGCGTGCCGGACTCGATCCGGAACCCCTGGTCGTCGGAGAAGTGCAGCCCCAGCTGGTTGAACTTCAGGTCGCCCAGCTCCCGGACCCGGGCCTCGATCCAGCCGGCCGTGAAGTGCTTGCGGGCGATGTCCAGCATGAACCCGCGCACCGGCTTGGCGGGCTCGTCCCGCACCACGCCCTCGGGCGCCGCGGAACCGCCGCGCACCTCCTGCTTGAGCGTGCGCGTGCCGTAGAAGACGCCCGCGTCCGCCGGGGCGCTGATGGTCACCCGCCCGCCGCGCACGGTCATGGTGTACGACTCCGGGTCCGCGCCGCCGCCGCGGTTCAGCTCGAGGCGCACGTCGCCGGGGCGCGCGTCGCCCTTCTCGCCCGCGTACGTCAGCCCCAGCTCGGAGGCGATCAGCCGGCCCTCGTCCGCGAGGCCCGCGGCGTTCACCACCACCCGCTGCCCGCGCGCCGGACGCCAGCCCGGCCCGTGGGCCGCGGTGTGGGAGCGGACGGCGGGAATGGTGCGCGGGGCCTGCGAGAGGGGATACGTGCGGCTCGGGCTCGGGGCCCGGCCGCCGCTGCCGGAGACAGTGGACGCGCCCGCGTTCCCGGCGTCCGACGGCTGCCCCGCCGCGCCCGCCGGCCCGCCGTCGTCGCCGGAGGCCCAGAGACCCAGGCCCGCCGCGAGCCCGACCGTCCCGGCGAACGCGCCCGCGACGATCATCCGCCTGTGCTTGACTGTCCGCGCCGGTGGGCGGCGCCTGTGCTGACTCACAGCGCCAAACCTAAGTCCCTCCGGGGGCGGCATGCGTCCACAAGGCGTTCCCAAATTTACCCGTGCGGGTGAAATTCGGGCATCCGTCGGACACGTCACGCCCCCTCTCGATAACGTTGCGCCACTCCCCTCACAGATTCCCCTGCCGAAACACGTGACGCCCACACACCTTCCCGGCCGGACCGCCATACCGGCGCTGCCCGAGCAGACCCGCATCCCGTCGTCCGCGACCGCGCTGGACGACTTCAATTCCGCGTCCGCGGACGAGGCACGGCGGCTCCTCCTCGCCTGCCTCCACAGCCCGCCCTGGGCCCGCCGCCTGACCGACCACCGGCCCTACCCGGACGCCGGGTCCCTGCTGGCCGCGGCCGACGAGGCGGCGTACGACCTGGCCCCCGACGATCTGGCGGCGGCCCTGGCCGCGGAGACGCCGGCCGCCCTCCCCGACGACACGTACTCCGCGGCCCACACCGCGCTGAGCGCGGCGTACGCCGCCTACCAGGCCCGGTTCGGCCACACCTTCGTCATCTGCCTGGCCGGTCTCGGTCCGGACGAGACGCTGGATCACGTGTTGGAGGGCATCCGGTCACGGTTGGCGAACGATCCGGAGGAGGAACGGACCGTCGCGGCGGACGAGCTGCGGCGGCTGGCCGGGCAACGGCTGGCGCAGTCCCTGGGGAACACCGGGCGGTGACCGGCGCGCGGCCCCGCCGCGCCGGCACGACCTGCCACAACGGCACAGCTTGCGACACCCGACAGCACAGGCCGCACCACAAGCCGTCGGCGCTCGCCCATCCGCGTGCCACTTCGATCACACCAGTAGACCCGGAGTAAGCACCGCGGCGAACGGTGGCTACGATGCTGGGGGCCGGTGGACCGTACCCGGCCGGGCCCGACCGACAGCACAAGCCGGCGCGGCCCCAATCCCCGCTCCCGGAGGGAATTCCGTGCCGGCTGGAACGCTGTACCGCGGCCGGGAAGGAATGTGGTCCTGGGTGGCTCACCGAGTCACCGGCGTCCTCATCTTCTTCTTCCTGTTCGTTCACGTGCTGGACACCGCTCTCGTCCGTGTCTCCCCCGAGGACTACGACAAGGTCGTAGCCACCTACAAGACCCCGATCGTCGCCGCGCTGGAGTACGGCCTCGTGGCCGCCATCCTCTTCCACGCGCTCAACGGCCTGCGCGTCATCGCCGTCGACTTCTGGTCGAAGGGCCCGCGCTACCAGAAGCAGATGCTCTGGTCCGTCGTCGGCATCTGGGTCGTGCTGATGCTCGGGGCGGTCTACCCCGTCCTCGGCCACGCCGCTCGTGAACTGTTCGGGAGCTGAGATCCATGGCGACCACTGAATCCACCGCTTCGGGCATCGGCCCCGTCGAGGGCGGCTCCGTCTACGGCGTCGACAACCCGGCGCCGCTCATCGAGGCGCCGCGCAAGCGCACCAAGAAGACCCCCAAGTCCACCCGGGGCAACTTCGAGCTGGCGGCGTGGCTGTTCATGCGCCTGTCGGGCGTCGTCCTCGTCGTCCTGGTCCTGGGCCACCTGCTGATCCAGCTCGTGCTGGACGGCGGCGTCTCCAAGATCGGCTTCGCCTTCGTGGCCGGCCGCTGGGCCTCCCCGTTCTGGCAGGTCTGGGACCTGCTGATGCTGTGGCTGGCGATGCTGCACGGCGCCAACGGCCTGCGCACGGTCATCAACGACTACGCGGAGCGCGCGAACACCCGGCTGTGGCTGAAGGGCCTGCTCTACACCGCCACGGTGTTCACCATCCTGCTGGGCACGCTGGTGATCTTCACCTTCGACCCGAACATCCGCTAGGCACGGGGCTGCGAGAATCATGAAGATCCACAAGTACGACACCGTAATCGTCGGCGCCGGCGGTGCCGGCATGCGCGCCGCCATCGAGGCCACCAAGCGCAGCCGCACCGCCGTGCTCACCAAGCTCTACCCGACCCGCTCCCACACGGGCGCCGCGCAGGGCGGCATGGCCGCCGCGCTCGCCAACGTGGAGGAGGACAACTGGGAGTGGCACACCTTCGACACGGTCAAGGGCGGTGACTACCTGGTCGACCAGGACGCCGCCGAGATCCTGGCGAAGGAGGCCATCGACTCCGTCCTCGACCTGGAGAAGATGGGCCTGCCGTTCAACCGGACCCCGGACGGCACCATCGACCAGCGCCGCTTCGGCGGTCACTCCCGCAACCACGGCGAGGCCCCGGTCCGCCGGTCCTGCTACGCGGCCGACCGCACCGGCCACATGATCCTCCAGACGCTGTACCAGAACTGCGTCAAGGAGGGCGTGGAGTTCTTCAACGAGTTCTACGTCCTGGACCAGCTGATCACCGAGGTCGACGGCGTCAAGAAGTCGGCCGGTGTGGTCGCCTACGAGCTGGCGACCGGCGAGATCCACGTCTTCCAGGCGAAGGCCGTGATCTACGCCTCCGGCGGCTGCGGCAAGTTCTTCAAGGTGACGTCGAACGCGCACACGCTGACCGGTGACGGCCAGGCGGCCGTGTACCGGCGGGGCATCCCGCTGGAGGACATGGAGTTCTTCCAGTTCCACCCGACCGGCATCTGGCGCATGGGCATCCTGCTGACGGAGGGCGCCCGCGGTGAGGGCGGCATCCTGCGCAACAAGGACGGCGAGCGTTTCATGGAGAAGTACGCGCCGGTCATGAAGGACCTCGCCTCCCGCGACGTCGTCTCCCGCTCCATCTACACGGAGATCCGCGAAGGCCGCGGCTGCGGTCCCGAGGGCGACCACGTCTACCTCGACCTCACCCACCTCCCGCCGGAGCAGCTGGACGCGAAGCTGCCCGACATCACCGAGTTCGCGCGGACCTACCTCGGCATCGAGCCCTACACGGACCCGATCCCGATCCAGCCGACCGCGCACTACGCGATGGGCGGCATCCCGACCAACGTCGAGGGCGAGGTCCTGGCGGACAACACCACCGTCGTCCCCGGCCTGTACGCGGCCGGCGAGGTCGCCTGCGTGTCGGTGCACGGCGCCAACCGCCTGGGCACCAACAGCCTGCTCGACATCAACGTCTTCGGGCGCCGGGCCGGCATCGCCGCGGCGGACTACAGCCGGCAGGCCGACTACGTCGAACTGCCGGAGAACCCGGCCGAGTTCGTCGTCTCGCAGATCGAGCGGCTGCGCGAGTCCACGGGCACCGAGCGGGTGTCGGTGATCCGCCGCGAGCTGCAGGAGACCATGGACGCCAACGTCATGGTGTTCCGCACCGAGCAGACGATCAAGACGGCGGTCGAGAAGATCGCCGAGCTGCGCGAGCGCTACAAGAACGTGGCGATCCAGGACAAGGGCAAGCGGTTCAACACGGACCTCCTGGAGGCGATCGAGCTGGGCAACCTGCTCGACCTGGCCGAGGTCATGGCGGTGTCCGCGCTGGCCCGCAAGGAGTCCCGCGGCGGTCACTACCGCGAGGACTACCCCAACCGCGACGACGTCAACTTCATGCGCCACACCATGGCGTACCGCGAGGTCGGCGCCGACGGGTCGGAAACCGTCCGTCTCGACTACAAGCCGGTCGTCCAGACCCGCTACCAGCCGATGGAGCGTAAGTACTGATGGCAACCCCTGTTCTGGACAAGGTGGAGGCGGGCGCGGCCGCGTCGCCCTACATCACGGTCACCTTCCGGATCCGCCGGTTCAACCCGGAGATCTCGGCCGAGGCGACCTGGGAAGACTTCCAGCTGGAGATCGACCCCAAGGAGCGCGTCCTCGACGGTCTCCACAAGATCAAGTGGGAACTGGACGGCACGCTGACCTTCCGCCGTTCCTGCGCCCACGGCATCTGCGGCTCGGACGCGATGCGGATCAACGGCAAGAACCGCCTGGCGTGCAAGACGCTGATCAAGGACATCAACCCCGAGAAGCCGATCACGGTCGAGCCCATAAAAGGCCTGACGGTCCAGAAGGACCTGGTCGTCGACATGGAGCCGTTCTTCCAGGCGTACCGGGACGTGATGCCCTTCCTGATCACGAAGGACACCAACGAGCCGACGCGCGAGCGTCTGCAGTCGGCCGAGGACCGCGAGCGCTTCGACGACACCACGAAGTGCATCCTGTGCGCCGCCTGCACCTCCTCGTGCCCGGTGTTCTGGAGCGACGGCCAGTACTTCGGCCCGGCCGCCATCGTCAACGCGCACCGCTTCATCTTCGACTCGCGTGACGAGGCCGCCGAGCAGCGGCTGGAGATCCTCAACGACCGCGACGGCGTCTGGCGCTGCCGCACGATCTTCAACTGCACGGACGCCTGCCCGCGCGGCATCGAGGTCACGAAGGCGATCGCGGAGGTCAAGCGAGCGCTGATCACGCGCCGCTACTGAGCCACCCCTGCGCCGTCCCCGCCACGGCGACACGGGCCCTGCCCCCGGTGACACACCGGGGGCAGGGCCTTTTCCGGCTGCGCCTCCCGACGGTGTTGCCCGGCGGCTACCGCGGACAGCCCGAGGGGCCGCGCCCATGCGGTGGCATGCGGTGGGAGCGGCCCCTCGGGCACGGAAACGACGGCGGTCAGCCGCGGAGCACGCGGCCCTGCGAGTCGGTGCGGTCGTTGCTGGTGAGGAACATGATGCCGTCGATCAGCGCCCAGACGCCCAGGCCGCCGCAGGTGAACAGCTGGGCGATCGCCACGCCGGTGTTGCCGACGTAGAAGCGTCCGGCACCGAAGCCGCCCAGGACGATCTGCAGGACACCCGCGACGATCTTGGACTTCTCGGAGTAGGGGCGGCCCTGCGGGTCGTTGCCGTAGGGGGACTGGGGAGTGGGGACGGTCATGGCACTGCTCCTGGCGTGTAAGTCGAGATGAGAGAACCGGATGGGATAGGTCCGGTCTTGACCCAGGAGGGATCACGTCACGACGTCACGATGCCCCCGCGCCGTTATTCCCCCCGTGACCAGCGAGCTTAGAGAGGCGGGAGCGCAAGAGGGGAGTGGTGGCGAAAATTCGTTCTTGTTCCGTGATCAAATTCCGTCACTGGCCTGGACCAGGCTCAGACGACGTTGCGCGCCACCGTCCACGCCACCGCCACCGCGAGGACCAGCAGTTGCGCCCGGCGGCTCAGGGCCGGCTGCCAGCGGCGGCCGCGCAGGCCCTCCAGGATCCAGCGGGCCAGCAGGGCGAGGGCGAAGGGCGAGGCGAGCAGGAGCGCCCTGTTGTCCAGCCAGGCCGCCGCGAAGTCACCGTGCATCAGGTCGTACGCCATGCGGGTCCCCCCGCAGGCGGGGCAGAGCAGACCCGTGACGAGACGGAAGGGGCAGCGGGGCAGCAGGTGGCCGGGCTGGTGCGGATCCACGCCGTAGAGGTAGGCGGCACCGGCCGCGCCCGCGACGAGCACCGCGAGCGGCGCCGTCGCCGGCGCGCGCAGCACGGATAGCGGGGCGGACGGTGTTTCAGCCACGCAGAACGCGTCCCTGGGCGTCGGTCTGACCCTCGCTCACCAGCAGCATGATGCCGTCGATCAGTGCCCAGATCCCCAGGCCGCCGCAGGTGAACAGCTGCGCGAGGCCCATGCCGACGTTGCCGATGTAGAACCGGCCGACCCCGAGGGTGCCCAGGGTGAGCTGGAGGACACCGGCGATGATCTTCGACTTGTCGGAGTACGGGCGCCCGTAGGGGTCGTAGCCGTACGGGGCGTTCGGGTCGAACGGGGCGGCGGCGCCGTAGGGCGGCTGGCCGTAGGCGTACGCGCCCGGCTGGCCGTACCCGGCCGCGCCGGGCTGGCCGTACCCGGCAGGACCGGGTCCGTAGGGGCCCTGGGGACCCGGTCCGTAGGGACCCGGTCCGTGCGGGCCCTGGGGGCCGGAGTCCTGCGGGCCCGGTGCGGGCGGCGTTTCACTCAAGGGAACTGCTCCTGTGGCGGGCGTGTCGTCCGGGGACACGCGAAGATACGATGACCTACCCGATCATCATGCCCGAGCGGCGCGCGGCACAGAAGCCGTGGTTAGGCTCTCCTACCGTGCCCGCGAAGAACGAGGGCCCCGAAGCGGGTCCGACGCCGTCCACCAAGTCCGAGCAGACCCGCACGCTCATCCTCGAGACCGCGATGCGGCTGTTCCGGGAACGCGGTTACGACCGGACGACGATGCGGGCCATCGCCCAGGAGGCCGGGGTCTCCGTCGGCAACGCGTACTACTACTTCGCGGGCAAGGAGCACCTGATCCAGGGCTTCTACGACCGGATCGCCGCCGAGCACCAGGTGGCGGTGCGGGAGGTGCTGGCGCGGGAGACCGACCTGGAGGCACGGCTCGCCGGCGTGCTGAAGGCGTGGCTGGACATCGCCACGCCGTACCACGAGTTCGCGGTGCAGTTCTTCAAGAACGCCGCCGATCCCGACAGCCCGCTCAGCCCCTTCTCCCCCGAGTCGGAGCACGCGCGCGTGGAGGCGGTCTCCGTCCACCGGCAGGTCCTGGCCGGCGCGACCAGGACCAAGGTGCCGGAGGACCTGCGGGACGTCCTGCCCGAGCTGATGTGGCTCTCCCAGATGGGGCTCGTGCTGTACTGGATCTTCGACCGGACGGAGGGCCGCGAGCGCAGTTACCGGCTGGCGGAGCGGGGCGCGCGGCTGACGGCCCGCGGGGTGTCGCTGTCCCGGTTCCGGGTGCTGCGGCCGCTGGTGCGGGAGGTGCACGAGCTGTTCACGGACTTCCTGCCGGGGATGACGAAGGTGATGCCGGATCCGGCGGTCAAGGCGCGGCAGGGCGAGTGATCACTTTCGGGTGAAGCGGTTCGAACGGGACGCCCGGTGCCGCGCCTGCCTACGATGATGTTCTCGACACCAGCCCCTAGGAGGCACGCGATGTCCGCTGCATCCGTCGAGCAGCCCTTCGACGACGACGAGCCGTTCTCGCTCACGGCCCTCGCCGACGAGATCATGGAGCGCCATCCGGGCTACCGCGTCGAGATCATCGGAGGCCACCTCCTCGTGACCCCATCCCCGGATGCCCCCCACGCCCGCGCCCTGACCGGCCTCATGATCCCCTTCATCGACGCCGGACTGCACGGCGCTGAGACCGAGGTCCTGCAGAACGTCGGGCTCTGGCTGCCGACCGGTGCCGAGGACTACGCCATCCCCGACCTCGTGGTCGTCGACGCCGACATCGACGACCACTACATCGAGAACAACGCGTACGACCCGGTCTGCTTCCGTCTCGTCCTGGAGGTCACCTCCGGAAACTGGAAGGACGACCTCAAGACGAAGGTCGCCGCCTACGCGGAGGCCGAGGTGCCGGTCTACGTCGTCGTCGACCGCAAACACCAGCGTCTTCACGTGCTCGCGGAACCCGTCGGGGGGGCGTACCAGTACCACCGCCCGCACGCCCCCGGGGACCTCGTAACCCTGCCCGACTCCATCGGCGCCAAGGTCACCCTCGACGTCGACCAGATCCTCAAGGCCGGGCAGAAGAAAGCTAGTTGACCGCGTCCACCTCGCCCTCGGTCAACTCCACGTCGTACACCAATGGTCCCTCCGTGACCACCACGTGCCTCGCCCGCGTCCCGTGCGAAGACGCCGTCACCGCGAGCAGGTACGCCCCCGGACCCGGCACCGACACGATGTACGAGCCGTCCGCCAGGGACGTCACGCGGTCCAGCTGACGGCCGCCCTTCGACATCAGCGTCACCGAGGCGTCCTCCACCGGCTCACCGTCCGGCGTGCGGACGAAGCCGTGGATCACCGAGGCGGGGCCCGGCTCGGCCGCCGCTTCCACGTCCTCCTCCTTGGGCTCCACCGCCAGGTGCGGCAGCCGCTTCTCCAGCCAGCCCGGCAGCCACCAGTTGGACGTGCCCACCAGGTGCATCACGGCCGGCACCAGCGCCGTACGCAGCACGAAGGCGTCGAGCGCCACCGCGGCGGCCAGGCCCACGCCCGCCATCGCCGCGCCCGAGTTGCCGCTGAGGACGAACGCCAGGAACACGCAGACCATGATCAGGGCCGCGGAGTTGATCACGCGGCTGGTCTCGGCCAGGCCGACGCGGACCGCCCGCGCGTTGTCGCGGGTGTGCACCCACTCCTCGTGCATGCGGCTCACCAGGAACACCTGGTAGTCCATGGACAGGCCGAACAGCAGCGACAGCATGATGACCGGCAGGAAGGCGTTGATCGGGCCCTCCTTGCCGAGGCCGAGCAGGTCCAGGCCCCAGCCCCACTGGTAGACCGCGACCAGCACGCCGAAGGAGGACGCCGCGGCGATCAGGTTCATCAGCGCGGCCGTCAGCGGCACCACCAGGGAACGGAAGGCGATCAGGAGCAGCAGGAAGCCCAGCCCGATGATCGTCGCGATGAAGAGGGGCAGACGGTCGCCGGTCACCGACGCGAAGTCCTTCGACACGGCCGTCACACCGCCCACGTGCGCCTGTGCGCCCGCCCGCGGGATCACGTCGTCGCGCAGGGTGTCGATCAGCCGGTCGGTCTCCTTGGACTGCGGTGACGTGGTCGGCATGACCTGGATCACCGTCACGCCCTTCGCGGGCGGCAGCGCGGTGACCCGGGCGACCCCGGCCGTGTCCTGGATGTCCTTGACCAGCGTGGCGGTGTCGCCGCTGACGGCGACCACCTGGAGCGGGCCGTTGAAGCCGGGCCCGAAGCCCTCGGCGAGCAGGTCGTACGCCTTCCTGGTGGTGCTGGACGCTTCGTCGTTTCCCTGGTCGGTGGCGCCGAGGCGCAGCGACAGCACGGGGACGGCGAGGACGGCCATCACGACCAGCGCGAGCACGGCGATGCCGACGGGGCGCTTCTCGACCTTCGACGACCAGCGGGCCGCGAGTCCGCTCGCCTTCTCCGGCTCGGCGGTTCCCTCGGCGGCGAGCCGGCGGCGCTGGCGGCGGCTGAGGACCCGCGGGCCGAGGAAGCCGAGCAGGGCCGGGAGCAGGGTGGTGGCCGCCAGCACGCTCAGCACCACCGTCAGCGAAGTGCCGACGACCACGCCGTCCAGAAACCGCAGACGCGTCACCAGCATGCCCGCCAGCGCGATGCACACCGTGCCGCCCGCGAACAGCACCGCGCGGCCGGAGGTGTTGAGGGCCGTGACCGCGGCGTCCTCGGGATCCATGCCGCGCAGGATGCCGCGGCGGTGCCGGGTGACGATGAACAGGGCGTAGTCGATGCCGACGCCGAGGCCGATCAGGGAGGCGAGCAGCGGGGCGATGTCGGGGATCTCGAACGTGTGGCTGAGGAGCTGGGTGGAGAACAGGCCCGTGCCGACGCCGAACACCGCGATCGCGATCGGCAGCAGCATCGCCACCAGCGAGCCGAAGGCCAGGAACAGCACCACGGCCGCCGCGACGATGCCGACCATCTCCGACAGGCCCTGCGGCGGCTCCTGCACGCGCCAGATCGCCTGGCCCCCCAACTCGACCTGGAGGCCGTCGCGCCGGGCCTCCTGCGCGGTGTCGACCACGTCCTGGACGAGTTCCTTGGGCACCTCGTTCGCGCGCTTGGCGAAGGTCACCTGGGCGTAGGCGATCTTCCCGTCGCGGCTGATCTGCGCCGCGCCCCGGGGCCCGGTGTACGGGCCGGTCACCGCGCCGACGCCGGGCATCTTCGCGATGTCGTCGAGGGCGGGCTGGATCCGGGACCGTACCGCCTGGTCCCTCACCGTGCCCTCGTCGACCTTCCACACCACCGTGTCGGTGTCGCCGGCGGTGTCCGGGAACGCCTTCTGCATCAGGTCGAAGGCGCTCTTGGAGTCCGTGTCGGGGAGGGAGAAGACGTTCGCGTAGTCCGTGCCCGCGGCCGAGGCCGAGAAGCCCAGCCCGAACAGCGTCCCCACCCACAGCAAAAGGACCACCAGCCGGTGCCGGTAGCACCAGCGTGCCAATGCCGCCAACTTCAACAGCTCCTCAGTCGCTCGGTCCGTCCCCCGGGGTCAGGGCAACAGCATCGGCGCCGCCACGCGCGCGTGGGCGCCGGCCCGCTCGACTCTCAAGGAACTCCAAAGAGGTATCACGCCCGGCCCCCGGCGCCCCGCCCGATACTGGTGGGCATGACGACGGTTCCCGGCACGGTACTGGTGGTGGAGGACGAGCCGAGCATCGCGGACGTCCTTGCCATCGCCCTGCGCTACCACCGCTTCGAGGTGCTGACGGCGGGCAGCGTCCGGGAGGCGCTCGCGCTCGTCGAGCGGGCCGGCTCCCCCGCCCGGCCGGGCCCGCGCGGAGCGGCCCCGATCGACGCCGCCCTGCTCGACGTCATGCTCCCGGACGGCGACGGCCGCGCCCTGGGCCGCCGCCTGCGCGCCGAGCGGCCCGAGCTGGCGCTGGTGTTCCTCACCGCACGCGACGCGCCCGCCGACATCGTCGGCGCGCTGGGCTTCGGCGACGACTACATCACCAAGCCGTTCAACATCGACGAGGTGGTCGCCCGGATCAGTGCGGTGCTGCGGCGCACCCGGCCCGCCGACGTGCTGCCGCAGCGGCCGCCGCTCCGGTACGGCGACCTGGAGCTGGACGAGACGACGTACAGCGTCCACCGCGCGGGACGCACCGTCGAGCTCACCCCCACCGAGTACGCGCTGCTGCGCTTCCTGGTGCGCAACGGCGGCCGGACCGTCTCCAAGGAGCAACTGCTGCGCCATGTCTGGCAGTACGAGCACGCCCCGACCGAGTCGACGGTCGTGGAGACCTACATCAGCTATCTGCGGCGCAAGCTGGACACCCTGGGGGCGCCGGTGATCACCACCCGGCGCGGGGTGGGATACGGGCTCGCGTGAGGGTCCCGCGGCCGCGCTGCAGACGGGGCCTGCACTCGCTGCGGGCCAAGCTGACCATGGCGAACGTGGCGCTGCTCGCGCTCGGCATCGTCGCGGCGACCGCGGTCAGCCTGATGGGCATGCGGTACTACCTGCTCGACCAGGTCGACACCGAGCTGACCAAGACCCGTGATTCGCTGGGCGGTTCGCAGCTGACGCTGCGCGAGATCGACTCTCTGAGCGTGCTGGGGTTCGTCCGTGAGCGGCTGGCGCCGGAGCACACCGACGAACGGTCGACGCCGGACTCGATCTTCGCGGCGGTCGACGGGCACGGGGAGCCGCTGAGCGTCATGGGGTTCAGGCCGACCGGGGCGCAGCGGGCCCTCGCGGAGGCCGTCCGCGACCCGGGCGGCCTGGCGCGGGGCGCCGGGCCGCACTCGGTGACCGTGCACGGCGCCTCCTACCGCGCCACCGCGACCCCGCTCGCCGACGGCACGTTCGTGCTGATGGCCAGCTCCACGGAGGCCCTGCACCGGGGCATCGCCAAGGCCCTCAAGCTCGACCTCACCATCGGCACGCTGCTGCTGATGCTGCTGGCCTGGCTGACGATGGTGTCGGTGAGCCGCCGGATGCGGCCGCTGGAGGACATGGTGGAGACCTCGTCGGCGATCGCCGAGGGCGACCTGACCCGGCGGGTGCCCTCCAGCCACCATCCGACGCAGGAGGTGGAACAGCTGCGGCTCGCCCTGAACTCGATGCTGCACCAGGTCGAGTCGGCGTACCGCACGCGCGAGGACAGCGCGGCCCAGCTGCGCCGCTTCGTCGCGGACGCCTCGCACGAGCTGCGCACCCCGCTGTCCGCGATCCGCGGCTACCTCCAGCTGTACGACAAGGGCATGCTGAGCGATCCGGCGGAGCGGCGGCGGGCCTGGGACCGGGTGCTGGCGGAGACCGACCGCATGGGGCGGCTGGTCGACGAGCTGCTCACGCTGGCCCGCCTCGACCAGCGGCCCGAGCTGCGGTTCCGCAACGTCGACGTCAGCCGCCTGATGCGGGAAGCGGCCGAGGACCTGCGGGTGCAGCAGCCGGAGCGGCCGATCTCGGTCGGCGCCGACGGCTCCCTGCTGGTGCGCGCCGACGAGTCGGGGCTGCGGCAGGTGCTCGGCAACCTGGTGGGCAACGTGCGCACGCACACGCCCGCCGACGTGCCGGTGCGGCTGGGGGTGGAGCGGACGGACGGGCTCGTACGGCTGTGTGTCGCGGACGAGGGTCCGGGGCTGGCGGAGGAGGACGCGGCCCGCGTCTTCGACCGGTTCTTCCGCGCCGGAGGGGGCGCGGGCAGCGGGCTGGGCATGGCGATCGTGCAGGGCGTGGTCCAGGCGCACGGCGGCGAGGTGACGGTGTCCACGGCCCCGGGCAGGGGCCTGACGGTGACGGTCACCCTGCCGGCCCAGGCGACGGCCCGGTCGTAGGGCTGTGGGGCTGTGGGGCCGTGGGGCCGTAGGGCTGTGGGGCCGTAGGGCTGTGGGGCCGTAGGGCTGTGGGGCCGTAGGGCTGTGGGGCTGTGAGGCTGTGAGGCTGTGAGGCCGTAGCGCCGTGGGGCTCGTCGCGGAGCAGGGCCTCAGACGCCGCCGCGCAGGCTGCGGGACAGGCCCAGGGCCGCTGTTCTCACGGCTGGGGCCAGTTGGGCGGGGCGGAAGCGGGAGCGGGGGACGGCGACCGAGAGGGCGGCCACGGCCGTGCCGCCGGCGAACACCGGTGCCGCGATGCAGCTCACGCCGAGGGCGGCCTCCTGCTCCTCGTAGGCCAGGCCGGAGACCTGGATCTTCTCCAGCGTCATGCGCAGCCGCGCCGGGTCGGTGATCGAGTGCGGGGTGAGGCTCGGCAGCGGGCTGGAGAAGACCTCGTCGGCGAGTTCGGCGCCGGAGAAGGCGAGCAGGGCCTTGCCCACTCCGGTGCAGGTCAGCGGGAGGCTGCCGCCGATGCGGGAGGGCAGTTGCAGGGCCTCGTGGCCGTGGATGCGCTCCAGGTAGACCACCTCCAGGCCCTCCCGGACGCCGAGGTGGACGGTCTCGCGGGTGGCCTCGAAGAGGTCCTGCAGGAACGGCAACGCCGCCTCCCGCAGATCACGCCGGTGCGGGACCAGCGAGCCGAGTTCGAACAGCTTCGCGCCGAGCCGGTAGTGGGCGCCCGAGCGCTCCAGCCAGCCGAGGGCCACCAGGTCCGCGGCGAGCCGGTGGACGGTCGGCTTGGGCAGGCCCGACCGTTCGGCGAGTTCCGTCAGACGGTACGGGCCACCGGTCGGCGGGAAGCATTCCAAGATCCGGGCCGCCTTCTCCAGCATGCTGCCGCCCATGTTGTTCCGTGTCACGGAACAAAGTTTGTCGCGACGGCGCCGCACTGTCTATACCGGTCGGCAGACACCGGGGCGCCGAGCCCCACCCGGTCCCATCACTCCCCTCCTGGAGGTAGCCCGTGCCGACCGTCCCCGACAGCGTCCTGGCGGACGCCGCGCCACCGGACGTGGCCAAGGCCGCCGACGCGCTCGCCGAGGCCGCCCGTACCGGTGCCGCCTGTCCGCCCGTGCGCACCCTCTTCGCGGACGGCGACATCGACGCCGCCTACGCCGTGCAGCGGCTGAACCTGCGCCGCGGCCAGGCCGCCGGCCGCCGCGTCGTCGGCCGCAAGATCGGCCTGACCTCCCCGGCCGTGCAGCGTCAGCTCGGCGTGGACCAGCCGGACTTCGGCGCCCTGTTCGCGGACATGGCCGTGCCGGACGGCGGCGAGGTGCCCGCCGGGCGGCTGCTGCAGCCCAAGGTGGAGGCCGAGGTCGCGCTCGTGCTCGGCCGTGACCTGCCGCACCGGGAGTGCACCGTCGTCGACGTGCTGCGCGCCGTGGACTTCGCGCTGCCCGCGCTGGAGATCGTGGACAGCCGCATCCAGGACTGGGACATCTCCATCGTCGACACCGTCGCCGACAACGCCTCCTGCGGGCTGTACGTCCTCGGCGGCACCCCGGTCCCGCTGACCGCGGTCGACCTGCGGGCGCTGCGGATGACCCTGACCCGCAACGGCGAACCGGCCTCGGAGGGGACCGGCGCCGACTGCCTCGGCGGCCCCCTCAACGCCGCCGTCTGGCTGGCCTCCGCCCTGGCCGCCATGGGCGACCCGCTGCGGGCGGGCGACCTGGTGCTGACCGGGGCCCTCGGCCCGATGGTCCCCGCCGCCCCGGGCGACGTGTTCGAGACCAGCATCCCCGGCCTGGGCTCCGCGCGGGTCGGGTTCGCCGCAGCAGGAGCAGCAGGAGCCGCAGCAGGAGCAGAAGGAGACGACAAGTGAGCAGCGAGACGAACGCCCGTACCAAGGTCGCCGTCATCGGATCGGGCAACATCGGCACCGACCTCCTGATCAAGGTGCTGCGGCTGTCCGACAGCCTGGAGATCGCGGCCATGGCGGGCATCGACCCCGACTCCGACGGACTGGCCCGCGCCCGCCGCCTGAAGGTGGCCACCACCCACGAGGGCGTCGACGGCCTGGTGGCGATGGACGAGTTCGCCGACATCGAGATCGTCTTCGACGCCACCTCCGCCGGCGCCCACAAGCGCCACGACGAGGTGCTGCGCCCCCTGGGCCGCACCCTCGTCGACCTCACCCCGGCCGCCATCGGCCCCTATGTGGTGCCCCCGGTCAACGGCGACGCCCACCTCGACGCGCCGAACGTCAACATGGTCACCTGCGGCGGCCAGGCCACGATCCCGATCGTGGCCGCGGTCTCCGCCGTCACCCCCGTCCACTACGGGGAGATCGTCGCCTCCATCGCCTCCCGCTCCGCGGGCCCCGGCACCCGGGCGAACATCGACGAGTTCACCGAGACCACGTCCTCCGCCGTCGAGCGGGTCGGCGGCGCCGCCCGCGGCAAGGCGATCATCATCCTCAACCCGGCCGAGCCGCCGCTGATCATGCGCGACACCGTGCACTGCCTCGTCTCCGACTGCGACACCGAGGCCGTCACGGCCTCCGTCGAGGAGATGGTCGGCCGCGTCCAGGCGTACGTGCCCGGCTACCGCCTCAAGCAGAAGGTGCAGTTCGACCGGGTGCCGGCCGACGACCCGCTGCGCGCCCTGCTGCCCGCCACGGCGCGCGGTGAAGGCGCCGAGGCGCTGAAGGTCTCGGTCTTCCTCGAGGTCGAGGGCGCCGCCCACTACCTCCCGGCCTACGCCGGAAATCTCGACATCATGACCTCGGCGGCGCTGCGCACCGCGGAGCGCATGGCCGCACACCGCTCCACCGAGGGGGCCGCACGATGACCACGACCCAGACCGACACGACCACCGGCGCCGGCGCGTCCGTCCCGCCCGCCCTGTACGTGCAGGACGTGACCCTGCGGGACGGCATGCACGCCGTACGCCACCGCTACACCGTCGAGCAGGCGTCGGCCATCGCCGCCGCGCTGGACGCGGCCGGCGTCTCCGCGATCGAGATCGCCCACGGCGACGGCCTGGCCGGCTCCAGCATCAACTACGGCGTCGGCGCCCACACCGACTGGGAGTGGATCGAGGCCGTCGTGGGCGCCGTGCGGCAGGCGGTGCCCACCACCCTGCTGCTGCCCGGCATCGGCACCCTGCACGACCTGCGGCAGGCGCACGCCCTCGGCATCCGCTCGGTGCGCGTCGCCACCCACTGCACCGAGGCCGACATCGCGGCCCAGCACATCGCCGCCGCCCGCGAGCTGGGCATGGACGTCGCCGGGTTCCTGATGATGTCCCACATGGCCGAGCCCGCCGAACTGGCCCGCCAGGCCAAGCTGATGGAGTCCTACGGCGCCAACTGCGTCTACGTCACCGACTCCGGCGGCCGGCTCACCATGGACGGCGTGCGCGACCGGTTCCGCGCCTACCGCGACGTCCTCGACCCGGCCACCGAGCTGGGCATCCACGCCCACCACAACCTGGCCCTGGGCGTGGCCAACACCGTCGTCGCCGTCGAGAGCGGCGCCGTGCGCGTCGACGCCTCCCTCGCCGGGCAGGGCGCGGGCGCGGGCAACTGCCCGCTGGAGGCGTTCATCGCCGTCGCCGACCTGTCGGGCTGGAAGCACGGCTGCGACCTGTTCCCGCTGATGGACGCAGCCGACGACCTCGTACGGCCGCTGCAGGACCGGGAGGTCCGGGTGGACCGCGAGACGCTGAGCCTCGGCTACGCGGGCGTGTACTCCAGCTTCCTGCGGCACGCGGAGACCGCCGCCGCCCGGTACGGCCTGGACACCCGCTCGATCCTGGTCGAGGCCGGCCGACGGGGCATGGTCGGCGGCCAGGAGGACATGATCACGGACATCGCCCTGGACCTGGTCGCGGCCACGAAGGGCTGACCCCAACCCCAGATGCCGCCGACCCCGGCCCACGGCGCCGATCCCGGCGCGTTGCCGATCCCGGCGGGTTGCCGATCCCGGCGCGTTGCCAATCCCGGCGGGTTGCCAATCCCGGCGGGTGTGCCGATCCTCCCCGGGGCCTGCCGGTCCGGCTCGCGCTGCCGGTCCCGATCCTGCGGGTCCCGGCTTGGGGTGGCGCCCCCGGTGGGGCCGGCCGATCCGGCTCGCGCTGCCGATCCTGACCGGGCCTGCCGGCCCCGGTCCAGGGACGGCGATCCTGGCTGGAGCTGCCGGGCCCGGTCAGGCCTGGCGATCCCGGCCAGGGCCACCGGTCCCGACGGGGCTACCGATCCAGCTGAGCCCGCCGATCCAGCTGGGCCCGCCGATCCGGCTGGGCCCGCCGGTCCGGCTTGGCCTGCCGCCCCTGGGCGGGGACCGCCGGTCCCGGGCAGGGGAGGGCAATCCCGGCTGGAGGCTGCCGGGCCCGGTCAGAGCCACCGGTCCCGACAGGGCTTCCGATCCAGCTGGGCCCGCCAGTCCGGCTTGGCCTGCCGATCTGGGCGGAGCCTGCCGGTCCCGACCCTGCTAATCCCAGCTTGGACTGGCGACCCCGGATGGGGCCGGCCGATCCGGCTCGCGCTGCCGATCCGGCTCGGGCTGCCAATCCGGCTCGGGCTGCCAATCCTGGACCTGCTGGCCCCGGCTTGGGCCAGCGATCCCGCCTGGAGCTGCCGATCCAGATAGGCCCGCCAGCCCGGCTCGGCCTGCCGACCCCAGGCGAGACTTGCTGGTCCCGGCCAGGTGCCGCCCCTCCCGAGCCGAGGCGGCAATCCCGCCTGGAGCTGCCGGTGCCAGTCAGGCCTGGCGACCCCGGCCAAGGCCACCGAGCCCGACAGAGCTGCCGATCCAGCTGGGCCCGCCAGTCGGGCTTGGGCTGCCGACCCCAGGTGGGACTGCCGATCCCGAGCTGGGACCTGCCGATCCCGGCCAAGGCCGCCGGACTCGACGGAGCTGCCGATCCCGGCCGGAGCCTGCCAGTCCGGCCTGGGCTGCCGGTCCCGGCCAGGGCCTGCCAGTCCGGCAAGGTGTCGCCGATCACGGGCCGGTGCCCGCCGTTCCCGGCGCGCTGGCTCAGGCCCGGGTCGAGGCCAGCTGGATCACCGTGATGTCGGAGGGGGCCGCCACTCGGGTGGGCGGTCCCCAGGCGCCCGCGCCGCGGGTGACGTACAGCTGGGTGTCGCCGTAGCGCTCCAGACCGGCCACGGTCGGGTTCGCGGCGGCCGCGAGGAAGTTGCCCGGCCAGAGCTGGCCGCCGTGCGTGTGGCCGGACAGTTGCAGGTCGACGCCGTGCCGGACGGCCTCGTGGATCTGCACCGGCTGGTGGGCCAGCAGCACGCACGCGCGGGACGGGTCCCGGTCCCCGAGCGCCTTGCCGAAGTCGGGGCCCCGGCCCTCCCGCTCGCCCTGGAGGTCGTTGACGCCGGCCAGGTCGAACCACGGCAGTTCGGTACGGGCGTTCTCCAGCGGGTGCAGGCCCAGCCGCCGCACCTCCTCGACCCACTGCTCGGCGCCGGAGAAGTACTCGTGGTTGCCGGTGACGAAGTAGGCGGGCGCCGTCAGCTGCCGCAGCGGGGCCGCCGCCGGGCCCAGGTCCCGCACGCTGCCGTCCACCAGGTCGCCGACGACGGCGACGAGGTCGGGCCGGGTCGCGTTGACCGTGTCGACGACCTTCTGGGCGAAGCCGCGGCCCAGCACCGGTCCCAGGTGGATGTCGCTGACGACCGCGATGCGGTAACCGTGCGCCGCGCGCGGGAGCTTGGCCAGCGGGACGGTGACCCGTTTCACCCGCGGTCCGCGCAGGACGCCGTACGTGCCGTAGCCGACGGTCCCGGCGGCGGCCGTGGCGGCGGCGCCCGCGACGACGCGGGAGACGAAGAGGCGGCGGGAGGGGCCGGCCGCCTCCGCCACAGGCTCGCAATCCCCGACTTCCCCGGGTGCCCCAGGTGCCCGCGCGGCCGGTGGCGCCCCCGCGGGCACCGGCTCCGCCTGCGGTACGGCCGCCGCGGTGCGCGCCCGCCGGGTGGGGAGACGGCGCAGCAGGGGCCGTACGGCCTCGCCCGCGACCACCGCCAGCAGCAGGTAGAGCGACAGCGGCAGCCACAGGAAGCCCGGCCAGGCCAGGGTGCGCTGGAGCCAGAAGGGCGCCCCGGCGCGCTCGGCGACGAGGGCGCCGACCGCCAGCAGCCAGCCGCCGGCGATCACCGCCGCGCCCGCCCGGCGGGCGAGGCCCGGGCCGCGCGTCGTGTCGCGGAACAGCCGGCGCCACAGGTACCAGTTGCCCGTCACCAGGACGCCGAGGACGAGCAGCGCGAAGACGATGCCGATGACCACCGTGCCGTGACCCCCGTTGCCGGTCGTGTCCGTCCCCGCGGGCCGGTGCGCGGGGCGGTGCTGCGGGTTGCTGCGTGCGGGTTGCGGGTCGGTGCGTGCGGGTTATGAGGTGCGGCGCAATGCGCGCAGTCCGCGCAACCCGATGCCCCCGATGACCGTCCCCAATACGAAGGAGACGACGGCCAGCGTCAGGTGCACCCAGAAGAACGCCGTCGGGTGGCCGTCGTCGAAGGCCTGCCCGCTGCTGTCCTTGATCAGGTTTTTGACGAAAGTGACCCAGATGACCCAGCTCCACACCCCGAAGGCGAGCAGGAACCAGGAGACCGGGCGGCTGAGCTTCATGCGTTCAGTATCGCCATACCGGTTCCGGTCCGGTGCGCGGGGTGGGCGGGGTGGTGGGACTTCACGGCGGACGGCCGGTACCTTCTCGGTCGTGCCCGCACCCATGAAGACCGCCCGGCGTTCCCTGCTGGCCGCCTCCGCCGTCCTGTCGTCCCTCGCGCTGACCGCGCCCGCCGCCCTGGCGGCGCCCAGCCCCTCCACGAGCCCGTCGGCCACTCCCCCGGCGAGCATGTCCAGCATGGGCGGCGCCCGGCTCGGGCGGCCCGGCACCCAGGCCGACCTGGGCAGCGACGCCCCGGTGCTGCCCAAGGGGCTGACCGCGCGCTCGTGGATCGTCGCGGACGCCGAGTCCGGCGAGGTGCTCGCCGCGCACAACGCGCACTGGCGGCTGCCCCCGGCGAGCACGATGAAGATGCTGTTCGCGGACACGGTGCTGCCGAGGTTCCCGAAGACGATGGAGCACAAGGTGGTCCCCACCGACCTGGCGGGCGTCGGAGCCGGTTCCAGCATGGTCGGGATAAAGGAGGGCGAGACCTACACCGTCCGGGACCTGTGGCTGGGGGTCTTCCTGCGCTCCGGCAACGACGCCGTGCACGTGCTGGCGGCGATGAACGACGGCGTCGACAACACCGTCGAGGAGATGAACGAGCACGCCGAGGAGTTGCAGGCCCTCGACACACACGTGGTGACGCCGGACGGCTACGACGCGCCGGGGCAGGTCTCCTCCGCCTACGACCTGACCCTGTTCGCCCGCTCCGGGCTGCAGAAGAAGGACTTCCGCGAGTACTGCTCGACCGTGCGGGCGCAGTTCCCGGGCGAGACGACGAAGAACAAGAAGGGCAAGAAGGTCCGCGGGTCCTTCGAGATCCAGAACACCAACCGGCTGCTGACCGGCGACTCGGACGTCTCCGTCTACCAGGGCATCGCCGGCGTCAAGAACGGCAACACCACGAACGCCGGCGCCACCTTCACCGGCGTCGCCGAGCGCGGCGGGAGGGTGCTGCTCGTCACCGTCATGCACCCGGAGAAGGAAGAGCACAACGAGGTCTACAAGGAGACCTCCCAGCTGTTCGACTGGGGCTTCAAGGCGGCCGGGAAGGTGCGGCCGGTCGGTGAGCTGGTGCCGCCGAGGAGCGCCGCGCAGGCCAGCGCGCAGCCGGGCGCCAACGCCACGCCCGGCCGGACGGGCGGGGCCGGCGCGGTACCGGCGACGCCGGCCGTGAACGCCTCGGCCGGGGGCCGCTCCGGCGGCATGGGGACGGCCCTGGCGATCGCCGGCGGGCTGCTGGTGCTGCTCGCGGGGGCCGCGTTCCTGGTCAACCGCCGCTGGCCGCTGCCGGACCTGGTGCGTCGCCGTCCGCGTCCGTGACCTCGGCGACCTCGGCGTCCTCGGCGTCCTCGGCGTTCTTGCTCCGCGTCGCGGTCCACGCGGCGCTGAACAGGACCAGCTTCGAGGTGAAGTTGATCCACAGCAGCAGGGCGACCGGCGTGCCGAAGGCGCCGTACATGCTCTTGGCCGCCACGCCCTGGAGGTAGCCGCTCATCAGCGCCTTCAGCACTTCGAAGCCGACCGCGCCGATCAGCGCGGCCACCAGCAGACGGTGGCGCGGCGGTTCGACGCCGGGCAGCAGGGTCAGGACGTACAGCAGGAGCAGGAAGTCGGCGAGCACCGCGACGGCGAACGCGGCGGCGTACAGCAGGACGCCTCCCCAGCCGCCCTCCCGGATGCCGAGCTGCCGGATGATCCAGCCGACCATCGCGGAGGCGACGGCGGAGGCGGCGAGCGTCACCAGGATCGCGCCGCCGAGGCCGAGCAGGATGCCCAGGTCCTTGGCCTTGCGCAGGAGGGCGTTCTCCTCCTCGTCCGGCAGCTCCCACACCGCCCGCAGGCAGTCCCGTGTCGCGCCCGCCCAGCCGATGCCGGTGAACAGCAGGAGGGCGCCCGCGATGAGGCCGACGGTGCCGGCGTTGCGGACCAGCCCCTCGATGTCGAGCTGGTCGGAGATGCCGGGCACCTGCTCGGCGAGCTTGTTCTGGATCTCCTTCTGCCGGCTCTCGCTGAGCGTGGCGGCGGCGACGGCGGCGGCCACGGTGAGCAGCGGGAACAGCGCGACGAAACTGGTGAAGGTCATCGCGGCGGCCAGCCGGGTCCACTTCACCCGGTCCAGGCGCTGGTACGAGCGCCACGCGTGCGTGGTCGTCAGCCATGCCATCAACGGCCCGACGACGGGGAGTTTCTTCAGCCAGTCCATGTCCCGACTCTGCCCTCGGTGGAGAAGACCAATGTCCGGGTGCCCCAGAAGCGCAGCACGGTGGCGAGCGCCATGCCGATCCCGGCGCCCGAGACGGTGTCCGCCCGCTGCGAGGTGAGACCGAGGCCGTAGTGGCTGACGGCGAGGCAGAGCAGCTGGACGAGGGCGCCGGCGGCGTTCACCGCGAAGAAGACGGCGCACGGGCGCGGGCCGCGGGGTCCGCGGCCCCGGTAGGTGCCGAGCGCGTTGCCCGCGTACGCCACCGCGCAGCCCGCGGCGAACGACAGCGCCTTGGCGGTGATCGGGCCGAGTCCCGCGGGGCCGCGCAGGCAGGTGAACACGGCGAGGTCGGCGGCGTAGGCGAGGAGGCCCACGGCGGCGAAGCCGGCGAGTTCGTGTCTCCACGCGCGCGTGGACGCCGCGGGGCGGCCGCGCGGGAACAGGCGTGCGCTCACCAGTTGGCCACCGCCAGGCCGTACATCGCCAGCCACACCACGCCGATGAGGGTGAGCGCGCGGTCGCGCAGCACGACCTCCTCGGGTTCGCCGGCGGTGCCGCGGTCGGCGAAGACCGCGTAGCGCAGGATCGCGAGGATGAAGGCGACCATGGACAGCTGGCGCCAGGGCAGCACGCTGGTGTTCGGGACGCCGCCCTCCTCCAGCGCCCACAGGCAGTAGCCGAGGACGGCGACGCCGGCCGCGAGCTGCCATACGAAGCGCAGGTAGCCGGTGGTGTACTCGGTGAGCAGCGCGCGCGTGGCGCCCCCCTTCCCGGCCATCTGGACGGCCTCGGAGTACCGCTTGGCCGACACCATGAACAGCGCGCCGAAGCCGGTGGTGATGAGGAACCAGCGGGAGAGCGGGATGCCGAGCGCGAGTCCGCCGACCATCGCCCGCATCAGGAATCCGGTCGTGACGACCACCAGGTCGACGACCAGGACGTGCTTGAGGCTGACGCAGTACGCCAGTTGCATGCCGAGGTAGGCCGTCAGCAGCGCCGCGACGGCCGGCGAGACCAGCAGGGCCGCGACGGCCGGCGCCAGCACGCCGAGGGCGGCACCGACGGCGTAGGCGACGGGCACCGGGACCTGTCCGGCGGCGACCGGGCGGCGGCGTTTGGTGGGGTGGGCGCGGTCGGCCGTCACGTCGCGGGCGTCGTTGATCAGGTAGACGGCCGCGGCGCAGGCGGTGAACAGCGCGAAGACGAACGCGAGTTCGGTGACGGCGTGCCACGAGAACAGCCTGCCCGCGGCGGCGGGAGCGGCGACGACCAGGACGTTCTTGACCCACTGCTTGGGGCGCGCGGTCCTCAGCAGTCCGCCGACGAGGGTGCCCTTCGGGGGTGGCTCGGGCCGGCGGTGGGGCGTGCGCTGTCCGTGCAGCGCCGGGCCGCGGGTGCGCGCGCCGCCCGTGAGGGGCGCTGTCTCAGTCATGAGCGCCTCCCCGCATCCAGCGCGCCCCGACGCAGGCCGTGAGCGCTCCGAGGAGGGCGCCCGCCGCCACGTCCGAGGGGTAGTGCACGCCGACGACCAGGCGGGAGAGGCACACCGCGGCGGCGAGCGGCGGGATCACGTACGCGCCGAGCGCGCCGTAGGCGACGGCGGCGGCCACCGCGGAGCTCGCGTGCGAGCTGGGGAAGGAGTGCCGGCCGGCGGTGCGCACGAGCGGTTCGACGTGCGCCGGGCGTGGGCGGCGCACCACCCTCTTCACCCCCATGCTGACGGCGTGCGCGCCAGCGGTGAGCGCCGTGCCGCGCAACCAGGCGCCGCGCCGCGCGCCGTCCACGGCGGCTCCCGCGAGGCCCGCCGCGAGCCAGACCGCGCCGTGCTCGCCGGCCCACGACAGGGCGCGCGCGGTGGCGGCGACGCGCGGGTCGCCGCCGCGGGCGCGGAGCGCCGTGAGCATCCGGTGGTCCATGCCGTGGGGTGCGCCGGGTGCGCCGGGTGCGTCGCTCGTGTCGGGACCGTCGCGGCGGCCGAGGTCGTCGTGCTCGTCCAGGTGGTCCAGGTGGTCCAGGTGGTCCATGACGACTCACTGTTCACGCCGACCCGGCCGGAACTCCGTCAATATTGAGCGACATCCCATTAATCACCCATTTCGGGGAGAGAATCCATGTTTCTGAACTAATGGGCCACATAGGGGCGATACGGTCACCGGCATGTCTGTCGAGACCGTTCCCGTCACCGGCTGGGGCCGCACCGCGCCCACCGCGGCCCGTCTGATCCGCCCACGGACGTACGAGGAGGCCGCCGCCGCCGTCCGGGAGTGCGGGGCCCGCGGGGGCATCGCCAGAGGTCTGGGGCGGGCTTACGGGGACGCGGCGCAGAACGCCGGCGGCGCCGTCCTCGACATGACGGCCCTGGACCGGATCCACGCCATCGACGCCGACGGCGGGACCGTGCTGTGCGACGCGGGCGTCTCCCTGCACCGCCTGATGGAGGTGCTGCTGCCGCTCGGCTGGTTCGTGCCGGTGACGCCCGGCACCCGGTACGTGACCGTCGGCGGCGCGATCGGCGCGGACATCCACGGCAAGAACCACCACGTGTCGGGCTCCTTCGCCCGGCACGTGCTGTCCTTCGAACTCCTCACCGCCGACGGCACGATCCGCACGGTGGGCCGCGGCACCCCGCTGTTCGACGCGACCGCCGGCGGCATGGGCCTGACCGGCGTGATCCTGACCGCGACCGTCCGTCTGCTGCCCGTGCGGACGTCCCTGATGGCGGTCGACACCGAACGCGCGGCGGACCTCGACGACCTGATGGCCCGGCTGACCGCCACCGACCACCGCTACCGCTACTCCGTCGCGTGGATCGACCTGCTCGCGCGCGGCGCGGCGACCGGCCGCGCGGTCCTCACCCGCGGCGACCACGCGCCGCTGGACGCGCTGCCGGCACGCGCGCGCAGCGCCCCGCTCGCCTTCCGCACCCCGCGCTTCCCGGCGGCGCCCGCCTTCCTGCCGGAGGGGCTGCTCAGCCGCACGACCGTGGGCCTGTTCAACGAGCTGTGGTACCGCAAGGCGCCCCGCGCGCGCACCGGCGAACTGCAGCGGATCTCCACCTTCTTCCACCCCCTCGACGGGGTCCCCCACTGGAACCGGATCTACGGCCGCGGCGGCTTCGTGCAGTACCAGTTCGTCGTCGGCCACGGCCGGGAGGACGCCCTGCGTTCCATCGTGCGGCGCATCTCCGAGCGCCGCTGCCCGTCCTTCCTGGCCGTACTCAAGCGGTTCGGCGAGGCCGACCCGGGCTGGCTGTCCTTCCCGGTGCCCGGCTGGACGCTCGCCCTGGACGTCCCGGCGAACCTGCCCGGCCTGGGCGCGTTCCTCGACGAGCTGGACGAGGAGGTGGCCGCGGCCGGCGGGCGCGTCTACCTCGCCAAGGACTCCCGGCTGCGCCCCGAACTGCTCGCCGCGATGTATCCGCGCCTGGACGACTTCCGCGCACTGCGCGCGGAGCTGGACCCGCGCGGGGTGTTCATCTCCGACCTCTCCCGCCGCCTCACCCTCTAGGAGTCGCTGTCGTGAAGGACGCCTTCGGCATCCCCCAGTCCCTGCTGGTCCTCGGCGGCACGTCCGACATCGGGCTCGCCACCGCACGCCGCATGATCGCGCGCCGCACCCGCACCGTCTGGCTGGCCGGACGCCCGTCGCCCGCGCTGGAACGGTCCGTGGACGGCCTGCGCGCGCTGGGCGCGGAGGTGCGCGCCGTCGCCTTCGACGCGCTCGACCCCGACTCCCACGAGACGGTGCTCGGCAAGGTCTTCGCCGAGGGCGACATCGACATGGTGCTGCTGGCCTTCGGGATCCTCGGCGACCAGGCGCACGACGAGCGCGACCCGTCCGCCGCGGTGCGCGTGGCGCAGACCAACTACACCGGCGCGGTGTCGGCGGGCCTGGTCAGCGCACGCGCCCTGCAGGCGCAGGGCCACGGCTCGCTGGTGGTGCTGTCCTCCGTCGCCGGGGAGCGGGCCCGCCGCGCCAACTTCATCTACGGCTCCAGCAAGGCGGGCCTGGACGCCTTCGCGCAGGGCCTGGGCGACGCGCTGCACGGCACCGGCGTGCACGTGATGGTCGTACGCCCCGGCTTCGTGCGGTCGAAGATGACCGCGGGCCTCGCCGAGGCGCCGCTCGCGACCACGCCGCAGGCGGTCGCCGCGGCCGTCGAACTGGGGCTGCGGCGGCGCTCGGAGACGGTGTGGGTGCCGGGGACCCTGCGCCTGGTGATGTCGGCGCTGCGGCACGTGCCGCGGGCGGTGTTCCGGCGGCTGCCCGTGTAGACGCGGTAGCCGCGGCAGACCCGGCGGACGCGGCTAACGGGTGGGCAGGGGCCCGTGCTCCACGTGTCCCGCCTGCGGGGGCACCACCGCGCCCTTGAAGGCGTACTCGCGCAGCTTGCGCCACACGCCGTCCGCGCCCTGCTCGTACAGCGCGAACCCGGTGCAGGGCCAGGCGGCCTCGTAGTCGGCGAGTTCCTCGAAGGCGCGGTCCATCGACGCGTCGTCGATGCCGTGCGCGACGGTGACGTGGGGGTGGTAGGGGAACTGGAGTTCCCGCGCCACGGGGCCGGAGGCGTCACGGACCTGCTTCTGCAGCCAGGCGCACGCCTCGGCGCCCTCGGCGACCCGCACGTAGACCACCGGCGAAAGGGGCCGGAAGGTGCCGGTGCCGGACAGCCGCATGGGGAACGGCCGGCCGGCCGCGGCGACCTCGGTCAGGTGCGCCTCTATGGCGGGCAGCGCCGCGCTGTCGACCTCCGTCGGCGGCAGCAGCGTGACGTGCGTGGGGATGCCGTGCGCCGCGGCGTCGCCGAAGCCCGCGCGCAGCTGTTGGAGCAGGCTGCCGTGAGGCTCCGGGACCGCGATCGACACACCGATCGTTACGGTCCCCACGTCGTCTCCTGTCGTCGTGACGGGTTGGTGTCTGAAGCCGTCCGGTTATCGACTGTACGGCCACGGCCGGGGTGCGGGCAGGCGCAACCGGAGTGATGTGCGGCGCTCTGGCGCGTGCCGCGTCCGCGCGGTGGTGCGCGTCAGTGCTTGGCGGGCAGGAAGCCCACCCGGTCGTACGCCCGGGCGAGTGTCTCCGCGGCGACCGTGCGCGCCTTGTCCGCGCCCTTGGCCAGGATCGAGTCCAGCGTCTCCGGGTCGTCCAGGTACTGCTGGGTGCGCTCCCGGAACGGCGTCACGAACTCGACCATGACCTCGGCGAGGTCCGTCTTGAGCGCACCGTAGCCCTTGCCCTCGTACTTCTGCTCCAGTTCGGTGATTCCCGTCCCGGTGAGCGTCGAGTAGATGGTGAGCAGGTTGCTGACGCCGGCCTTGTTCTCGGTGTCGTAGCGCACGACCGTGTCGGTGTCGGTGACGGCGCTCTTGACCTTCTTGGCGGTGGCCCGCGGCTCGTCCAGAAGGTTGATCAGACCCTTCGGCGTGGACGCCGACTTGCTCATCTTGATCGACGGGTCCTGAAGGTCGTAGATCTTCGCCGTCTCCTTGAGGATGTACGGCTTGGGGATGGTGAAGGTCTCGCCGAAGCGGCCGTTGAAGCGCTCGGCGAGGTCGCGGGTCAGCTCGATGTGCTGGCGCTGGTCCTCGCCGACCGGCACCTCGTGGGCCTGGTACAGCAGGATGTCCGCGACCTGGAGGATCGGGTACGTGAACAGGCCGACGGACGCGCGCTCGGCGCCGTGCCGGGCGGACTTGTCCTTGAACTGGGTCATGCGGGAGGCCTCGCCGAAGCCGGTGAGGCAGTTCATGACCCAGGCGAGCTGGGCGTGCTCGGGGACATGGCTCTGGACGAACAGGGTGCAGCGGTCCGGGTCGAGGCCGGCGGCCAGCAGCTGCGCGGCGGCCAGGCGCGTGTTGGCGCGCAGCTCGGCCGGGTCCTGCGGAACGGTGATCGCGTGCAGGTCGACGACCATGTAGAACGCGTCGTGGGTCTCCTGCAGGTCCACCCACTGGCGGACGGCGCCGAGGTAGTTGCCGAGGTGGAAGGAGCCTGCGGTGGGCTGGATTCCGGAGAGCACTCGCGGACTGCTCGGCATGGCGGAGCCATTCCCCTGAGGGTGGTGGTGGGCGACGGGCGGGCGGTCAGAAGCCATGCTCACCATTCTCTCAGGTACCGGGGGCTGATCCGGAACCGGCCGGAAACAGGTGTGATCCGGTTTCTTCCCGACGGTGTGACGACGGCGGCCCGGCACCGGGCCGGGCCGCCGTCGAGCGGATCACACGGTCGGGCGTCAGCCCAGGTCGATCTCCGGGTACAGCGGGAAACCGGCCACCAGGTCGGTGGCGCGGCGGGAGATCTCGTCGGCGGTCTTCGCGTCGAGGACGTGGGCGGCCTTGGACGGGGCGCCGGACTTGGTGGTGCCGGGCTCGGTCGTGGTCAGCACCCGGTCGATGAGGCCGGCGACCTCGTCCATCTCGGCGGTGCCCAGGCCGCGCGTGGTCAGGGCCGGGGTGCCGACGCGGATGCCGGAGGTGTACCAGGCGCCGTTCGGGTCGGCCGGGATGGCGTTGCGGTTGGTGACGATGCCGGAGTCGAGCAGCGCGGCCTCGGCCTGGCGGCCGGTGAGGCCGTAGGAGGTGGCGACGTCGATCAGGTTGAGGTGGTTGTCGGTGCCGCCGGTGACGAGGGTGGCGCCACGGCGCGTCAGGCCCTCGGCGAGGGCACGGGAGTTGTCGACGATGCGCTGGGCGTAGTCCTGGAAGGCGGGCTGCCGGGCCTCGGCGAGGGCGACCGCCTTCGCGGCCATGACGTGCGGGAGCGGGCCGCCCAGCACCATCGGGCAGCCGCGGTCGACCTGGTCCTTGAGGGAGTCGTCGCACAGGACCATGCCGCCGCGCGGACCGCGCAGCGACTTGTGCGTGGTGGTGGTGACGATCTGGGCGTGCGGAACCGGGTCGAAGTCGCCGGTGAGGACCTTGCCGGCGACGAGGCCGGCGAAGTGGGCCATGTCGACCATGAGCGTGGCGCCGGCCTCGTCGGCGATCTCGCGCATGATCCGGAAGTTCACCAGGCGCGGGTAGGCGGAGTAGCCGGCGACGATGATCAGCGGCTTGAACTCGCGGGCCTGGGCGCGCAGGGCGTCGTAGTCGATGAGGCCGGTCGCCGGGTCGGTGCCGTAGGAGCGCTGGTCGAACATCTTGCCGGAGATGTTCGGGCGGAAGCCGTGGGTGAGGTGGCCGCCGGCGTCCAGGGACATGCCGAGCATGCGCTGGTTGCCGAAGGCGTGGCGCAGCTCGGCCCAGTCGGCCTCGGAGAGGTCGTTGATCTGGCGGACGCCGGTCTTCTGCAGGAACGGGACCTCGACCCGGTCGGCGAGGACGGCCCAGAAGGCGACCAGGTTGGCGTCGATGCCGGAGTGCGGCTGGACGTAGGCGTGCCGGGCGCCGAACAGTTCGCGGGCGTGCTCGGCGGCCAGCGACTCCACCGTGTCGACGTTGCGGCAGCCGGCGTAGAAACGGCGGCCGACGGTGCCCTCGGCGTACTTGTCGCTGAACCAGTTGCCCATCGCCAGCAGGGTGGCCGGGGAGGCGTAGTTCTCGGAGGCGATCAGCTTGAGCATCTCGCGCTGGTCGGCGACCTCCTGGCCGATGGCGTCGGCCACCCGCGGCTCCACGGCGCGGATCACGTCGAGGGCGGCGCGGAAGGCGGTGGACTCGGTGGACAGGGGCGCAGAGTTGTCGGGCATGAGGACCTCCGGACGTGGCGTTCGGCGTTCACGGTACGGCCCAGGCGCACGGCACACATGTTCTGCTCGGGCCGCTTCCCGATGGTCGGTCCCATCCTCGGACCCTGCGACGGGGGTCCAGCGCGCCAGTCACGGCCCGCCGGCCAGCCTACCGGGCGGGCCGGACGGCCCAGGCGCGGCGTCCAGCATGCGAGCGACGATGGGAGAGGATCCCCTCGTCCTCCGGGAGCCGCCGTGACCACCGCGCGAGAGATGATCGCCGCCGCCGACGCGTACAGCGCGCACAACTACCGCCCGCTGCCCGTGGTGGTCGCCACCGCCGAGGGCGCCTGGGTGACGGACGTGGCGGGGCGGCGGTATCTCGACCTGCTGGCCGGATACTCCGCGCTCAACTTCGGTCACCGCCATCCGCGGCTGGTCCGGGCGGCGAAGGCGCAGCTGGACCGGGTGACGCTGACGTCGCGGGCGTTCCACCACGACCGGTTCGCGGCCTTCTGCGCGCAGCTCGCCGAGCTGTGCGGGATGGAGATGGTGCTGCCGATGAACACCGGCGCGGAGGCGGTGGAGACCGCGGTGAAGACGGCCCGCAAGTGGGGCTACCGGGTCAAGGGCGTGCCCGCGGAGACGGCGAAGATCGTGGTCGTGGGGAACAACTTCCACGGCCGTACGACGACGCTGATCAGCTTCTCCACCGACCCGGAGGCGCGGGCGGACTACGGGCCGTACACGCCGGGCTTCGAGATCGTGCCGTTCGGGGACCTGACGGCGATGCGGGGCGCGCTGACGGAGAACACGGTGGCCGTGCTGCTGGAGCCCGTGCAGGGCGAGGCGGGGGTGATCGTGCCGCCGGCCGGTTACCTGCCGGGGGTGCGGGAGCTGACCCGGGAGCGGAACGTGCTGTTCGTCGCCGACGAGATCCAGTCGGGGCTGGGGCGCACGGGACGGACCTTCGCGTGCGAGCACGAGGGCGTCGTACCGGATGTGTACGTGCTCGGCAAAGCGCTCGGCGGCGGGGTGGTGCCGGTGTCGGCGGTGGTGTCGTCGGCCGCGGTGCTCGGGGTGTTCCGGCCCGGGGAGCACGGGTCGACGTTCGGCGGGAACCCGCTGGCGTGCGCGGTGGCGCTGGAGGTGATCGCGATGCTGCGCACCGGCGAGTTCCAGGCGCGGGCGGCGGAGCTGGGCGGACGTCTGCTGCGGGAGCTGGGCACGCTGAAGGGCACGGGCCGGGTGACGGCGGTGCGGGGGCGCGGACTGTGGGCGGGCGTCGACGTCGCCCCGGCCTGCGGGACCGGCCGTGAGGTGTCCGAGCGGCTGATGCGGCGGGGAGTGCTGGTGAAGGACACCCACGGCGCGACGATCCGGATCGCGCCGCCGCTGGTGATCGCCGAGGAGGACCTGGACTGGGCGCTGGGCCGGCTCCGGGAGGTGCTGGGGCTGTAGTCGGGTGGTGGGACCGTGGTCAGAGGATGACGTGCGGCAGGAAGCGGGCGTACTCGTCGGTGACCGGGCCGGAGGACTCGCGGATGCCGAGGCCGGCCGCCTCGTCCTCGACCACCCACGCGCCCAGCACCACGCGGTTGCCGTCGAAGGACGGCAGGGGCGCCAGCTCCTGGTAGCAGCAGGGCTCCTCGCGGATCACCGGGTCGGCGCCGGGTTCGTGCAGCGTGATACCGGCTCCCTCGCGGCCCAGCAGCGGCTTGGCGGCCCAGCCCGTGGTGCGGGCCAGCTCGCGCGGGCCGTCGAGGTGGGCGGCCAGCAGGTTGGGGTGGCCCGGGTACAGCTCCCACAGGATCGCCAGCAGCGCCTTGTTGCTCAGCAGCATCTTCCAGGCGGGCTCGATCCACAGGGTGGAGCCGGTGCCGCCGCCGTTGTCGAGGGTGTCCAGGACATGGCCGCCGAAGCGGTCGGTGGTGAGCCACTCCCAGGGGTAGAGCTTGAAGCAGCTGCGGATGAAGCGGAGCCGGTTGTCGACGAAGCGGCCGGTCAGCGAGTCGAAGCCGATCTCCTCCATGGAGATCCAGTCGGTGTCGAGGCCGGCCTGCTCGGCGGTCTCCTTCAGGTAGGCGACCGTCATCAGGTCCTCGCCGAGTTCGTCGGCCGAGGAGTGCGCGAAGTGCAGCGGGCTGCCGGGCGGCAGCAGGGGCGCCTGCTTGCGCCAGGCGGCGACGAGGCGTTCGTGCAGCGAGTTCCACTGGTCGGCGCCGGGGAAGCGGTCCCGCATCCAGAACCACTGGGGTGAGGCCGCCTCCACCAGTGAGGTGGGGGTGTCGGCGTTGTACTCCAGCAGCTTGGCGGGGCCGGCGCCGTCGTAGCGCAGGTCGAACCGGGCGTAGACGGAGGGGAGTTCGGCACGGCGGTGCCAGGACTCGGCGACCGCCCGCGCGATCCGCGGGTCGGTGATGCCGAGGTCGGCGAAGCGTCCGGCGGTGACGATGTGGCCGGCCGCGGCGAGGCACATGCGGTGCAGTTCCTCGACGGTCTCCTCCAGGGCCTCGACCTCGGGGAGCGTGAAGGAGTAGTAGGCGCTCTCGTCCCAGTAGGGGCGCAGGGAGCCGTCGGGGTGGCGGGTCAGCGGGTAGACGAGCCCCTGCTCCTCGACCGTGCGCTGCCAGTCGGGGCGCGGGGTGATCGGGTGTCTTTCCACGGGTGTTCAGCCGCCCGAGCTGCCCTTGCCGCTGCCGAAGCCGCCGCGGTCGACGCCGCCGTGGCTGCCACCGCTCGAACTGCCGCCGCTCGAACTGCCGCCGCCCTTGCCCGGCTTGGTGAAGGAGCCGCCCTCGACCCAGCCGCCCTTCTTCTTCCCGCCGTAGTACCAGACGCCGTTGGCCGGGGACTTGGTGGACTTGCAGTTCTTGTCGGCGACGACCTTGTAGCCCTTGGCGAGGGTGTAGCTGTCGCGGTCGACGCAGCGCTTGTCGGGGTCGGAGGAGCAGGCGGTGAGGGCCGCGGCGAGCAGTCCCATGCCGCCGAGCACGACCGTGCCCGAACGGAGTTGCCGTCGTGTGTCCGCCATGGTGCGTCCCCCTGGTGTTGCCCTGATGTCCGGCGCACAGCCTAGAGACCGGCCGGACGGGACGCGAGGGCGGGGCCGCGCCCTGTCTACGGCAGCACCCGGCACAGCGCCTCCAGCGTCCCGGTCCACCCGTGCTCCGGCGGTGTGCCGTAGCCCACGACGAGCGCGTCCAGGGGCGCCGCGACCGCGTCGGCGTGGCGGAAGCCGGACAGGCCCTGCAGGGCGAGGCCCTGCCAGGCGGCAGCCTGCACCACCGGCCGCTCGGTGCCGGGCGGGAGGCGCAGGACGGCGTGCAGGCCGGCCGCGATGCCGGTGACCCGCACGTCGGGGGCGCGGGCGGCGAGGGCCGCGACCAGGGCGTCCCGGCGGCGCCGGTAGCGCAGCCGGGCGGAGCGGACGTGGCGGTCGTAGGCGCCGGAGGTGATGAAGTCCGCCAGGGTGAGCTGGTCCAGCACGCCGCAGGTGTCGGTGCCGCCCTTCGCCGACGCCGCTTCCTCGGCGAGGCCGGGCGGCAGCACCATCCAGGCCAGCCGCAGGCCGGGGGCGAGGGACTTGCTGGCGGTGCCGAGGTAGACGACGCGGTCGGGGTCCAGGCCCTGGAGGGCGCCGACGGGCTGGCGGTCGTAGCGGAACTCGCCGTCGTAGTCGTCCTCCAGGACCAGGCCGCCGGTGCGCCGCGCCCAGTCCAGGACGGCGGCCCGCCGGTCCCGGTGCAGGGGCACGCCCATCGGGAACTGGTGGGCGGGGGTGAGCAGGACGGCCGCGGCGTCCGTCAACGCCGTGGGATCGGTGCCCAGTTCGTCGAACGGCAGCGGCGCGGTGCGCAGTCCGGCCGCTTCGAGCACGCTCCAGCTCGGCGGGAGGCCGTACGACTCCACGGCGACCGTCCGCGCCCCGCGCGCCCGCAGCACCGGGCCGATGATGCGCAGGGCGTGCACGAATCCGGAGCACACCAGGACCCGGTCGGGGTCGGTGCGCACACCGCGTGCCCGGGCGAGGTAGCCGGCGAGCGCGGTGCGCAGTTCGGCGCGGCCGCGCGGGTCGCCGTAGCCGAGGGCGTGGTACGGGACCGCGTTCAGCACCCGGCGGGCGGACCTGAGCCACTCCGCGCGCGGGAACGCGGACAGGTCGGGGCTGCCGGCGCGCAGGTCGAAGGCGGGGCGGTCGCGGTCACCGGCGTGCGGGCGCGGCGCCGGGCCGGGCCGCCCGCTCTCCCGCCGCCGCGAGGGCGTGGACGGCACCCCGGGGGCGACCCGCGTGCCCGAGCCCTGCCGGGCGGTCAGCCAGCCCTCGGCCACCAGGTCGGCGTACGCGCCGGCGACCGTGTTGCGGGCGATGCCCAGGTCGGCGGCGAGCGCGCGGGAGGACGGCAGGCGGGTGCCGGGGGCCAGCCGGCCGGTGCGGACGGCCTCGCGGAGGGCGTCGGTGAGGCCCTTGCGCGGGTGCGGGCCGGCCGGTTCCAGATGCAGGTCGACACCCGGAGTGGCCCAAGGTTTCGCCATGGAAGTGGACCATACTCCTGGGCTGCCTCGCTCCTAGGGTCGAGGCATGACCACAGAGGAAGCCACCGCCCGGTACGCCCCCGAGCACACCCCCCGCCTGCGCTGGGCGCAGCACGCACCCGAGGTCTACAAGGCGATGGTCCGGCTGGACGCGGCCGCCCGGCAGGGCCTGGACCCCGCCCTGTACGAGCTGGTGAAGATCCGCGCCTCCCAGATCAACCACTGCGCGTTCTGCCTCGACATGCACACCAGGGACGCGCTCGCCGCGGGCGAGAGCGTGGAGCGGATCGTGCAGCTCAGCGCGTGGGAGGAGTCGCGGCACTTCTACACGGAGAAGGAACTCGCGGCGATCGGGCTGACCGAGGCGATCACGGTCCTCACGGACGGGTTCGTGCCGGACGAGGTCTACGACCGCGCGGCCGAGCACTTCGAGGAGGCCGAGCTGGCGCAGCTGATCGCCGCGATCACGGTGATCAACGCCTGGAACCGGTTCGGGGTGACCACCCGCATGGTCCCGGGCCACTACCGGCCGGGGCAGCACAAGTGAGCCGTACGGAACTCCTGGACCGCGAGGTCGGCAAGGCGCTGTCCGCGCTCAGCGCCGCCGCGAAGCACGGCCTCGGCGACCCCGCGCTCGCCGAGCTCGTGGTGATCCGGGCCTCGCAGATCAACCACTGCGCGTTCTGCCTCGACATGCATCTGGCCATCGCCCGCAAGCACGGCGTGAGCGAGAAGCAGCTGGATCTGCTGAGCGCCTGGGAGGAGGCCGGGGACGACGTCTTCGACCCGCGCGAGCGGGCCGCGCTGGCGCTGACGGAGGCGGTGACCGTGCTGACCGGGGACGCCTCCCGGGGAGGTTTCGTGCCGGACGCGGTGTACGAAGAAGCCGCCGGGCACTTCGACGACGTACGCCTCGCCCACCTGATCGCGCTGATCGTCGCCATCAACAACTGGAACCGGGTGATGGTCAGCCGCCGCATCGAGCCCGGCGGGTACACACCGTGAACAGGGCCGACGTCTTCCGCGCCCTGCACCGCCGCCGGGATCCCGCGGACCCGCTCGTGCTGCCCGGCCCCTGGGACGCGGCCAGCGCCCGGGCGTGCGCCGGGGCGGGGTTCCCGGCGCTGGCGATCCCCAGCGCGGGGGTCGCGGCCTCGCTCGGGTACGAGGACGGGCAGACCCCCGCCGACGAGATGTTCGCCGCGGTGGCCCGGATCGTGCGGGCCGTGGACGTGCCGGTGTCGGCGGACGTCGAGGGCGGGTACGGGCTGGCGCCGAAGGAACTGGTGGAACGGCTGCTGGAGGCCGGGGCGGTCGGCTGCAACCTGGAGGACTCCGCGGACGGCGTGCTGAAGGACCCGCGGGAGCACGCCGAGTGGCTGGCCGAGGTGCGGTACGCGGCCGGCGGGGAGTTGTTCGTCAACGCCCGCGTGGACACCTTCCTGCGGGGCGAGCAGGATCCCGGACCGGCCATCGAGCGGGCCGCGTCGTACGTCGCCGCGGGCGCCGACTGCGTGTATCCCATCGCCGCGCCGGTGAAGGTGCTGCCGCTGCTGCGGTCCGGGATCCAGGGCCCGCTCAACGTGTTCGCGCGGCTGGACGGCGAGGGCCCCTCGCCCACCGAACTCGGTGAACTCGGGGCCACCCGCGTCACGTTCGGGCCGGGGCTGCAGCGCCGGGCGGCGGCTGCCGTCGGGGAGATCGCCGCCGGGCTCGCCCGCTGAGGACGCCGCGGCATCCGCGGCCGTGCGGCCCGTCCGGGTTGCCGTGCGGCCCGTCCGAGACGCCGTGCGGCCCGTCCGAGACGCCGTGCAGCCCGTCCGAGGTGCCGTGCAGCCCATCCGGGGTGCCGTGCAGCCCGTCCGGGGTCACGACAGCCACGCCTTCCAGGTGGAGGAGTGGCCGTCCACCCACTTCTTCGCCGCCTGCTCGGGCGTGAGCTTCCGGTCGGCGATCATCAGGGAGACCTCGTTCTGGTCCTCGGTGGTCCACTTGAACTTCTTCAGGAAGGCCGCCGCCCGGCCGCCGGACTTCGCGAAGTCGGCGTTGAGGTATTTCTGCAGCGGGGTGTGCGGGTAGGCGCAGGCGACCTTCGCCGGGTCCGCGTCGCAGCCGTCCTGGTACGGCGGCAGTTTCACCTCGGTCATGGGGACCTTCTCGAACAGCCACTGCGGCGAGTACCAGTACGTGAGGAAGGGCTTCCGTTCCTTGGCGAACTGCCGTATCTGGGTGATCTGCGCGGCCTCGGAGCCGGCGAACACCACCTGGTAGTCCAGCTTCAGGTTCTTCACCAGCGCCTTGTCGTTGGTGACGTAGGACGGGGAGCCGTCCATCAGCTGGCCCTTGCCGCCGCTCTCCGCGGTGCGGAGGAGGGGGGCGTACTCGTCGAGGTTCTTCCAGTCCGTGATGTCGGGGTGCTGTCGGGCCAGGTAGGCGGGCACGAACCAGCCGATGTGCCCGGTCACCCCGAGGTCGCCGCCGCGGGCGATGGTCTTCTTGTCGTCGATGTACCGCTTCTCCTGGTCGGGGTGGCCCCAGTCCTCCAGGATCGCGTCCACCCGCCCCTGGCTGAGCGCGTCCCAGGCGGGGATCTCGTCGACCTGGACGGTGTCGACGCGGTAGCCGAGTTCGTGCTCCAGCAGGTACCGGGCGACGGCCACGTCGGCCTGCGCGCCGACCCAGGACTGCACGGAGAGGGTCACCGTCCTGGCGCCCCGGGCACCCGCGAACGGGGACGCCTGCCTGGTCATGTCGGCGGCGCCGCAGGCGGTGAGGAGGGAGAGGGCGGCGGCCGCGGCGGCGAGGGCGGCGGCCCTGCGGTTCGCTGCCATGTCACGCACCGCCCTTCTCGTGCCGCTCCACCGGCTGGGTCACCCGGTCGAGGACCAGCCCCAGGCACACGATCGCCGCGCCCGCCACCAGCCCGGTGGCCAGGTCGCCCTGGGCCAGCCCGGACACGACCTCGTACCCCAGCGCACCCCCGCCGACCAGGCCGCCGATGATGACGACGGCCAGGACCAGGACCACGCCCTGGTTGACGGCGAGCAGCAACGACCGCCGGGCGAGCGGGAGCTGGACCTGGCGCAGCTGCTGCCCCGGCGTCGCGCCGAGCGAGCGGGCCGACTCCAGCGCGGCCGGGTCGACCTGGCGCAGGCCCTGCGCGGTGATACGGACGACGGCCGGCAGCGCGTAGACGACGGCCGCCGCGACGGCGGGGGCGCGGCCCACGCCGAACAGCGCCACGACCGGGATCAGGTACACGAACTGCGGCAGTGTCTGCAGGACGTCCAGCACCGGCCGGAGCAGCCGGTCGAAGCGGGCGCTGCGGGCCGCGGCGACACCGGTCGCCACCCCGAGGACGAGGGTGACGGCGACGGCCGCGAGGACCTGGGAGAGGGTGTCCAGGGACGGCTTCCACACGCCCAGCACGCCGGTCGCGGCCATGGCGAGGACGGCGGTGAGCGCGGTGCGCCAGGTGCCTGCCAGCCAGGCCGGGGCGGCGACCAGCAGCAGCACCGACCACCAGGGCAGCCACTGCAGGCCGCCGCGGACCGGGTCGAGGACCCAGGCGGTGAAGCGGCCCGCCCAGTCGGCAGTGCCGCCGACGACCGGCACGCCCGAGTACAGGTGGGCGGTCATCCAGTCGACGGCCCGGTCGACGGGGCCGGCGATGTCGAGGGTCCAGGCGTCGGGCCAGTCGAGGCGGCCCGCCAGACGCCCGGCGACGGCGACGGCCGCGACAGCCGTGACGGCGGCGGCCGCGTACGGCCGGCGTGCCCGCCGGTGCGTTGTCGTGCCGGAGCCCGCCGCCTCCCCCGCCGCGCCCGTCACCCGGTCCAGGACGACGGCGAGCAGCACGATCGGGATGCCGGCCGCCAGCGCCGCGCCCACGTCGACCGAGGCGAGCGCCTGGTAGACGCGGTCGCCGAGGCCGCCGGCGCCGATGACCGAGGCGATGACGGCCATGGACAGCGCCATCATGATCGTCTGGTTGACGCCGAGCAGGAGTTCCTTGCGGGCCAGCGGCAGGCGTGCGGTCAGCAGGCGCTGGCGGGCGGTGGCGCCGAGCGACTCGACGGCCTCCAGCACCTCCTTGTCGGCGCCGCGCAGCCCGAGGGCGGTGAGCCGGGCCATCGGCGGGGCGGCGTAGACGACGGTGGCGAGGACCGCGGCGGGTACGCCGATACCGAAGACCAGCACGACGGGGAGCAGGTAGGCGAAGGCGGGCAGCACCTGCATGGTGTCCAGGACCGGGCGCAGGGCGCGGTCGAGCCGGTCGGACAGTCCGGCGGCGAGGCCCAGCAGGGCGCCGACGGCGACCGACACGAGGACGGCGACCGTCATCAGCGCCAGGGTCTGCATGGCCGGCACCCACATGCCGAGCAGTCCGCAGGCGAGGAACGCGGCGGCCGTGCCGAGGGCGAGCCGGACACCGGCCACGCGCCCGGCGAGGAGCGTGCCGGCGACGGTGACGCCGGCCCAGCCCGCGCCGAGCAGCACCAGGTAGACGGCGCGTACGGAGACGACGACGGCGTTGCTGAGGTGCCCGAGGAAGTACAGGAACAGGGGGTGGCTGTCCCGGTTGTCGACGATCCAGTCGCCGGCCGAGGTCAGCGGACCGGAGAGGTCGACGGTCAGCGCGTGCGGCCAGCTGCCGCTGGCCCAGCGGGCGTCGGCGAGCGGGACGAGGACCGCCGCGGCGAGCGCGAGCAGCAGGAGTTTCCGGGCCGCGCGGTGCCTGAGCAGGCCGTCGGGGAGGACGCGGGGGGCGGATGCGGTGATCGTCGCCATCAGGCCGCCTCCCCGATCGGCTCCGTCCCGGCCACCACGCCGAGGAGCCGTTCGTGGTCGACGACGCCCAGGCAGCGGCCGTCCTCGACGACGCAGGCGGGCGCGCCGCGGCGGGCGACGGCCTTGATGGCGTCGGAGACGACCTCGTCGGGCGCGAGCGCGCCGGGGTGGCCGGGTCCGCCGCAGTCGCCGGGGCGCATGGCCGTGCGGACGGTCATGACCTGCTCGCGCGGGACGTCGCGGACGAAGGCGCGCACGTAGTCGTCGGCGGGCGAGCCGACGATCTGCTCGGGGGTGCCGAGCTGCACCACCCGGCCGTCGCGCATCAGGGCGATGCGGTCGCCCAGCTTGAGGGCCTCGCTCAGGTCGTGGGTGATGAAGACCATCGTGCGGCCCTCCTCGCGGTGCAGCCGGGCCACCTCCTCCTGCATTTCGCGCCGGATCAGCGGGTCGAGCGCGCTGAACGGCTCGTCGAACAGCAGCACTTCCGGATCAACCGCCAACGCCCTTGCCAGACCGACGCGTTGGCGCTGGCCGCCGGACAGCTGGGCCGGCCGGCGCTGTTCCATGCCCTCCAGGCCGACCTTGGCGACGACCTTCTGGGCGCGGGCGCGGCGTTCGGCCTTGCCGACGCCCTGGATCTCCAGGCCGTAGGCCACGTTGTCGAGGACCGTGCGGTGCGGGAGCAGGCCGAAGTGCTGGAAGACCATCGCGGCGCGGTGGCGGCGCAGTTCGCGCAGGCGGGCGCGGTCCATGGCGCGTACGTCCTCGCCGTCGATGGCGATGCTGCCGGCGGTCGGCTCGATCAGCCGGGTCAGGCAGCGCACCAGCGTGGACTTGCCGGAGCCGGACAGGCCCATGACGACGAAGACCTCGCCCTTGCGCACGTCGAAGGAGACGTCCCGGACGGCGGCCGTGCAGCCGGTGCGGGCGCGCAGGTCGGCGGGTTCCAGGGCGGCCAGTTCGGGGTCGGCGGGGACGCGCTCGGCCTTGGGACCGAACACCTTCCACAGGCCGTCCACGGAGAAGACGGGTGCGCTCATCGCGCGTCACCTCCGATCAGGTCGGCGGCCTTCTCGCCGACCATGAGCACGGTGACCATCGGGTTGACGGCGGTCATTGCCGGGAAGACGGACGCGTCGGCGATCCGGATGCCGTCCAGGCCGCGGATCCGCAGCTCGGGTTCGACGACGGCGAGTTCGTCGTCGGCGGCGCCCATCTTGCAGGTGCCCGCGGGGTGGTAGACGGTGTGCGCCGCCCGGCGGGCGTACTCGCTCAGTTCCTCGTCCCCGGTGACGTCGGGGCCGGGGCACACCTCGCGCCGGAGCCAGCCCGCGAGGGGTTCGGTCTTCGCGATCTCGCGGGCGATGCGGATGCCGTCGACCAGGGTGCGGGCGTCGTAGTCGTCCTCGTCGGTGAAGTAGCGGAAGTCCAGGGCGGGTTTGACGGACGGGTCGGCGCTGGTCAGGTAGAGCCGGCCGCGGCTCCTGGGCTTGGGGATGTTCGGGGTCATCGACACGCCGAACTCGGGCCGCCGGTAGCCCAGTCGCTCCGGATTGTCGGTGAACGGGATCTGGTAGAAGTGGAACATCAGGTCGGGGCCCCGGTGCGCGGGGTCGCGGCGCACGAACAGGCCCGCGTCGGAGTCCATCGCGGAGTTGTCGGGGATCGGGCCGTTCGTCTCCCAGACGATCACCGACTCGGGGTGGTCGAGCAGATTCTCGCCGACGCCGGGCAGGTCGTGGACGACGGGGATGCCGAGCGCCTCCAGATCCCGGCGGGGACCGATGCCGGAGTGCAGCAGCAGACGCGGGGAGTCGACGGCGCCCGCGCACAGGATCACCTCGCGCCGGGCCCGTATCAGCGTCTCCGTGCCGTCCTTCGCGCGCACGTGCACGCCCTCGGCCCGTCCCGCGGACACCTGGAGCCGGTAGGCCCAGGTCTCCAGCAGGATCGTCAGGTTGGGCCGCTCGTCCATCACCGGGTGCAGATAGGCCACCGACGCCGACGAGCGCTTGTTGTCCTCGGGGTGGTAGGCGAGGTCGAAGAAGCCGGCGCCCTCGTCGAACGGCCGCTTGTTGAAGCCCTCGACGCGCGGGACGCCGAGCGCCGCCCGCGCCGCGTCGACGAAGTCGCGGGCGATGGCGTTCCGGTCCTTCTCGTCGACCGGGACGATGTTGTTCTTCAGGCGGGAGTAGTACGCCTCCATGGGCGCGGATCCCCAGCCCTTGGCGCCGGCCGCCTCCCACTCGTCCCAGTCGGAGGGCAGCGGCTTGAAGGCGATCAGGGTGTTGTGGGAGGAGCAGCCGCCCAGCACGCGGGCCCGGCTTTGCCGGATGTGGGAGTTGCCGCGGGGCTGCTCGGTGGTCGGGTAGTCGTAGTCCAGTTCGCCGCCGAGCAGGCCCATCCAGCGGCGCAGGGTCAGCACGTCGTCGCGGCCGACGTCGCTGGGGCCGCCCTCGATGACGGCGACGGTGACGGCGGGGTCCTCGGTGAGGCGGGAGGCGATGACGGAGCCCGCCGTGCCGCCGCCGATGACGACGTAGTCGTAGACATGGGGTTCTTCGGGCATTGAGGGGTACTCCAGGGGGACTTGCGGGTGGGGGGATCGGCCGGGGTGGGGGGATCGGCCCGGGTGGGGGTCGGCCGGGGTCGGGGGGCGGCCGGTGGGGGGATCAGCCGGTGAACCAGCGGACGGGCCGGGGGGCGAGGTTGTGGTAGACGTGCTTGGTCTCCCGGTACTCGGCGAGTCCGGCGGGGCCGAGTTCGCGGCCCACTCCGCTCCGGCCGAAGCCGCCCCACTCCGCCTGCGGGAGGTAGGGGTGGAAGTCGTTGATCCAGACGGTGCCGTGGCGCAGCCGGGCGGCGACCCGGCGCGCCCTGGCGAGGTCCGCGCTCCACACGGCGCCCGCGAGGCCGTACTCGGTGTCGTTGGCGAGGGCGACGGCCTCGTCCTCGGTGCGGAAGGTCTCCACGGTCAGGACCGGCCCGAAGACCTCCTCGCGCACGATCCGCATCTCGCGGTGGCACCCGTCGAGGACGGTCGGCTCGTAGAAGTAGCCGCCGGCGGGGCGCGCGTCGCCGGGGTCCGGGCGGCGTCCGCCGGCGCGCAGCACCGCGCCCTCGGCGAGCGCGGCGGCGACATGGTCCTCGACCTTGGCGCGCTGCTGCTCGGAGACCAGGGGCCCGCACTCGACGCCGTCCTCGGTGCCGCGGCCGAGGCGGATACGGCCCGCCCGACTGGCGAGTTCCGCGACGAAGCGCTCCCGGACGGACTCCTCGACGACGAGGCGGGAGCCGGCCGAGCAGACCTGGCCGCTGTGGATGAAGGCCGCGTTGAGGGCCTGGTCGACGGCGGTGTCGAAGCCCTCTTCGGTGGCGCAGGCGTCGGCGAAGACGACGTTGGGGTTCTTGCCGCCCAGTTCGAGGGCGACCTTCTTGACGGTCGGGGCGGCGGCCTGCGCCACCTTGACGCCGCTGGCCAGGCCGCCGGTGAAGGAGACCAGGTCGACGTCGGGGTGCTCGGCGAGACGGGCGCCGACCGTGTGGCCCGGCCCGGTGACGATGTTGGCGACGCCCGCGGGCAGCCCCGCCTCGGCCAGCAGCCCGATCAGGGCGACGGTGGTCAGCGGGGTGATCTCGCTGGGCTTGACGACGAAGGTGTTCCCCGCCGCGAGGGCCGGCGCGATCTTCCAGCTCGCTTGCAGCAGCGGGTAGTTCCAGGGCGTGATCAGCGCGCACACGCCGACCGGCTCGTGCCCGACGACGCTGTGGACGTCGGGCGAGCCGGCGTCGACGACCCGGCCGGGTGCCTCGGCGGCGATCAGGCCGGCGAAGTAGCGGAAGGCGTCGGCGACGCAGTCGACGTCGACGCGGCCCTCCTCGACGGTCTTGCCGGTGTCACGGCTCTCCAGCAGGCCGAGCCGTTCGCGGTCGCGTACGAGGAGATCGGCGACCCGGCGCAGCAGGGCGGCGCGCCCGACGGCCGTGGTGTGCGGCCAGTCGCCGTGGTCGAAGGCGTCGCGGGCGGCGGCGACCGCGAGGTCGGCGTCCTTCTCGTCACCCTCCGCGACCAGGGCGAACGCCCGGCCGTCGGCGGGGTCCAGGATCTCGCGGGTCGCGCCGGAGACGGCCTCCCGCCACTCCCCGGCCGCGTGAATGGTGTGCTGCGGCTGCTGTCGGTCCTGCGTCTGCCGTGCCTGATGTCCGGTCATGATCGGTGTGTTGCCTTCCGTTCCGGTTCAGCGCCCCGGTGAGGATGTGCGCCGTCCGGGGACCGGGAGCACATGCCCTCCGGTCCCTGATGCATGCGCGATCCATGGCCGGAAGTGCGCCGTGTCACGGAGCGTGCGGGCGAATGGGGGCGAACCGCACGCCGGAGGCGTGACGCGTGTCACGGAGACGAAGTCGCCTTCGCGCCCGCACAGGTTGACGGCGGGCGCGAAGGCGAAGGGCGGGCTGCCGTCCGGTCAGTCCAGCGCCGGGTCGGCGTCGCAGGTCGTGTACGGCGGGCAGAACCAGTCCAACGCCGTGGTGAGCACCTTCAGTTCGTCATCGCGGCCGTCGGATTCGGGGCCGTAGGAGGCGATGGCGTAGATGTTGCCGTCCGGGGCGAAGAAACGCTCGTCCACGACGTGCCAGGTGCCGACGTCGGGCTCGCCCCTGATCCTGTCGGCCAGGTACTCCAGGCGCGAGCCCCTGAACTCGCCGTCGTCGAGGGTCTTCAGGTCCAGCTTCTCGAAACCTGCGGGCTTCGGGGTCTGGTCGGAGAGGTACAGCTGGAAGGAGGCGGCCGGGGAGGACTCCTGCACCTGGTAGACCTGCAGCCGGTGCTCGCGGTCCGGGCTGCGGTAGTTGACCACGGCGATGCCGTAGAGGGAGGGCACGGTGCTGCGCGTCCAGCCCTCGCGGACGGCGACCCTGAACCCCTCCTCGTCGTCGTACGACTCGTAGCCGGCGGGCGGCGCGGTGGCCGACGGGGAGGCGGACGCCGTGGACGCGGACGCCGTGGAGGCGGGCGGTCCGGACGACGTCGGTCCGGAGGGCTCGGGACCGGCGGACGTGCTCGCCGCGGCCCGGCCGTGGCCCGGGTCGTCGTTCTTGCCGACCACCAGGGTCAGTACGAGGCTCACGACGACGCCGACGGCGGCGGCCCCGACGATCACGGACCACACGAGCCGCCGCGAGGACCGGCCGGCCGGCGCGTCCGACGACAGCTCCACGGGCGGCGGCCAGCCGACGCCACCGGCACCGGCACCGGCACCGAGTCCGCCGTACGGCCAGCCGGCGCCGCCCGTACCCGGCCCGTAGGCAGGCCAGCTGCCGGCGCCGGCTGCCGGCGCCGTCGGCGGCGCCGCGGGCACGGCCGCGCCGCCGTCCACCACGGTTCCCCCGGCGCCCGGGCCGTGCCACCCGTTCGCCGTGCCGCCCCCGGGCCAGCCGCTCGCCTGCGCCTCGCCGCCGCCCGTCGCACGGGCGGCTTCGGCCGCTCCGGCGGCTCCGGCAGGCGCGCCGGCTCCCCCGGCCGTGCCCTGGCCGTCCGCGGTCCCCGCGCCCTCCGCCGCCGGGCCCGGGACGAAGTCCGGCCGGGCCGGCGGCGGCGCCGTCGGCTGTGCCGCCGGAGGGCTTCCCGGGGCGCCGTCCTCCCAGCGCTGGGTGTCCTCGTTCCAGTACCGTCCCCCGCTCATGGTGTTCCTCTCACATCCCCAGCAGCCCGGCCACGGCGCCCGCCGAGGCGAGGACGCTCAGCAGCGCCTGGGAGTCGGAGAGGAGGGCGCGCAGACGCTCCCGGCGGGTGGGGTCCGCCTGCCCGGTGCGGGCGAGCTGGTCCTCGGTGTCGGCGAGCGCCTCGTCCAGCGCGGCCGTCTGCTCGGTGCCGCGCACCCGCTCCAGATCGGCGCGCAGCTCGCGCACCGCCTTCAGCAGCGCCTCGGCGTCCTCGTCGCGCAGCGCGCCCGGCCCGTGCCGGTGGTGGCTCTCGGCGTGCGCGTGGCTGCCGACGGCGAAGGTGCTGTGCGAGACGTTGCCGAAGCTGACGGTGGGTTCCTCACTGGCCATTGCTGTCGGCTCCCTTCTGCGGCGCGGTGCCGCCCGAGACGCTGAAGGCGGTGGAGGCGGTGGATGCGGTGGATGCGGTGGCGTGGCTGCCGACGGCGAAGGTGGAGTTGTCCACCCGGCCGATGTTCACGTCCCCGTTGCTGATGTTCACGACCTTCTGGACGAACTCGCCGGTCTCGTAACCGCATTCGGCCAGCGCGGCCCGTACCCCGTTCGCCACCCGGTCCTGCAGACTGCGCAGGTAGCGGGCGACGTCCATGTCCTGGAAGAGGGAGCCGGCCGGGGCGGAGCCCAGCTCGCGCACCGACAGCTCGGGCCCGTCGGGCAGGGCGCCCGCGTAGCCGCCGGTCAGCAGCCGCCACACATAGACCAGGCCGCGGCCGAGCTGGGCCAGCGAACGGCCGGCGGACGCGGGCACCAGGACGCCCGCCCCGGCGGCCTTGCCGAGGGCGTTGTTGTTGCGGAACCGGTGCGCCGAACGGTCGGCGTCCTTGAAGTCCTGGCGGACCGGCGTCAGCACGTGCGGGGCGACCTCCAGCATCAGCATGCGGCCCTGGGTGTGGATGCGCACGAAGACGGTGACGACCAGCTCCTCCTCCCAGCCGCCGACCCGGATGCGCAGGAAGTGCCGCCGCTTCTCGGCGCCCTCCTCGACCGCGCGCGCCCTGTGCTCCTCGAAGGCGGCCGCGGTGTACGGCGCCTGGTCGCGGCTGAGCAGACCCTCGACGGGCAGGAACACGCACTCGTCGATCTCCAGCCGGCGCAGCCGGTCGCGGACACCGGGGCCGGCGTGCGCCGACGGCACCCGGAGCTGTTCGAGCAGCGGCCGGATCTTCTCCAGGACGGTGCGGTTGCTGAGCGGCTGCTGGTGCTTGGTCAGCTCGTCGCGTTTGAGTTCCACGGCGAGCACCCAGGTCTCGTGCGCCGTCCCCGCCCCGCAGAACGGGCGCGCCTCGTGGTACATGACCAGCGGCGCGTGCTGTTCGAGCCGGATGCGCTGCTTCAGCCGCTGGAAGCGGGGGTTGTCGGACTGCTCGGCGGGGTCGCCGGCGGCGTCCGGGAAGCGCTGCGGGGAGAGTTCGGCGGCCAGCGCGCGGCCGAACTGATTGCGCTGGGCGTGCACGCACCACGCGATGAGCGCGAACACGCCGAGGGCGAGCCAGGCCTGCCAGGGCTTCGCCAGACCCTGGAGGGCGTCGGCGCTGGGGACGAGGAAGTCGGTGGCGCTCCCGGAGCCGGAGGAGCCGTAGTAGCCGTCGTACGACGAACCGTAGGAGGAGCCGCCGTCCGAACCGGCGCCGAACGCCTCGTAGACCGTCAGGCCCAGCAGCACCGCGAAGGCGATACGGCCCCACCAGCGGACGAGGAACGCGGCGGCCAGCCGGTACAGCGGCGGCTGTGCGGCACGGCCCCTGATCCAGGGGGCGACGGCGAGGGCCACGCTGGGCCACAGGAAGAAGAGCAGCAGCCCGCCGCTGAGCGCCGCGCCGGCCGCCCACAGGCCGGTGACCGCTCCCGCCCACAGCAGTTCCTGGCGGCGGGCGCGCAGGGCGTGGGCCAGGACGCGGGCGGCGTCGAAGCCGAGCGACGGCGCGACGATCCGCTGCTCGTTGAGGTGGAGCTGCTCGATGACCCGGTCGCGGTAGCCGGAGTCCAGGTAGGCGCCCGCGCACAGCAGCCGGGTCGCCTCGCTGGCGTGCGGCGGGGTGGGCGGTGTCGGCGGCGCTCCCGCGGGCGTCGTCGGCTGCGGTTGCTGCGGCACGTAGGCGGTGCTCACGCCAATCCCCCGATGCGTGGAAAGACCGTTTTCAGACGTCCGGCTGACAGGCCATCAGCATAGGGGGGCGGGCAGCTCCCGCGACACCGGAATCCCCGCGGACCGCCCTCGCGGGTGCCGCTGCGGGCAGCGGCGGGCAGCGGCGGCGGAAACGGGCGCGGGCCCCGTCCGGACAACACCGGGAACGGGGCCCGTGCGGGCTGCGCGGCTCGTGGCGCGCGGGGTGTGCGGGCTCGGCGCGCGCGGGGAGCGCCGGGGCCGCGGAGCCGTCAGACGAGGCCGAGCGAGCGGACCGCCTCGCGCTCCTCCTCGAGCTCCTTGACGGAGGCGTCGATGCGGGTGCGGGAGAACTCGTTGATCTCCAGGCCCTGGACGATCTCGTACTTGCCGTCCTTGCAGGTGACCGGGAAGGAGGAGATGAGGCCCTCCGGGACGCCGTAGGAGCCGTCCGACGGGATGCCCATGGAGGTCCAGTCGCCCTCGGCGGTGCCGTTGACCCAGGTGTGGATGTGGTCGATGGCGGCGTTGGCGGCGGAGGCGGCGGACGACGCGCCACGGGCCTCGATGATCGCGGCGCCGCGCTTGGCGACGGTCGGGATGAAGTCCTCGGCCAGCCACTTCTCGTCGTTCACGGCCTCGGCGGCGTTCTTGCCGGCGACCGTGGCGTGGAAGATGTCCGGGTACTGGGTGGCGGAGTGGTTGCCCCAGATGGTCAGGCGCTTGATGTCGGCGACCGTGGTGCCCGTCTTCTTCGCGAGCTGGGTGAGCGCGCGGTTGTGGTCGAGGCGGGTCATGGCGGTGAAGCGCTCGGCGGGTACGTCCGGCGCGGCGGCCTGGGCGATCAGCGCGTTGGTGTTGGCCGGGTTGCCGACGACGAGGACCCTGATGTCGTCCGCGGCGTTGTCGTTGATGGCCTTGCCCTGCGGCTTGAAGATGCCGCCGTTGGCCTCCAGCAGGTCACCGCGCTCCATGCCCTTGGTGCGCGGGCGGGCGCCCACGAGGAGGGCGACGTTGGCGCCGTCGAAGGCCACGTTCGGGTCGTCGGTGATGTCGATGCCCTGCAGGAGCGGGAACGCGCAGTCGTCCAGCTCCATGGCCGTGCCCTCGGCGGCCTTCAGCGCCGGGGTGATCTCCAGCAGGCGGAGCTTGACCGGCACGTCCGCGCCGAGCAGCTGGCCGGAGGCGATGCGGAAGAGCAGGGCGTAACCGATCTGGCCGGCCGCGCCGGTGACGGTGACGTTCACGGGAGTGCGGGTCATGGCGTTCTCCGTATGACAGCTGGCGGTGGGCGTCCTTGCCCGGGGTGCGGACGTGCGAATGATCGATCTCTTGGTATCAAGAGATCCACCGGTCAGGCTATCGCGCATCCGGGATCCCGGACGTCCGGGGTTGTGTGGCCCGTCCCACAGAGTGACGCCGCAGCGACAGGGGACGGCGCCGCGACACGGGAAGGCGGCGCGGGCCGGGCCCGGTGGCGGTGGCGCGCGGCATGGGGCGGCGCGCGGCATGGGACGGCGGCCGCCCGTCCGGGAGAGGAGGGACGGAGACGGCCGCCTGGTGGGGGGTCCCGACTGTGCCGGACTCCCGTGGGGGTACGGTTCGCGTGCCCGGGACGCGGGCGCCTAATCCTGGTGCCGGAATTTTCTTTCGCGGACGTCCCCCGCCCGGCTCACTTCGTGCAGCCCTGCTGCCCCGACGCGAGCGTCGCGCACGCCGTCGCGTCGCCCGCGTCCTTCACGCCCACCATCGGCGTGTACGCGATCGTGTCGCCGGCCGTGCTGATGCTGTCGGTCTGCCGGACCTTGCCCGCCGACACCTGGACCTGGTCGCCCTGGACGCCCTGGGGGATGCGGCCCCAGGCGGCCTCGCAGGTCTTGCTGTAGCGGACCTCGACGGTGGTCGTGCCGACGGTTGCGGTCTTGGCGGTGGTCACCGCGGTGGCGTCCTTGGTGCAGCCCATGCTCTCCGCGTCCTTGCCGGTGCAGGAGCCGCCGCTGCACTTCACGCCGGGCGGCAGGTCGGTGGCGACGCCGGCGGAGGGCGAGGGGGACTTCTTCTCGCCCTCGTCGTCCTTGCCCCCGCCGTCGGCCAGGAAGAACCCGCCCGCGATCACGACCAGCACGCCGACGGCGCCCGCGAGGAACATCGTCAGCCGCCGCTTGCCGCCGCTCCCGCCGGCGGAACCCCCGTCGCCGTGCCGCGGACCCTGGGCGGGCTCGCCGTACGGGCTCGGGGTGCCCGGCGTCCGGCCGGCACCGCCGGGGGCCGGCGTCCCGGCACCCGGACGGCGTCCGCCGGACGCGGCCGGACCCCGGTAGCCGGCCATGTTCCACGAGTTGGTGCCGTGTCCGCCGGAGGACGGCCCGGCGGACACGGCACCGCCGGCGGGCCGCGGGCCCGTCCTGTCGTCCGCCGGGTACGGGGCCGCCGGACGCGGCGGCACCGTCGGGGCGACGCCCGCCGGTCCGGCGACGCCGGGTGTCGCCGCCGCTCCGCCGCTCCTGCGGGACTGCTTGCCCTTGGCGTTCGCCGGGGGCGTGGCCAGTTCGCTGAGCGCGTCGCGCGCCTGCGAGATCCGGATCGCCTCCATGGTCATGTCATGGCGCATCTCCGAACGGCTCCAGGCACGCTCGGCGAGCTCCCACATCGTCGTCAGGTGGATCGGATTGGTGCCCGTGACCTCGGCCAGCGCGACGGTGGCGCCCTTGGGCGCGAGCAGCCGGCCGTTCAGGTAACGCTCCCAGGACGTCTTGCTGTAGCCGGTGCGGTCGGCCACGGACGCGATGCTCAGTCCACTGCGGTCCACGAGCCGCCGCAACTGGCTCGCGAACTCCCTGATCTGGGGATCCAGGTCCTCCGGCAAGGCCTTCCAACGAGGCATCGCTTCCCCCCTCTTCCCCCGGTTTGGTGCTGTTCTCCGCCCCCGCGCGGGGTGCCCTCTGCCGAGACCCCCGCTGGCTACCCGCAGGGATGCGCCGACTCAGGATCTCAGTTCCCGGGGTGGGGGGGCGCACGGGTGCGTCGGGGCCGGGGCATGCACCGTCGCACGCCGGCCGGACCACGGTCCAGGCTCCCACTGACCGCCCCCTGCGGCCGACCCCACCGGTACCGCCGGTTCCACTGGTCCCGACGGTCCCGCCGGCTTCGTGGGTCCCGTCGGTTCCGCTGGTCACACCGGTTCCGCTGGTCACGCCGTCATGCCAGTCACGCCCGCCTTGCAGGCGTCGGCGCTCCAGTCGGTTGCCCGGTCGGTGCGAGGGACGGCGCCGGGCGGTGCGCGGTTCCCGCGTCCGTGGCGAAGCGCGGACACCGTAGCGAAACGGTCACCTCCGTGCCACAGCGCGCGGACAGCCGTTGAACAGGCGGTTCACGGCGGGAGAGGGTTGATCCGTGCGGCGGCCCGTCCTTGCTCGGGGGAGGGGACGGGCCGTCGCCGCGTGGCGCGTCGCCGCGTGGCGCGTCGCCGTGCGGGCGGGCCGGGAGGCCGCGCGGGCCGTTCGGCTAACCGCTGACCGTGAAGTGCAGGGTGTCCTTCAGGAACGGGATCTGCAGCAAGGGGTGCGGCTGGACCATCAGCGCCAGCAGCACGATCGCCAGCCCGAGGGCCCCGTAGGTGACGATGTCCGTGAAGCGGGAGCGCACGGCGAGCATGCCGACGTCGGGCAGCAGCCAGCGCAGGACACCGCCGGCGACCAGCGCGATGCCGATCAGCAGCGTGCCGTACCGGAAGGCGTCGAGGGCGGTCAGCAGCAGGCCGCACGCGACCAGGCCCAGCACGGTGAGGACCGGCCACTGCCGGGCGGGCGCCGGGGCGTCGCCCGGCGCGGCCCGGCCGCCGCCCTCGGGGCGGGCGGTGTCCCGGGTGAACAGCGGGAAGCGGCGGGTGACGCGGCGCGGCCTGCCCTCGGCGTCCGGCGCGCTGACCGCGTCCCGCACCTGGAGGTCGTCGGTGTCCTCAGCCGGCACGGCGCTCCGCCGCCTCGACCACGTTGACGAGCAGCTGGGCCCGGGTCATCGGACCGACGCCGCCGGGGTTGGGGGAGATCCAGCCGGCCACCTCGGCGACGTCCGGGTGGACGTCGCCCACGATCTTGCCCTCGGCGCTGCGGGAGACGCCCACGTCGAGGACGGCGGCACCCGGCTTGACGTCCTCGGGACGGATCAGGTGGGCGGAGCCGGCGGCCGCGACGATGATGTCGGCACGCTTCAGGTGCGCCGACAGGTCGCGCGTCCCCGTGTGGCACTGGGTCACCGTCGCGTTCTCGGAGCGGCGGGTGAGCAGCAGCGGCATCGGCCGGCCGATGGTGACACCGCGGCCGACGACCACGACCTCGGCGCCCTTGATCTCCACGCCGTAGCGGCGCAGCAGGGTGAGCACGCCGTTGGGGGTGCAGGGCAGCGGGGCCCGCTCGTTCAGGACCAGGCGGCCGAGGTTCATCGGGTGCAGGCCGTCGGCGTCCTTGTCCGGGTCCATCAGCTCGAGGATGCGGTTCTCGTCGATGCCCTTGGGCAGCGGCAGCTGGACGATGTAGCCGGTGCAGGCCGGGTCCTCGTTCAGCTCGCGAACGACCGCCTCGATCTCCTGCTGCGTCGCCGTGGCCGGCAGCTCGCGCTGGATGGAGGCGATGCCGACCTGGGCGCAGTCGCGGTGCTTGCCGGCGACGTACTTCTGGCTGCCGGGGTCGTCCCCGACCAGGATGGTGCCGAGGCCGGGCGTGACGCCCTTCTCCTTCAGCGCCGCCACCCGGGCGGTCAGATCGGACTTGATCGCGGCTGCGGTGGCCTTGCCATCGAGAATCTGGGCGGTCATGGCCCCATCCTCGCGGATGACGGCCCCCCGGTTCCAATCCGGGTCCCTCCGGAGGGCAAGGCGCCGCTCCCCCGGTGTCCGGCCATGATCAGCGATGTTGCACTTGCACAACACCTGCGGAATGCGGCTGGACAAGTAAGTCACCGGTAAAGAACGATGGCGGAACAGTGCCGCGGGCAGCTCATCGGGGGGACGCACCGCAGACTCGGATTCTTTTCGGATCTTCCTCCGTACGGCGCCGCGCGTCGTCCCCGCACCTGGAGCAACGGAGGAAACCCCGCCATGAGTTTCGGCGATCCCAACAACCCCTACGGCCCGCCCCCGGGCCAGCAGCCGGGCTACCCCCAGGGTCAGCAGCCGGGGTATCCGCAGGGTCAGCAGCCGGGTTACCCCCAGGGCCAGCCGGGCTACGGCTACCCGCAGCAGCAGCCTCCCGGCTACGGTTACCCCGCCGCTCCCGCGCCCCAGCCCTACGGCGGCGCCCCGATGATGACGACGATGCCGGGCACCGTGAGCGCGGCCCGCATCCTGCTGTGGGTCATCGTCGCCCTGCAGCTGCTGGGTGTGGCCCTGTTCGCCTTCAGCGCCGCGACCATCCAGGCCGCCAAGAACGGCTCCCTCGACAACGAGGCGGCCTTCGAGCAGCTCAAGAACTACTCGACCGGCGCGCTGTGGGGCTTCACGGTGTTCGCGCTGGCCTGGGGAGTGTTCGCGCTCCTGCTGGCGGTGAAGTTCAACACCGGCGGCAACGGCGTGCGCGTGGCGGCGATGATCTTCGGCATCATCACCGCGGTCCTCGGCATCTACCCGTTCATCATCGTCGGTCTCATCCACACGGTGCTCGGCATCCTGATCGCCGTGTTCGTCGGCAACGCCAACGGCAACGCCTGGTTCAACCGAGCGCGTTACTGAGCCGGCGGGGCCGCTCGCGCCGAGCCGTCCGCGCCGCAGAAACGCCGAAACACCGAAACACCGAAACACCGAAACACCGAAACACCGAAACACCGAAACACCGAGGGCCGTGTCCCACCCCGCGGGGAGGGACACGGCCCTGCCGCGTCACGCGGACGCCGCGATCGACGGACGCCGCCATCAGTGAACGCCGCGATCGACGGATGCCGCGGTCAGCGGACGCCGCGGTCAGCGGACGCCGCGGTCGGGCGACGCGACGCCGCGATCAGTGGAAGAAGTGCCGCGTGCCGGTGAAGTACATCGTGATGCCGGCCTTCTCGGCGGCCTCGACCACCAGTTCGTCGCGGACCGAGCCGCCGGGCTGGACGATGGCCTTGATCCCGGCCTCGCTCAGCACGTCGATGTTGTCCGGGAAGGGGAAGAAGGCGTCCGACGCCGCGTAGGAGCCCCGGACCCGCTCCTCGCCGGCCCGCTGGACGGCCAGCCGGCAGGAGTCCACGCGGTTGACCTGGCCCATGCCGACGCCGACCGAGGCGCCGTCCTTGGCGAGCAGGATGGCGTTGGACTTCACCGCCCGGCACGCCTTCCAGGCGAAGGCCAGCTCGGCGAGCTCGGCCTCGGACAGCGCCTCGCCGGTCGCGAGCGTCCAGCCCGCCGGGTCGTCACCGTCGGCCTGGAGGCGGTCGGTGACCTGCACCAGGACGCCGCCGTCGACGGGCTTGACCTCGACCGGGTTGGCGGGGGCGCCGGGCGCCTTCAGCACGCGGATGTTCTTCTTCTTGGTGAGGGCCTCCAGCGCGCCGTCCTCGTAGTCGGGCGCGACGATGACCTCGGTGAAGATCTCCGCGACCTGCTCCGCCATCTCCTTGCTGACCGGCCGGTTGACGGCGATCACGCCGCCGAACGCCGACAGCGGGTCGCAGGCGTGCGCCTTGCGGTGCGCCTCGGCGACGTCCGCGCCGATCGCGATGCCGCACGGGTTGGCGTGCTTGATGATCGCGACGCAGGGCTCGGCGTGGTCGTACGCGGCACGGCGGGCGGCGTCCGTGTCCGTGTAGTTGTTGTACGACATCTCCTTGCCGTGCAGCTGCTCGGCCTCGGCGAGGCCGCCGCCGGTGCCGTCGACGTAGAGGGCGGCGGGCTGGTGCGGGTTCTCGCCGTAGCGCAGGGTGTTCTTGCGCTCCCAGGTGGCGCCGAGGAAGTCGGGGAACGACGAGTCGTCGACGGGCGCGTAGGAGGAGGCGAACCAGCTCGCGACGGCTACGTCGTAGGCGGCGGTGTGCTGGAAGGCCTCGGCGGCGAGCCGCTTGCGGGTGGCGAGGTCGAAGCCGCCGTCCTTGACCGCGGACAGGACGTCGGCGTACCGGGCGGGGCTGGTGACGACCGCGACCGAGGGGTGGTTCTTGGCGGCGGCGCGGACCATCGACGGGCCGCCGATGTCGATCTGCTCGACGCACTCGTCGGGGGTGGCACCGGAGGCGACGGTCTCCCGGAACGGGTAGAGGTTGACGACGACGAGGTCGAACGGCTCGACGCCCAGCTCGGCGAGCTGCTGCCGGTGGCTGTCCAGGCGCAGGTCGGCGAGGATGCCCGCGTGGACCTTCGGGTGCAGGGTCTTGACCCGGCCGTCCAGGCACTCGGGGAAGCCGGTGAGCTCCTCGACCTTGGTGACGGGGACGCCGGCGGCGGCGATCTTCGCGGCGGTGGAACCGGTGGAGACGAGTTCCACGCCCGCCTCGTTCAGGCCGCGGGCGAGCTCCTCGAGCCCGGTCTTGTCGTAGACGCTGACGAGCGCCCGGCGAATCGGCCGCTTGTTGCTCTCGGCGGTCACTGGATAACTACCTTTCGTCCCTCGATGCGATAGCCGTTGCGGGCGAGGCGCCCCACGACCTCGACGAGCAGCCTTCGCTCGACTTCCTTGATGCGCTCGTGCAGAGCGCTCTCGTCGTCCTCGTCCCGTACCTCCACCACGCCCTGGGCGATGATCGGTCCGGTGTCGACGCCGTCGTCGACGAAGTGGACGGTGCAGCCGGTGACCTTGGCGCCGTACGCGAGGGCGTCCCGCACGCCGTGGGCTCCGGGGAAACTGGGCAGGAGGGCGGGGTGCGTGTTGACGAACCGGCCGCCGAATCGGGCCAGGAACTCCTTGCCCACGATCTTCATGAAGCCCGCCGACACCACGAGGTCGGGCCGGTACGCGGATACGGCCTCGGCGAGGGCGGCGTCCCACGCCTCACGGGTGTCGTAGTCCTTGACCCGGCACACGAAGGTGGGCAGTCCGGCGCGCTCGGCGCGGGCGAGGCCCTCGATGCCCTCCCGGTCCGCGCCGACGGCCACGATCTCGGCTCCGTACGCCTCGGCGCCGGTGGTCGCGATGGTGTCGAGGAGCGCCTGCAGGTTCGTACCGGATCCGGAGACCAGCACGACGAGGCGCTTGGCCACGGGCTTGGCGGCCACGGTGGGGCCCTTTCTCGGGGAGGCGTTTGTATGGTCGTACGAATGCTTCGCGCCCCCGGATACGGGGAAGTCTACGAAGCGACCGACCGTCAGCAACGATACCGGCACACCGGACGGCCCCCGTGGGACGGGGGCGTGGCCGGAAGGTAGCGTCTGCGGGGAGCGGGCTCGGGAACGCGGCAGGCGTGCGGAGCGTTTCCGGGGTGACAGCTCAGGCCGGGCCCGGCCGCCGGACCCACCAAAGCCACCGTACTCGCCAAGGGGAAGACGCTCACTTGATGCCGGACCGCAGTCTGCGACTCCTCGCCCTCCCCCCGCTTCCGGCGCAGGAAGGGGAGCACAGCCGCGTGCTGCTGCGGGAGCGGCCCGCCTCGCCTCCCGAGGCGCCCTCGGGCGGGACGAGGGGTGACGGGCGTGAGGGGGGCGCGCAGGAGGACAACCCGTTCGCGCCGCCGCCGGAGGGCGCTCCGGACCGGCCCTGGCAGCCGCGCCGCCCGGTGGGACGGGACTCCGGGGGCCGCGGGGGCCACGGGGACTCGGGGGGCTCGGGAGACTCCGACGGCTCGTCCGGTGAGGGCGGGCGTTCACCCTGGGGCAGCCAGTGGAGCGACCGCCAGCCCGGCCGCTCCTCCGGCGGCTTCGGCGAACGCCCCGGTGCTCAGCGCGGCGACAGCGAGGGCCCCAAGGGCCCCGGTCCCGGCGCGAACATGCGCTGGGACCCCACCGACCCCGTCCAGCGCCGTGCCCGGTACGCGCTGCTGGGCGGCATGTGGGCGTTCTTCTTCTCCCTGTTCGGCTGGCCGTACGTGGCCCTGCTGCTCGGCGCGCTCTCCCTGTACTGGGGCATCAGCGCGCTGCGCGCCAAGCCGCGCGCCGGCGCCGGCCCCGAGGCCGCCGGCCGCCCGCAGACGACGGCGGCGGTGAGCGGCCTGGTCACGGCGTCCCTGGCCATCCTCCTGGTCGCCGCGAACTTCACCGCGCACCTGGTCTACAGCGACTACTACACCTGCCGGAGCGACGCCCTCACCAGCGAGGCGAAGCAGTCCTGCAGCCAGCACCTGCCGAAGGAACTGCGCGGCGTGCTGGACGCCAACAGCTGACCTACCGCAGCTCCTGGGGCCTGCTCGGCCGGTCCGGCTCGGGGGACTTCTGATGCTCGCCCGGCTCCTGCGGCGGCTGCTGCGGCTGCTGCTGCGGCTGCTGCGGGCCGGGCGCCTGCTCCGGAGGGTCAGGGGGCAGGGCGTCCCAGGGCTGGAAGCCGACGTCGTACAGGCCGGGGAAGGCGCACGCCTCGGTGGCGTCGGCGCCGGGGACGCGAGCCGGCGGCGGGACGCCGGGCCGGCCGGACGCACGGCGCGCGAATGAGGGCAGCCGCAGCCGCGGACGGCGGCGGGCGGGGTGCACGGATGCGGGCGCGGGCGCGAGCCCGGGTGTGGGCGCGGGCGCGGGCGCGGGGGCGGGGGCGGGGGCGGGGGCGGGGGCGGGTGCGGGGGCGAGCCTGGGTCCTGGTGTGGGCGCGGCGCGGTGGCGGGGCCGTCGGGCCAGTGCCGTCGGGAGCGCCGTGACCGCCGTCCACAGCAGGGCCGCGCCGCCCGTCTGCCACCACACCGGGCCGAACCGGGCGAGCGCCGCCACGCCGAGCGGCCCGCCCGCCAGGGCCGCGAGCACCGCCATCGCGCCCCCGCACATCAGCGCCGCCAGACCGGCCGTTCCGGCGGTCCACCGGCGCGAGCGGACGGCGTCCCGGTCCGCGGCCCGCCCCACGAGCCACCCCACCGTCACCCCGGCCGCCGCCGGCACCACCGCCGCCACCCAGTTCACCGGTCCCCCGGCCCCCGGTTCCGGCACCGCCGCCAGGAGCGGGAACGACGGCAACGAGGACACCGGTGCCGACGAGAGGGGTGCGACGACATGGCCGGCGTGCAGGGCGAAACCGGGACCGAGCGCGTACGCCGCCGCCCAGACCGCCGCGTTCGGCAGCAGCGCCACGCAGAGCAGCAGCACCGCGAACCGGCCGGACCAGCCCTCCGTCAGCCGCAGCAGGGACGCCCCCGCCGCCCCGCCGTGCCGGACCAGGGAGACCGCCAGCAACAGCGCCCCGCCGCCGACGAGCACCGCCGCCCCGCCCGCCCCGGCCCGCGCGGCCACGACCAGGCGGTCCCGGGTATCGGCCCCCGGCAGGAACCGTCGCACCGGCGCCGGCAGGAGAACCGGCACGCCGTCCACCGCCCCGTACGCACGGCCGGCCACCGCCCCGTACGCACGGCCGTACGCCGTCCATACGCCTGCCCCGGCCGCCGCCGCGGTGACCAGCGGCAGGCTCCTTGCGGTCCCCGCCCATGAGGGCCGCAGTTCGCCGCCCGACGCGTACAGCGCGGCGGCCGCGGCGACGGCGAGGTAGCCGACGACGACGCCCGTCCACGCCGTGCGGCCCGGCACGAGCGGTTCGCCGGCCTCGCCCGCGTCCGTCGCGTCCCGGGCGGCCCGGTGCACCAGCCACACGGGAAGCGCCAGGAGCAGCAGCGGGGTGACGCCGACCGGTGCCGGGACGCCGGAGAGGGTGTCGGTGCGGACCAGTTCCGCGCCGTGCGCGAGCAGCCACAGGGCGGCGACGACGTGCAACACGCCGCGGGGCCCGGTGTCGGGGTACGGCGAGCTGATCCACAGCACGGTCACCAGCATGGCGAACGCCCCGAGCCCGAGCCCGGCGGCGACCGCACCGCCCACGAGGCCGGCGGCCGGCCGGGGCGCTCGGCGGCGCCTCCGGGCGAGCCGCGGCGGCAACGGCGATCGGCGAGGGGTCATCCGGGTCACGCCCGCCATGCTCCCAACGACACGCTCTTTCCCGTCGTAACCGCCGAACCTTCGATGTGTCGCCCAATATGTTGTTATGTACTTTTTCGTACGAAGGGGCGCGCAGTGACGCGGAGCCAGCAGACCGGCCAGGAGTCCGACCTGACGCCCGCTCAGGCATTCGACGCGTTGTACGCGTTCTGCGCCCCCGCCCTCGTACGGCAGGCCTACCTCCTCACCGGGCGGCGCGAGGCGGCGCGTGAGGCGGTCGAGCGGGCCTTCCACCTCGCCTGGCAACGCTGGCCCGAGGTGGCCCGCGACCCGGATCCGGCGGGCTGGGTGCGGGCGGCCGCACACGAGTGCGCGCTCTCCCCCTGGCACCGCCTCCGCCCGCGCCGCCGGCACCCCGAACCGCCGCCTGCCGACCCCGCCCACCGCGCGCTGCTCCAGGCCCTGCGGCACCTCCCGCCGCCCCACCGCCGCACCCTCGTGCTGTACGACGGCGTCGGCCTGGACCTGCCGGAGACGGCGGCGGAGACGGAGGCGAGCACCCCGGCGACGGCGCACCGGCTGCTGCACGCGCGCGAGGCGGTCGCCGCGTGCCTGCCGGAGCTGGCGGACCCCGGAGTACTGCGCCGGCGGCTGGCCGAGGCGGCCTCCGCGGAACGGCTGCGGGCCGCCGCCCCGACGGCCGTGCGCACGAGCTGCGAGCGCCGGGCGCGTTTCTGGACGCGGGCGGCGATCGCCTTCACCGCCTCGCTGATCGCGACGACGGCGCTGACCCTGCGCACCGCGCCGACGCGCTACGAGCCCCCGGTCCCGCCCGGGCAGACCGTGCAGGGGCTGCCGCCGCGGGTCGCGCCGGGGCCGCTGTCGCAGCGCGAGGCGCGGTTGCGGGCCAAGCTGCGCTCCCAGGTCGTCCGGGGCCCGGAGCGACTGCTGCCCGCGCCGCGGTGACACACTCCGACGCCGTCCGGTGACACGCCGCGGCGACACACCCCCAGTGGCACGCCGCGCTGACGCGCCCCCGCTGACGACGGTGGGCCCGCCCCCGGGAAGGGGGCGGGCCCACGAGCCGTACGGACGGCCGGACGACCGGGTTCAGCCGGCCAGGATCTCGCGCGCCAGCTTCGCCGTCTCGGTCGGCGTCTTGCCGACCTTGACGCCGGCGGCCTCGAGGGCCTCCTTCTTCGCCTGCGCGGTGCCGGAGGAACCAGAGACGATGGCGCCGGCGTGGCCCATCGTCTTGCCCTCGGGCGCGGTGAAGCCCGCGACGTAGCCGACGACCGGCTTGGTCACGTTCTCCTTGATGAAGGCCGCGGCCCGCTCCTCGGCGTCGCCGCCGATCTCACCGATCATGACGATCAGGTCGGTGTCGGGGTCGTCCTGGAAGGCGGCCAGGGCGTCGATGTGGGTGGTGCCGATGATCGGGTCACCGCCGATGCCGACGGCCGTGGAGAAGCCGATGTCCCGCAGCTCGTACATCATCTGGTAGGTCAGCGTGCCCGACTTCGACACCAGGCCGATGCGGCCCGGCTTGGTGATGTCGCCCGGGATGATGCCGACGTTGGACTGGCCCGGGGTGATGATGCCGGGGCAGTTCGGGCCGATGATGCGGGTCTTGTTGCCCTTCTTGCCGGCGTACGCCCAGAAGGCGGCCGTGTCGTGCACGGCGATGCCCTCGGTGATCACGACGGCCAGCGGGATCTCGGCGTCGATGGCCTCGTCGACCGCGTCCTTGGTGAACTTCTCCGGCACGAAGATGACGGAGACGTTGGCGCCGGTCTTCTCGATGGCCTCCTTGACGGTGCCGAACACCGGTACCTCGGTGCCGTCGAAGTCCACGGTCTGACCCGCCTTGCGCGGGTTCACGCCGCCCACGACGTGAGTGCCGTCACCGATCATGAGCTTGGTGTGCTTCATGCCGGTGGCACCGGTCATGCCCTGGACGATGACCTTGCTGTCCTTGTTGAGCCAGATAGCCATGGTGTGTTGTGTCCTCGTCCTGAGTGCTTACTTGGCGGCGTGGGCCAGCTCGGCGGCCTTGTCGGCCGCGCCGTCCATGGTGTCGACGCGCTGGACCAGCGGGTGGTCGGCGTCGGTGAGGATCTGTCGGCCCAGGTCGGCGTTGTTGCCGTCGAGGCGGACGACGAGCGGCTTGGTGACCTCCTCGCCGCGGTCCTCCAGGAGCTTCAGGGCCTGGACGATGCCGTTGGCGACCTCGTCACAGGCGGTGATGCCACCGAAGACGTTGACGAACACGGACTTGACGTCCGGGTCGCCGAGGATGATCTCCAGGCCGTTCGCCATGACCTGGGCGGAGGCGCCGCCGCCGATGTCGAGGAAGTTGGCGGGCTTGACGCCGCCGTGGTTCTCACCGGCGTACGCGACGACGTCCAGGGTGCTCATGACGAGACCGGCGCCGTTGCCGATGATGCCGACCTCGCCGTCGAGCTTGACGTAGTTGAGGTTCTTCGCCTTGGCCGCGGCCTCCAGGGGGTTGGCCGCCGCCTTGTCGTGGAGTTCCTCGAAGTCGGGGTGACGGAACTCGGCGTTGTCGTCCAGCGACACCTTGCCGTCGAGGGCGATGACCTCACCGGAGGCCACCTTCGCCAACGGGTTCACCTCGACCAGGAGGGCGTCCTCCTTGATGAAGGTGTCCCACAGCTTGACGAGGACGTTCGCGACCTTGTCCGCGACCTCGGCCGGGAACTTGGCGGCCGCGACGATCTCACGGGCCTTGGCCTCGTCCACACCGTCGATGGCGTCGATGGCGACCTTGGCGACGGCCTCCGGACGGGTGGCCGCCACCTCCTCGATCTCCATGCCGCCCTCGACGGAGGCGATGGAGAGGAAGGTGCGGTTCGCACGGTCGAGGAGGAACGAGACGTAGTACTCCTCGAGGATCTCCGGAGCGGTCTCGGCGATCATCACCTTGTGGACCGTGTGGCCCTTGATGTCCATGCCGAGGATGTCCGTCGCGCGGGCGACGGCCTCGTCCGGGGTGGCGGCGAGCTTCACGCCACCGGCCTTGCCGCGGCCGCCGACCTTCACCTGGGCCTTGACGACGGACTTGCCACCGAGGCGCTCAGTGGCTGCGCGGGCCGCCTCAGGCGTGTCGATGACTTCACCGGCCAGCACCGGTACATCGTGCTTGGCGAAGAGGTCCCTCGCCTGGTACTCGAACAGGTCCACGCGCTTCCGTCCCTATCAGTGATCTCGCGGTTCGTTGGATGCGTGGGCGTGCCGCGAAGGGCAACGTGACGTCCGCCGTCTGTCACAAGGGAGGCGCACACGGTGTCCGAGCGCGCGGCATGTCCGTCTCGCAGGTTATCGCCGCTGACGGAGGGTCTCTAAATCGCGGGTCACACCTGAGCGGTGATACCTGTCACATGATGCCACGCTCACTGGCACGGCGTGCCGACGGTGAGGAGGGCGGGAGGAGAGCCCGAGGAGACCGCGAGGAGACGGGGAAGGGCCCCACCGGGCTGGGGTTGACCCGGTGAGGCCCCCTGAACAGCCCCGGAGGTGCGCGAAGAGGCCACCTGCGGGGTTCCGGGCGGACGGTCCCCACCCCAATGGGGACCGCCCGGCCCGTTCCGCGGAGGTCCGGCCGGACGAATCCGACGGCTTTCGGCCGTCCGGGTCCTTCGGCTCCGCGAGTCGAGCGCGCGCCGGGGGACGGCGCGCGGGGTACCGCGGGGGCGCTTTCGCGCTGGGGCGGTCAGCCCCGGTCGGTGCTGCTGTGGTGCGGCTGCGGCCCGGGGGGCATCGTGTCGGCGATGACCTGCACGCCGGTGACGGGCTGCCCGGCGAACGGGCCGCCCGCTGCCTCTACGGTGCCGGTCAGGTCCTGCGCGACGCCGTGGAGGTCGGTCTGGGCGGAGGCGAGCGCCTCCTCCACCTCCGGTGCGAAGAGGGAGAGCGGGCCGAAGAGGTAGTCGACCTCGCCCTGAGGGTCCTGCGCGGGGCTCACGTCCGGCACGGGGCTCACGTCCGGCACGGGGCTCACGTCCGGCACGGGGCTCACGTCCGGCACGGGGCTCACGTCCGGCACGGGGCTCACGTCCGGCGCGGGGCTCACGTCACGCACGTCCGGTACGTCGGGAACGTGCGGCACGTCCGGCACGCGCGGGACATCCGGCACATCGGGCGCGTCCGGCACGTCCGGCACGTCCGGCACGTCCGGCACGGATATGGGGGTGGTGGCGACCGTCCGGACGACGGCCGTGGGCCGGGCCTGCGCGGCGCGGGCGGTTCTCGCGGCACGGCCGGCCCTGGCGCCGCGGATGGCGTCGGCGATCCTCGCGCCCCTGGACGTCCTGACGCCGGGGGCTGTGACGAGGGAGCGGCGGATGTTCTTGTTCATGAGCGTGTCAGATCCTTCGGATCTCGGTAGCGCTCCCTGGCGCATCGGGACGCCCGTCACCGGAGTGGTGCACCGGAATGGTGTGTGGGGGTCCTGGGCGTTCCCGGGCCGGGGAGGCTGAGTGACATTTCCGGGGCCGGTTCCGGTCGTGGTCCGGGGAGTCGGGTGGACCAGCGGAGCCGGCGGCTTGCGGCCGGAGACCGACGAGGAGTCCGGACGGACGGGCAGACCTGTTCCGCCCCCGCGCGGCAGGTCTGTGGCGGGGGAAGGGGCTGCTGCCTAGGCGGGGGAAACCGGAATGTCCCGGTGCCTGTCCCGGGCCTGGGTCGTGGTGGAGCGCGCTATGGCGCCGGGCACGAGCCGCAGGGGTGCACGGTCGTTCAGGGCCACGGCCGAGGCGTCCCCGTGACGCGAGGTGCCGCTGTCGGCGGCGGCGCGGTTGCCCAAGGCGGCGGCCGGGTCACCGGCGGGCGTCTGGTGCGCGGGGGCGTACCCGGCAACGACGGCCCGCTGTTCCCCGCCCCGCGTCACGACACCGGCCGCGTCGGCGAGCCGCGGTCCGTACGCCGCGCCGCTCGACGCGTTCGTCCCGGGCCGCCGCTCGGCGGACGGGTCCTCGGCGGAGTGCTCCGCCGCGCCCTGCTGCGGCGCCGAGGTGGCCGGCACCGGCGCCGTCTGCCCCGGAAGCGTGGGCAGGCCGGGCGAGCCGGGGAGACCGGGGACGGACGGCGCTCCGGGCGCCGACGGCAGACCGGGGTCCTCGGGCAGGGACGGGGAGTCGGGCAGCGGGAGGGAGGGCAGCGACGACAGCGGGGGTATCCGCTCCGTCACCTCACCGAGCGCGGCGGTCACGGTCTCCACCACGTCACCGACCGGTTGCACGATCCGCTCGTCCACGGACCGCAGGACCTGATCGGTCAGCGGCCGCAGGACGTCGCCGCCGGCCGGGGAAGCCGAGGGCTCCCGCGGCGCGGAGGCGACGGAGGCGCCGGAGTCGGCGGGAGTGGCCGCCGCAGCCGACGGCAGGGCCTCGGCCACCGGAGCCGCCGGGACCGCCGGCCCCAGAGCTGCCGGTGCCGCCGGAGCTGCCGGTGCCGCCGGAGTCGCCACCGAGGGGACACTCTCCGCCGCCTGTGCCCGGGCTCCGCAGAGGAACCCGAGCGCGAGCAGTCCGCCCACCAGCAGCACCACGTTCAGCACACGCCGTCCGGCCGCCGAGCGCATCACGCGCAGGGCGGCACCGGGCAGAGCGGCCGGCGTGCTCAAGGGAACGGTTCCTCCCGTGCTGCGGAACGGATCGGGCGATTCGGCGAGCGAAGGCGGGGCGAGCTGACGAGCGACTGGTGCCGAGTCACGAGCCGACGCGGCGCGGCACGAGACGCGGAACGCGACACACCGCTGACGCGGCGTCGGATGACCGGGCATCGATCCTCGCACGGCCCTCCCGAGGTTGTGCAAGCCCCCTGTTACCGATGGGTAGTCATGTCCTGTTTTGCTGAGCGCACGCGTCGCGCTGCGCTCACGCGCCGCCCGTCACACGGTTTCCGGTATCGGAAGCGGCCGCTTCTCGATCGCCGCCGCCATCACCTCCGGGAACAGGTCGGGGGTGCAGGCGAACGCCGGCGCCCCCAGCGCGGCGAGCGCGGCCGCGTGCTCCCTGTCGTAGGCGGGCGCCCCTTCGTCGGACAACGCGAGCAGCGCCACGAACTGCACCCCCGACGCCTTCATCGCCGCCACCCGCTTGAGCATCTCGTCCCGGATGCCTCCCTCGTAGAGATCGCTGATCAGCACGACCACCGTGTCCGCCGGCCGGGTGATCTGCGACTGGCAGTAGGCCAGCGCGCGGTTGATGTCCGTGCCGCCGCCGAGCTGGGTGCCGAACAGCACGTCCACCGGGTCGTCGAGCTGGTCGGTGAGGTCGACGACCGCCGTGTCGAAGACGACGAGCCGGGTGTTGATGGACCGCATGGAGGCGAGCACCGCTCCGAACACGGACGCGTAGACCACCGACGCCGCCATCGAACCCGACTGGTCGATGCACAGCACGACGTCCTTCTTCACGGACTGCGACGCCCGCCCGTATCCGATGAGCCGCTCCGGCACGACCGTCCGGTGTTCCGGCAGGTAATTCTTCAGGTTGGCGGCTATCGTGCGGTTCCAGTCGATGTCGTGGTGGCGCGGCCGGTTGACGCGGGCGCTGCGGTCCAGGGCGCCGGTGAGGGTGGCCCGGGTGCGGCTGGCGAGCCTCTTCTCCAGGTCCTCCACGACCCGGCGCACGACGGCCCGCGCCGTCTCCTTCGTTGTCTCCGGCATCGCCTTGTTGAGGGAGAGCAGGGTGCCGACGAGGTGCACGTCGGCCTCCACCGCCTCCAGCATCTCCGGTTCCAGCAGCAGCGTGGACAGGCCGAGCCGGTCGATCGCGTCGCGCTGCATGACCTGGACGACGGAGGAGGGGAAGTAGGTCCGGATGTCGCCGAGCCACCGCGCCACGGACGGCGCCGACGCCCCCAGCCCGGCCGAACGGTCCCGCCCGGCCCTCGTCTGCCGGTCTCCCTTGCCGTAGAGGGCGGCCAGCGCCGCGTCCATCGCGGCGTCCTGCCCCGACAGAGCGCACCCGGTGCCGTCGGCCGCCTCGCCGCCGAGCACCAGCCGCCAGCGCCTGAGCCGCTCCCGCGCCGGGTCCGCCGCCGCCCGAGCCGACGCCGTCTGTGCCATCGCGGTCTGTGCCGTCGCGGTCTGCGGCTGCACTGTCTGCGTCTTCGCAGTCTGTGTCTTCGCAGTCTGCGTTGTCGCTGTCAGTGTCGTCGCTGTCAATGTCGTCGCTGTCTGCGTCTTCGCTGTCTGCGGCGTCATCGGCGGGCCCCCGGGCGAGGCCGCTCCCACAGCGGGATCACCGGGACGGCCGTCCTCGGACCGGCGTGTGCCCGCAGCGCGCGAGGCGTCCCCCCGTCCGGTCCAGCGCCCGCCGTCTCCGACCCCGCCCTGGGCCTGCTCGTCACGTCGGTCATGCCGTCACCCCCACAAGATCGTTGTCGTCGGCGGCCCCGGCCGCTCCGTCCAGTCCCAGCAGCAGCCGCACCACCGGCAGCACCGCGGCCGCGCGCCCCGGGTCGAGTTCGGCCGCGAAGCCGGGTATGCCCGGGCCGCCCGCCGCCGGGCCGCCCCGGTGCGCGGGCCCGCGCCGGACCAGTTCGCCCAGGGTGCGGCGGACGCCCGGCTCGTACGCGGAGAACGTGCGCCGCAGCAGGGGCAGCACATCCGTGAACGCCTCCGCCGGCACCCCCGTCAGCCAGGCGTCCACCAGACCGAGCAGCCGCTCGTCGTGCACGAGCAGCATCCCGCCGCCCGAGCCGCCGCCGACGAAGCCCTCGATCCAGGCGGCCGCGTCCCCGGGCGGCGTCCCCGGCGACAGCACGAGCCCCATGAGCCGCGCCGCCTCCCCCTGCGCGAGCTCCCCGTCGTCCAGCAGCAGCCGTACCGCCCGCCCCCGGACGACGCCGGGCACGGTGTCCCGCAGTCCCAGCACCCGCAGCACCGTGTGCCAGCGTCCGCCGAGGTCGGGGTGGCCCGGCACGGGGACGTCGCCCAGCAGCCCCACCGCCCCGTGCACCGCGTCCACGTGGCCCCGCATCTGCTCCGCCGCCTCCGCGTCCAGCGCGCCGCAGGCCGGCGGCAGCCCGACGAAGACCCGCTCGGCGAGCCCCGCGGCGACCTCGGCGAGCGCGCCGGTGTGCGTGCCGCGCACGTCGCCGTACCGCAGGGAGCGCACCAGGGCCGGCAGGGCCTGGGCCAGGTGACCGACGTCCGCGTCGAGCGCCGCCCGGTCGGCGAGCACCCGCATCACCACGGGGAGCGCGTCCGGCAGCCCGGCCAGCAGGCATCGCTCGGCGAGACCGGTGACCTCGGCGAGCGACTGCGCGGCCACGGCGTCGGCCTCCGCCCTGGCGGTCGCGGCGGCGAGCACGGTCGTGCCCCACACGCCCGCCTCGGCCACCCGCACGGACAACTCGGGCTCCCAGCACAGCCGCCACGTCTCCCGGAAGGTGCCCGTGCTGCCCCGTGAGGCCCGCGGCTCGCCCCACGCGATGCCCAGCAGCCGCAGCCGGTGCAGCAGCCTGCTGCGCTCGGCGTCGGTGTCCTTGCGCAGGTCCAGCTCCAGCTCCCGTTCGGCCGCCTCCGGCTTCAGCCGCAGCCGGCGCTGGATCCGGACGAGGTCCCGCTGCAACGGCACCGCGGGCGCCGACTGCGGCACCTCCCCCAGCACGTCCCCGACGACCAGCCGGTCGTGCACCAGCGCCAGCGGCACGTCGGAGCCCTCGCACATCACCGCCCGCACGGCGTCGGTCGTCTCGCCGAGCCCCGGCAGCGGACGGCCCCGCATCGCGGCGAGCGTCTCGGCCAGCCGCACCGCCTCGATGACATGGGCCGAGGAGACGATCCGGTCCTCCTCCCGCAGCAGTCCGGCCACCTTCGTCATCCACCGCTCGACCGGCCGGTCCGGCGCGCCGAACAGGTGCCCGTACCAGCCCGGCGACTCGATGCCCGCGCCGTAGCCGCTGGCCCGGGACAGCCGCCGGTGGGTCCACGGCACCCACGTCATGTCCGTCTTGACCTTGGGCAGCCCCTTCAGCAGCGCCCGGTCGGCGGAGACCGCCGTCCCGCGGCGCAGCGCGGGCACGTGCCAGGCCCCGCAGACCACGGCCACGCCGTCGCCGAACTCGCGCCGTGCCGCCCGCACCTGGAGCCGCATGTACGCCTCCCGGACGAGGTCCCGGTCATGCCCCCCGCTGCCGTACGCCTCCCTCAGCGCGCCCATGGCCTCCTCGAGCACGGCGAACGGCGCGAAGGCGTCCTTCTCGCCCGCTCCCCGGTGCTCGACGACGTCCTCCCACCAGCGCTCGGGATCGTCGTAACCGGCGGTCTCGGCGAGCACGGCGAGGGGGTCGACCCGGACGTCGACGCCCAGGCAGGAATCCTCGGCACGCCCGCCGTCCGGGCCCTCGCCGTCCCCCTGCCGGTTCCCCTCCGGGTTCCCGGGCGCGCCGGCCCGTCCGGCGGCGGAGACGTCCTCGCCGACGGAGCCGCCCTCGCCCGCGGAGCCGTTCTCGTCCGGGGCCGCCGCCTCGCCGGCTGCGTCGCCCGCGGCCCCGCCGGGTTGCGCGCCCGCCGGTTCCCGGCTCCCCCACGCCAGGGTGTGGGTGGCCGGCAGGTCGATGAAACGGGCCGGCACCTCGTGCTCCAGCGCCCAGCGGATCGCGACCCACTCCGGGGAGAACTCGGCCAGCGGCCAGAACGCCGAGCGGCCCGGTTCGTCCACGGCGTGGGCGAGGAGGGCGACCGGCGGCCGCATGTCCTCGTCGGCGGCGAGCGGGATCAGCGCACTGGCCTCGGGCGGGCCCTCGATCAGCACCGCCTCCGGCCGGGCCGCGTCCAGCGCCGCCCGCACGGCCCGCGCCGAGCCCGGCCCGTGGTGCCGGACGCCCAGCAGCCACGGCCCCGGCCCGGGAACCGCCGCCGCGGTCTCGTCAACGCCTGTCACAGCCTCCCCCTCGCTCCGCCGTCCCGCCCGGGCCCGCGCCGGGCCGGCCCCTCCCCGCCCTGGTGGGCCGCCGCGCCCCGCGAACCGTCACCGCCCGGCCTGCGCCGGACCGCTCCCGTCCGGTTCCGTTCACGCGCTGACCTCCCGGCAGGCTCGGTAGAAGTCCGTCCAGCCGTCACGCTCGCGGACCACCGCCTCCAGGTACTCCTGCCAGACGACCCGGTCGGCCGCCGGATCGCGGACCACGGCGCCGAGGATGCCCGCGGCGACGTCGGCGGCCCGCAGCACGCCGTCGCCGAAGTGGGCGGCCAGGGCCAGGCCGCCCGTGACGACCGAGATCGCCTCCGCCGTGGACAGCGTGCCGCTGGGCGACTTCACCTTCGTGCGCCCGTCGGAGGTGACCCCGTCGCGCAGCTCGCGGAAGACGGTGACGACGCGGCGGATCTCGTCGACGCCGTCGGGCACGGCGGGCAGGTCGAGGGAGCGGCCGATCTGGTCGACGCGGCGCGAGACGATGTCGACCTCGGCCTCGACGCTCTCCGGCAGCGGCAGCACCACCGTGTTGAACCGGCGGCGCAGGGCGCTGGAGAGGTCGTTGACGCCGCGGTCGCGGTCGTTGGCCGTGGCGATCAGGTTGAAGCCGCGGACCGCCTGCACCTCCTGCCCCAGCTCCGGTATCGGCAGGGTCTTCTCCGACAGGATCGTGATGAGCGTGTCCTGGACGTCGGCCGGGATGCGGGTCAGCTCCTCGACGCGGGCCGTCATGCCCTCCGCCATGGCCCGCATGACCGGGCTGGGCACGAGCGCGTCCCGGCTCGGGCCGTGCGCCAGCAGCTGCGCGTAGTTCCAGCCGTACCGGATCGCCTCCTCCGGCGTGCCCGCGGTGCCCTGCACCAGCAGCGTCGAGTCGCCGCTGACCGCCGCGGCCAGGTGCTCGGACACCCAGGTCTTCGCGGTGCCGGGCACCCCGAGCAGCAGCAGGGCGCGGTCGGTGGCGAGCGTGGTGACCGCGACCTCGACGATGCGGCGCGGGCCCACGTACTTCGGCGTGATCACCGTGCCGTCGGGCAGGGTGCCGCCGAGCAGGTAGGTGGCCACCGCCCACGGCGACAGCTTCCAGCGGGCCGGGCGCGGGCGGTCGTCCTGCGCGGCCAGCGCCGCGAGCTCGCCGGCGAAGGCGTCCTCGGCGTGCGGCCGCAGAGCCTCCGCTGCGTGCGCGGGCGGCTGCGTGCCCGGGCCCGCGGTGGCAGGGGCGCCCGTGCCCGGATTCGCGGGCGCGGACCCGTTCCCGCTCTGTTCGACGGACATCGGTTCTGCGGACACAGTCATGGCTGAGGCCCCCTCCAGCTCGGCCGGTTCGGATCTGCCACCAACCGTGCACCATGCCACTGACAATGCGTTCTGACCTGCGGAAACACCCTCGCGAGGCCGATTGTCAGTGGTGGGTTCTACCTTCGATGGCATGACTCAGCAGGGGGTGCGCTGGAGCGCGGACCAGGTGCTGGCGCTGGCGCCTGACGCCGCGTCACGCAAAGCGGGCAGCAAACTCGCCACGGCCGGGCCGTGGTCGGAGGCGGGCAGTTCCGGCGACGGGACGGTGTGGGGGCTGTGCAAGGGCAGCGGCAGCACGCCGTACCGGACGGTCGTGGACATCGCGGACGCGTCCGGTCCGGCGTACAAGTGCAGCTGTCCGAGCCGTAAGTTCCCGTGCAAGCACGCGCTCGGGCTGCTGCTGCTCTGGGCCGGCGACGAGGGGGCGGTGCCGCCGGGAGCGGCGCCGGAATGGGCGGAGCAGTGGCGGCAGGGCAGACGCAGGCGGGCAGCGGAGAAGCGGACGGCGGGTGACGCGGGATCGCCGCCCGGTGACCCGGAGGCGGCGCGGCGCCGGGCGGAGCGCCGGGCCGAGCGGATCACCGCGGGCGCGACCGAGCTGGAGCAGCGCCTTGCCGACCTGCTGCGCGGCGGCCTGGCCGGCGCGGAGCAGGCGGGCTACGGGCTGTGGGAGGAGACGGCGGCCCGCATGGTCGACGCCCAGGCGCCCGGACTGGCGGCCCGGGTGCGGGAGCTGGGGGCGATCCCGTCGTCCGGGCCCGGCTGGCCGGTGCGGCTGCTGGAGGAGTGCGCGCTGCTGCACCTCCTCGACCAGGGCTGGCTGCACCGCGAGCGGCTGCCGGCCGGCCTGGCGACGACGGTCGGCGCACGCGTCGGCCTGCCCGCCTCGGCGGACGGACCGCCGGTCCGGGACCGCTGGCTCGTGCTCGCCCAGTACGACACGGCGGACGCCCGCCTGACGACCCGGCGTATCTGGCTGTACGGCGCGGACTCGGACCGCACAGCGCTACTGCTGTCCTACGGCGCCGGGGGCCGGGCTCCGGAGCTGGCGCTGCCCGTGGGGCTGGCCCTGGATGCGGAGGTGTCCGCGTATCCGGGCGCGGGGCAGCCGCGGGTGGCCCTGGGCGAGCAGTTCGCGCCGCCCGCCCGGGCGGACATCAGACCGCCGGGGGTGACGACGGCCGAGGCGGCCGCCCGGTACGGCGAGGCGCTGCGGGACGATCCCTGGCTGGACTCCGTCCCGGTCACCCTCGACCGGGTCGTGCCAGCCCCGGACGGCGACTCGTGGCAGCTGGCGGACGCCGACGCGGACACGGCGGTGCCGCTCACCCCGGCCGCCCGTGCCCGCCCCGGCCTGTGGCGCCTGGTCGCCCTCTCGGGCGGCGCCCCCGTCAAGGTCTTCGGAGAGTTCGGCCACCGGGGCTTCGCTCCGCTGGCGGCCTGGCCGGAGGGCGCAGGCGAGGCGGTGCCGCTGTGCTGAGCCGCCCGCTCATCACACCGAGCAACCCATTCGCCACGCCGAGCCACCCACTGGCCACGCCGAGCCATCGCCTCACCGCCCCGAGGTTCCCGCTCGCCGCCGCCCCGAGCGGCGGCCCGCTCGCCGTGCGCAGCGGTGTTGCCGCACCCCACGACCTCAGCGGCTCACCCGTTCGCACCCGTTCACACCCGATACGCGCATATGTCACGTTTCCCTGGACACCCGAAGTGGACGACCTGTCGACCGCTTCCGGGCACCGGCAGAGAGGAACCGCATGAGCAGCACTCCCGCCCCCGTGGACGCCCCCGCGCAGAGCGCCTGGGAGGAACTGGTGACGGCGGCGCTGCTCGGGACGGAACGGCGGACGCCGCCGGGCGGCACTCCGGGGCGGGACGCCCCCGTGGCTCTGCTGGACACAGCGGCCGCGGAGACGGTGCGGCGACGGGCCGGGCTGCGGCCGGCCCGGGCGGCCGAGCGGCTGCGCCCGGCGCCCGACGACCGGCGCCCGGCACTGCCCGCCGCGGCCGCGCGCAGGCTCGCGATGCTGCTGGCCGACCGCCCCGGCACGGGCGGCGGCGGCCGCCGGGGCACCACGCCGGACCTGATGGAGCTGCTGCCCCAGTGGCTCGCGGCGGCCAACGACCGCGGTTTCACGGCGCCCTCGCCCATGCTGCCCGCACTGCTGGACGCGGCCAGAGGGCGTACGGATCTGCGTCCGGCGGTGCTGGCCTTCGCCGGGCCCCGGGCCGTGTGGCTCGCCCGGATGAACCCGGACTGGCGGTTCGCGCTGCGCGCCGCCCCGGGCGGGGGGACGGCCCTGCCCGCCCTCGACGACACCGACGAGGTGCGGCGCCTGTGGCAGCAGGGGCTGTTCGCCGAGCGGGTCGCTCTGCTGGCCGCCCTGCGCGCCCGGGAGCCCGCCGCCGCCCGGGAACTGCTCGCGACGACCTGGCCGACAGAGCGGGCCGAGGACCGCCTCATGTTCCTCGACTCGCTGCGGACCGGGCTCGGCACGCCGGACGAACCCTTCCTGGAACAGGCGTTGTCCGACCGCAGCCGCAACGTCCGGGCGACGGCCGCCGAGCTGCTCTCCGCGCTGCCGGGCTCGGCGCTCGCCGCCCGCATGGCGGCGCGGGCCGAGGCCTGCGTGGCCGTCGACCGCACCGGGGACACGCCGACGATCGTCGTCGAGGCGCCGCACGAGTGCGACGCCGCCATGGAGCGTGACGGTGTCGTGGCCAAAGCCCCCGCGGGACGGGGCGAGCGGTCGTGGTGGCTGGGCCAGTTGGTGGAGGCGGCCCCGCTGGGGACGTGGACCGTGCGGCTCGGCGGCCGTACGCCGCAGGAGATCGTGGCGTTGCCGGTGGCGGACGACTGGCAGGGGGAACTGCACGCCGCATGGTGCCGGGCGGCCGTACGGCAGCGGAACGCCGCGTGGGCGCGGGCGCTGCTGGGCTCCCCGTCCGCCCCGGAGGCGGGCGGCCCGGGAGCGGTGTCGCTGGCCGAGCGCGCCAAACTGCTCGGCACGCTGGGCGCCGCCGAGCGGGCCGACTGGGTGGCCGGGTTCATCTCCGCGCACGGGCTGTCCGAGGCGTTCCAGTTGCTCGGGGTGTGCGCGGTGCCGTGGGCCGCACCGCTCGGGCGGGCGGTGGTCGACGCCCTCAACATCGCGCGGGACGCAGGGAGTTACCCATGGAGTTTCAGTGGAGTGATGGGACTGGCCGAGCGCTGTCTCGATCCCTCGGAGGCGAGCCGCCTCGACGCCCTGCTGGCGGTGCCGGACGAGCCGGAGGACGCGTCACCCGGAGCCGGCGGGTACTGGGCGGAGGCGTTCCAGCGGCTGGTCACGACGTTGCGGTTGCGGGCGGCGATGACCGAGGAGCTGGATGCCGGGAAGGCCGGCTGAGCCTCCGCCCGTGCCGCCGCCTGCCCCGCCGGGTCGGCCTGCCCCGCCGGGTGCCGCGCCCCCGGGCCTCGCTCCGGCCCGCACGGCCTCGCCCTCGTCCTCACCCGCCGGACGGGCTGGGGGCCCTCGGTCAGCCGGACAACCCATGGGCCGCCCGCCGACCGGCCGGGCCATGGACCGCCCGCCAGCCGGACCGGCCATGGACCGCCCGCCAGCCCGACCGGCCGCGGAACGCCCATGGGCCGGAAGGACCACGGAACGCCTGTTGGCCGCACAGGCCGCGGGTCGCAGACCGGCACCGGGAACGGCGGGCGCCGGTCACGTCCCCGAAGGCGCTACGCCTCCGCGGGCTGCCGGACGTTCGCCCGTACCCAGTCCACGATCGACTGCGTGGTCGCGCCGGGCGTGAAGATCTCCGCGACGCCCTTCTCCTTCAGCGGCGGGATGTCCGCCTCGGGGATGATGCCGCCGCCGAAGACCAGGATGTCCTCCGCGTCCCGCTCCTTGAGCAGGTCGATCACGGCGGCGAAGAGCGTGTTGTGCGCGCCGGAGAGGATGGACAGCCCGATCGCGTCGGCGTCCTCCTGGATCGCGGTGTCGACGATCTGCTCGGGGGTCTGGTGGAGCCCGGTGTAGATGACCTCCATACCGGCGTCGCGCAGCGCCCGCGCGATCACCTTGGCTCCCCGATCGTGGCCGTCGAGCCCCGGCTTGGCCACCACCACGCGGATCGGACCGGCTGCCACACCCATCACTGCCTCCATGAAGCGACTACATCCATCCGTACCGACAAGTACCGCACACTTCGCGCACGCCGTGCACCTCACCCGCCCGACGCGCACGCCGCGTACGCGACGCGTCACGCACGGCGCACGTTCCGCCGCACACCGCTCGGGTCGTGCCGTCACGGCACGGACGCCCCGGGCCACACCGCCCGGGGAAGTGAACGAACGTTATCGCCAGCATCCCGCACCCGGCAGTTTCGCGGCGCACAGCGAGGGGGAAATCACACAGTGAGACACGTTCACCGCGCACCGCTCCGGCGGGTAGCGCACCAGGAGCCGCAACGAGGTCGCCGCACCACCAGGCCGCAGACCGCGCGCCGGGGTGGTGCGGCGCTTCGATCAGGACACGAAGGGCACGCAGGGCAGGTCAGGCACGACAGCGGGGAGCCTCGTCGGCACACCGGCACGGGGTCCCGGCACGTCGGTGGCGTCACAGACGCGACAGGCTCCACCCGCGTCATGTGCGCCGCACGCCGCGTCCGCCCGGCGTCGTCCGCTCGCGCCCCGTCGAGCGCCTCTGCCACGGCATACCACGAGGGCACACGGGGGACAGCGCCGTTCTCCTGCGTGCCGACAGGAGGTCGGCCATGAAGGTCACCGGGGTGCTGCCTTTCCTCCCGTTCTGCCGACGGCTGCTGCCCGGCAGGCTGGCGGGTCTCTCCCTGACCCTCCTGAAGGCGACGGCCCTGGAGATCGCGATCCTGGCGGGACACCTCCTGCTGTACCCCTCGGGCATCATCCAGGAGCGCAGGAGCCCGGCGGCCCCGCTCCCCTCACCGGACGGCGCCACGCAGCTGCCGACCGAAACCGGCCCCCCGGTAGTCCTCCTGCACGGCTTCATAGACAACCGCTCGATCTTCGTCCTGTTGCGCCGCAGCCTCGCCCAGCACGGCAGGCAGCGGATCGAGTCGCTCAACTACTCTCCGCTGACGTGCGACGTCCGCACCGCCGCCGAGCTGCTCGGCCGGCACATAGAGGAGATCTGCGAGCGCACCGGCAGCAGGCAGGTCGACGTCGTCGGGCACAGCCTCGGCGGACTGATCGCGCGGTACTACGTGCAGTGCCTCGGCGGCGACGCGCGCGTCCGGACGCTGGTCACGCTCGGCACCCCGCACTCCGGCACCCGGGTGGCGCCGCTGGCGAACGCTCACCCGATCGTGCGCCAGATGCGCCCCGGATCCCCGGTGGTGGAGGAGCTGTCCCGGCCGGCGCCGGGCTGCCGTACGCAGTTCGTCAGCTTCTGGAGCGACCTGGACCACCTGATGGTCCCGCTGGAGAGCGCCTGCATCGACCACCCGGACCTGCTGGCGCAGAACGTACGGGTGAGCGGGATCGGGCACCTCGCCCTGCCGGTGCACCCGGCCGTCGCGACCGGGATACGGCGGGCGCTCGACGCCCCGGGCGAAGGAGCGGAAGCCGCCGCCCGCACCGGCGGCCTCACCGTGGCCTGACCGCCCGGCAGCCCACCCCTGACCGCCCGGCAGCCGACCTCGAAGTCGAACAGTCTTCGAACATAGGGCCAAAGCCGTGTCCGCGCTCCCCCGAAACACGTCCGAATGCCCTTTTCCTTCGCGCACAAAACCTGTTGAAGATTGTCGCGCCCGCATACCGCCGGGTACAGTCGCCGCACTGCTCTGGCAGCCCCTGTTGTCGAGGCGAAAGAGAAGTTGGTGAACGACCGTCACCCGTCGGGGGCCATGACCACCCCGGCCCAGGCTTCCGACGCCGCCTCCGCGCACTACGCGCCGTACGGCACCCAGGAAGCCCAGTACGGCGACTTCACCACCTACGGCGGCCACGACGCCGCGGGCTTCGCCGCGACCGGCCACGCCACCACGACCTTCGCCGCGGACCCCCTCTTCGGCAGCCTCCCTGGCGAGGACACCGGCCCCTACGACGCCACGGCCTGGACGACCGGCGTCCAGCACACCGCGGTCTACGACGCCTACGCGGCCCAGCACCACGCCGCCTACGACACCGGCGTGTACGACGCGACCGCCTGGGGCGCCGACCAGCAGCGGCTCTCCACCGTCCCGCCGCAGGCCACCGCGGCCGACGTCTCGGGGCAGTGGGACGCGAACGCCTGGCTGCAGCCCGACGCTTCGGGCGGCCCGTCCGACCAGACCCAGCACTGGGAATGGGGCACGCAGACCTTCGAGACCGGCGCGTACGACGCCACGCAGTGGAACTCCGACGGCTCACCGGCCGACGACACGCCCGCAGCCGACGGCTACGAGCCCGAGCCCTTCGACCAGCAGGCGACCGCCGTCTTCGAACCGGCCGTGCCGGACGCGTACGACGACCCCACCCCGGACGACGGCGAACCGGAGATGGCCGCCACCGGCGAGCTGCCCTCCGTCGGCCCGCTCCTCGACGACCAGCTCCTCGACGACCGGTTCCCCGACGACCAGCTCCTCGACGACCAGGAAGAGGTCGTTCCGGCTCCCGGCTCACGCGCCGCCGCGCGCAACGGGGCGCGTTCCCGCCGCCGCCCGCCCGCCAAGCGCTCCGCTCTGCTGACGATCGCCGTGCCCTCGGCGTGCGTGATGGGCGTGGCCGGCATCGCCGCCGCCTCCGTCGGCGCCCTGGGCGGCGACAAGGACACCTCCACGACGGCTTCGGACGCGCACGCGGTGAAACCGTCCACCGCCAACAACAAGCTGGACACCCAGCTCAAGATCCTCTCCGCCGGCGCCGACGACTTCGCCGACCGGGCCAGCCGCACGCAGGAACGTATCGACCTCAAGGCGCAGCAGGAGGCCGAGAAGAAGAAGGCGGCCGCCGAGGCCGCCCTCAAGGAGCGGCTGCGTCCCAAGTACGCCCTGCCGGTCGCGCAGCACGGCCTCAGCGCCTACTTCGGCCAGGCCGGCATCAACTGGATGTCCGTGCACACCGGCATCGACTTCCCGGTCTCGTACGGCACGACGGTGATGGCCGCCACCGACGGCACCGTCCGCACACAGTGGAACAGCGCCTACGGCAACATGTTGATCGTAACGGCGAAGGACGGCACGGAGACGTGGTACTGCCACCTCTCCAGCTACCGCGTCGCCTCCGGTACGACGGTCAAGGCGGGCGACCCGATCGCGTACTCCGGGAACTCGGGCAACTCGACCGGCCCGCACCTGCACTTCGAGGTGCGGCCGGGCGGAGGGTCGGCCATAGACCCGCTCGCCTGGCTGCGCAGCCACGGGCTCGACCCGAACTGATACCCCGCAACCACCCGCCCCCGTGAGCCCCCGCCTTCCCGACGGGGGCTTTCCGGCTTCCGGCCCCGGCCGTCAACCGTCGGCCGTCAACCGTCGGCCACCGGCCACCGGCCACCGGCCACCGGCCACCGGCTAGAGCTTCTCCACCGGTGCGTACCGCAGCAGCAGCCGCTTCGGCTTGGTGTCGCCGAAGTCGATCGTCGCCTCGGCGTTCGCGCCCGTGCCCTTGACGCCCACGACCGTGCCGAGTCCGAACTGGTCGTGCGTCACCCGGTCCCCGACGGCCAGCGAGACCACCGGCTTCTCCGACGTCCGGCGGGTGGCGAAACCGGACGCGCCCGACGCCGAGGAACGCGAGCGGGAGGACGACAGGGAGGCCGCCACCCCGGACGCCGGACCGGAGGACACCGGAGACATGGCGCCCGTGCGCTTCCAGTCGACGTGGTGCGGCGGGATCTCCTCCAGGAAGCGGGAGGGCGGGTTGTACGACGGCTGCCCCCAGGCGCTGCGCATCGACGAGCGCGTCAGATAGAGCCGTTCACGCGCGCGCGTGATGCCGACGTACGCCAGGCGCCGCTCTTCCTCCAGTTCCTTGGTCTGGCCGAGGGCGCGCATGTGCGGGAAGACGCCGTCCTCCATGCCGGTGAGGAAGACCACCGGGAACTCCAGGCCCTTGGCGGTGTGCAGGGTCATCAGGGTGATGACGCCGTCGCCGTCCTCCTCGTCGGGGATCTGGTCGGAGTCGGCGACCAGGGCGACCTGTTCGAGGAAGTCGGCCAGGGTGCCGGCCTCGCCCTCGCCGCGCTCCTGCTCGAACTCCAGCGCCACTGCCGCGAGTTCCTGGAGGTTCTCGATGCGGGTCTCGTCCTGCGGGTCGGTGGAGGCCTGCAACTCGGCGAGGTAGCCGGTGCGTTCGAGCACGGCCTCCAGGACGGTCGCCGGGCCCGCGCCGGACTCGACGATCGTGCGGAGGTCCTCCATCAGCGTGTTGAACCGTTTGACGGCGTTGGTGGAGCGCGCCGCCATGCCGTACGCCTCGTCGACGCGCCGCAGCGCCTGCGGGAAGCTGATCTTCTCGCGCTGGGAGAGGGCGTCGATCATGGCCTCGGCGCGGTCGCCGATGCCCCGTTTGGGCACGTTGAGGATGCGGCGCAGCGGGACCGTGTCCTCCGGGTTGGCCAGCACCCGCAGGTAGGCCAGGACGTCCCGGACCTCCTTGCGCTCGTAGAAGCGGACGCCGCCGACGACCTTGTAGGGCAGGCCGACGCGGATGAAGACCTCTTCGAAGACACGGGACTGCGCGTTGGTGCGGTAGAAGACGGCGACGTCACCGGCCTTGGCCTCGCCCGCGTCCGTGAGGCGGTCTATCTCGTCGGCGACGAACTGCGCCTCGTCGTGCTCGGTGTCCGCTACGTAGCCGGTGATGCGCGCGCCCGTGCCCGCGTTGGTCCACAGGTTCTTCGGGCGGCGGGACTCGTTGCGCTCGATGACGGCGTTGGCCGCGCTGAGGATCGTCTGGGTGGAGCGGTAGTTCTGCTCCAGCAGGATCGTCGTCGCGTCCGGGTAGTCCTCCTCGAACTGGAGGATGTTGCGAATGGTCGCGCCGCGGAAGGCGTAGATCGACTGGTCGGCGTCGCCGACGACGCACAGCTCGGCGGGCGGGAGGTCGTACTCGTTCGGCGGGACGTCCTCGTCATGAGCGCCGGTTCCGACGAGCTCGCGCACGAGCGCGTACTGGGCGTGGTTGGTGTCCTGGTACTCGTCGACCAGGACGTGCCGGAAGCGGCGGCGGTAGTGCTCGGCGACGTCCGGGAACGCGCGCAGCAGGTTGACCGTCGTCATGATCAGGTCGTCGAAGTCGAGGGCGTTCGCCTCGCGCAGCCGCGACTGGTACAGGGCGTAGGCCTGGGCGAGGGTCTTCTCGAAGCCGTCGGTGGCCTGGGCGGCGAAGTCCTCCTCGTCGATCAGCTCGTTCTTCAGGTTGCTGATCTTGGCGCTGAAGGACTTGGGCGGGTAGCGCTTGGGGTCGAGGTCCAGGTCACGGCAGACGAGGGCCATCAGGCGCTTGGAGTCGGCGGCGTCGTAGATCGAGAACGACGAAGTGAACCCGAGCTTCTTGCTCTCCCGGCGCAGGATGCGCACGCACGCGCTGTGGAACGTCATCACCCACATCGCGTTCGCGCGGGGGCCGACGAGCTGCTCGACGCGCTCCTTCATCTCGCCCGCGGCCTTGTTGGTGAAGGTGATCGCGAGGATCTGGCCCGGGTGGACGTCCCGCTCGGCGAGCAGGTAGGCGATGCGGTGGGTGAGCACCCGGGTCTTGCCGGAGCCGGCGCCGGCCACGATGAGCAGGGGGGTGCCGTGGTGCACGACGGCGGCGCGCTGGTTGTCGTTCAGCCCCTCCAGAAGCGCGGCCGCGTCGACCGGGGGCCGCGGGGCACCGTCGCGGTAGTACGCGTCCCGGTCCGGCGGCACGTCGAACTTCCCGCCGAACAGATCGTCCGGAACGGGTTCCGGCACATGATCGTCCTCGGGCGGCGGCGGAGGTTCCTCCTCGTGCCCGCGGGGGGCCTGGAGGTCCGCCAGGAAGCTGTCGTCAAAGAGGCTGCTCATCGCTCTCCGAGTCTAGGGCGCCCCACCGACAGCCCGCCGCCGCCCTGAGAACATCGCCGGATCCGACGACACCGCCCCCGGGGCACGCTCCGTACCGATCCGTCACTTTCGGTGACCGTCACCGCGGGTCCTGCGGAAGGTCACGAAAATGTATCGGGCATATCGAACATCAACCTTCACAGGAGCCACGCGAGTTGGCTACGGTGCCGGGCAGGCCGAACGACCCCCACCGGCGAACGTCGCCGGGCCGTGCGGCCTCCGCCGAGTCCGGCGCGCCGCCGCGCTTCCGGAGCCGGGGACCCAACCGACCTTGGGGTGAATCGGCCCCCTCCCCCCGGGGAGAAGGCCGTAGGGCAACCCTTCCGAACCATCCCGCCCGAACCCGACAGCTAACTCGGTAGGCGGAAGATGGAAGGAGTCGCCACCCTTGGCGTCGCACCGCAAGTCACGCCCCGCGGGTACACGCGTGGCCGGCATCCGCACCCCCGCCCTCGCCACCGCCGCCCTCACTTCCGTGGCCCTGCTGTCCCAGTCGGCCAACGCCGCCCCCGCCGCCGACGGGAAGCCGAGCCTTGAGGAGGTCGAGAAGAAGGTCGACGACCTGTACCGCCAGGCCGAGTCGGCGACCGAGAAGTACAACGCGGCGAAGGAGAAGACGTCGAAGCAGCGCAAGCGCGTCGACACCCTCCTCGACGACGTCGCCAAGCGCACCCAGAAGCTGAACGAGGCGCGGGAGGAACTCGGTTCCTTCGCCGCGGCCCAGTACCGCACCGGCGCCGCCGCACCCGACACCGCGACCTTCCTGCTCGCGGACTCGCCGCAGGACTACTTCGACCAGACCCAGCTGATGAGCCGGCTCACCGGCCGGCAGAAGCAGGCCGTCGACGACTACGTCACCGAGCAGTCCGCGACGATGAAGAAGCGCCAGGAGGCGACCAAGAGCCTCGAGACGCTCACCGAGTCGCAGGGCGATCTCCAGGCGGCCAAGTCCACCGTCCAGAAGAAGCTCTCCGACGCGCGTCAGCTCCTGTCGAAGCTGACCGCCGAGGAGAAGGCGCGGCTCGCGGCGATCGAGAAGAAGAAGCAGGAGGAGGCCGCGCGCCAGGCGGCCGAGCTGGCCGCACAGCAGGCGGCGCAGCAGAAGGCGCAGGAGCAGAGCGGCAGCACGTCGTCGGGCTCGACCTCGACTTCGACCTCGGGAAGCTCGACCACCGACTCGTCCTACGCCACCAAGGCCGAGAAGGCGATCGCCTTCGCCCGCGCGCAGATCGGCAAGCCGTACGTCTGGGGCGCCACCGGCCCCGGCTCCTACGACTGCTCCGGCCTCACCCAGGCCGCCTGGAAGGCCGCCGGCGTGGCCCTCCCCCGCACCACCTACGACCAGGTGAACGCGGGCACCACCGTCTCACTCGCCGACGCACAGCCCGGCGACCTGATCTTCTTCTACGACGACATCAGCCACGTCGGCCTCTACATCGGCAACGGCATGATGATCCACGCCCCGAAGCCGGGCGCGTACGTCCGCGAGGAGTCGGTCTACTACGGCGGCGCGTCGATCATCCACAGCGTGGTCCGGCCGGCCTGAGACAGGACAGGACAGGACGGGTCAGGTCCAGAGCACCGCGATGAAGATGTTGGTCATGGTGAGCCCGCCCACCAGGCCGAACAGGCCCTTGTCCACCTTCTCGTCGTCCCGCTTGACGTAGACCAGAGCGAGGATGACGACCAGGACGGCGAGCTTCACGCCGATCTTTATGTTGTTGACCTCGTGGCCCTGGGCCTGATGAATGCCGACCAGGGCCACGCCGGTGATCAGCATGGTCAGCGCACCGTGCAGCATCGAGGGCACGAAGCGTGCGGTGCCCTGGCCCATCGCCTTCATCTGGGTGAGGAAGCCGCCGAGCAGCGCGGCGATGCCGATGATGTGCAGGCCGACGAAGAAATGGATGAGTACGTCCATGAGGCCGGAGCTTAGACAGCGACCCAGACGCCACCGGACACCGGCCCTCCTCCGCACACTCCGTCACCGCACGAACACGGCGAGGTGCTCGAAGCTCAGGCGCCGGTCTGGGCGTACCCGACGAACGCGGCCCAGGCGGCCCCGGCGACGGCCAAACGGGGACTCCGGGAGCCGAGCTTCGAGTCCCGGACGTGGACGGTGTGGGGGCAGGGGGCTATCTGGACGCAGGCGCCGCCCTGACTGTCACTGTGGCTGGACTTGCGCCAGTCGGGAGCGACTTCGAGGCAGGCTCCCCCCTCGGTGCCGCTATAGCTGGACTTGAACCATCGCAGGTTCTGCGTCATCGCCCCTCCGCTACCTCGCTGATGAATCTCACGGACTCCGAAAGACTCAGCGCCTGACGCAAGATCATCGCATGACGCTGCGCAGCGATACTGACACGGTCCGGGTCCGAGTAGAGCACGCCTGCTGTCTGTCCCTCTTCGTACCCAAGATGCTCGTGCTCTGACGTTTCCAGCAAGACCAGGGGTCCGTTGAGGCCCGGATGCGCACCAGCAATAGGCAGCACTTGCACGGTGATGTTCCGCTGCCGGGATGCTGCCAACAGATGGCGCAGTTGACACAAGTGAGTTTCGGTTCCTCCGACCTCGTTACGCAGCGCCGATTCACCGATCACGAAGCTGAACGATCTCGTCTGCTGGGCGAGGACGTCCTGCCGCTTCAGCCGAGCCATCACGCGTTCCTCGACCGTTTCATCATCCAGCGGGGGCCAGTGCGCCTTGAGCAGCGAGCGGGCGGTCTCTTCCGTCTGCAGCAGGCCCGGAACGAGCAGCGGTTCGTACCAACTCAAGGAGATCGCCTCGGACTCGTACCGGATGAAGTCCTGCGAGAACGTCGGGAACGGCTCCGGCTTCAGGTACTCCTGAGCCGCAACCAGCTTCCCACCCGCGCCACACACCTGGTCGGCGATCTGCAAGAACCGCAGCGTGGGCCGACGGCGGCCGTTCTCCATCGACTTGACGTACTCGTAGTCGTAACCGGCCTCCTTGGCCAGCGCCTCGCGGCCGACGCCGGCTTCCGCGCGCCACAACTTGATCTGGCTGCCGCAGTAACGCCATGCGATCGGCGGCTGGGAGTTCACCTGGGTCGTCACGCACACCTCCACCGGTCCACGACGGGTACGACCACGCACCGTACCCGCGCCGTTACTCGCGAGGCTACGCACGGAACGGGACCGTGATCTGGCCAAACCTCGGAACTTCCACGCAAGGGGTGAACAGCGCATGCAGACCCCGTGGCCCCCACTCCCCACGACGACCGCCCCGAAGGACATCGAGTGGCGCCTGCCGCGTCACGCGCGCAGCGTGGGCAGGGCACGTGCGCTGTTCCGCGAGCAGGCGGCCTCCTGGGGGCTGCCACAGGACGTGACCGACACGGCGGAACTCCTCCTGAGCGAGCTGATGACGAACGCCTACCGCCACGCGAGGGTCCCGGCCGGCCGCGAAATCCGGGCCCGCTGCCTGGTCACGGAGGACCGGGTCCGCGTCACGGTGACCGACGCGAACGACGCCCTCCCCGAGCCGGGCCTGGCATCGCTGGACGACGAGTCGGGCCGGGGGCTCGCGCTGGTGGCGGCACTGGCGGACGACTGGGGTGCCGAGAGGCGGGAGTGCGGCATCGGCAAGGAAGTGTGGTGCGAACTCCTGACGGAGACCACACAAGGCTGAGGGTCATGCTGCTGCCCGGCAGGCGTGTGGCAGGGTCGTCCCGCAGGCCGGTGTCGGCGGCTCATGGAGGAAGCGTGGAGCGAAGGATCTTGGCGCAGCGCTACGAGCTGGTGGAGCAGCTCGGGCGAGGCGGCATGGGGACTGTGTACCGGGCGGTCGACCGTCGGCTGCGCCGGGAGGTCGCCGTGAAGACCCTCTCCGCGGAGCTGGCGCGGCAGCCCCAGTTCCTCGCCCGGTTCCGACGAGAGGCGCATGCCGCCGCCGCGCTCAACCACCCCGGCATAGCCACCGTTCACGACGCGGGTGAGGGCTCCGGAGACGGTTCCGCTGAGCCGTACCTGGTGATGGAGTACGTGAAAGGCCGGACTCTGAGCGACGTGGTGGGCGATGGCCCCATGCCGGTCGCGCGGGCCGTGGACATCACCGGACAGGTGCTGGAGGCTCTTGAACACAGCCACCGGCAGGCCATCGTGCACCGGGACATCAAACCGGCCAACGTCATACTCACGCGCGGCGGTACGGTCAAGGTGCTCGACTTCGGCATCGCCAAGGCACTCAGCGAAGTGGCGACCCGCCTCACCGGCACCGGGGTTGCGGTCGGCACACCCGCTTACCTGTCACCCGAGCAGATCGTCGGGGACGAGACCGACCACCGTACGGACCTGTACGCCGTGGGCTGCCTGCTGTACGAACTCGTGACGGGGCGCCCCCCGTTCACCGGCGAGTCACCGTTCTCCGTCATGCACCAGCACCTGGCCGCGGAGCCGGTGGCGCCGTCCTGCCTGCGGCCGGAGCTGCCTCCCGCAATGGACACGGTCATTCTGCGCGCTCTGCGAAAGAGCCGAGAGGACCGCTTCCCGGACGCGGCCGCGATGAGGGCCTCGCTCACCGAGGCCGCGCTGGTCGCCCCCGCGTCCGTGTCCCCGACTCCCACCGAGGTCGATCCGGCGGCCAGGACGATGACGCGCCCGGCCGTCGCTCCGCAGGCCTCCGCCGAAAGCGCCCCGCCGGTCCCCTCCCCGAACCGGCGCCGGCTGGGGGTGGTCGTCCAGCCGTCGGCCGAGGGCATGCTCGCGCTGCTCGGCTGTCTGCTGTCCGTGATGGTCTCCACGACCGATGCCATCGAGATCGACCGCTTCCGCCAAGTGGCCCTGCTCGCCGGGGTCTTCGGATCAGTGCTGCTGCTGTGGTCGGCACGGCTTGCCTGCGCCGTGGCCTGGGGCCCGGTGGCCGAGGCGGTGGCCGTGCAGTCGGGTCTCGCCCGCCAGTACATCGGCTGGGACACCCACTACGTCGTCCTGGCGCTCACCCTCGGTGCGGTCGCCACCGTCTGTCTCGTCGCCGGATACCGCGACGCGCGTGTGGGCGGGTTCGCTCTCGTCGCCTTCTGGTTCACCGGCCTCACCTGCGTCTGGTTCTTCCTCGACGACCTCCGCAAGATCGGCGTGTTCTACGCGCTGCTCCTGGGCGTCACGATCGCCGTCGGCACGCACGTGCTCAAGTCACGCACCCAACCACCGCGAGGCACAGACCGCGGCGAGACACGCAACGACGAGCGGAACGCAGAGAACCCGGCAGCCGACCCCCGCAGGGAGCAGTCGGCACCCGCATCTCGATGAGGCGCTACGCGTGCGCCAAGGGGTTCGGCAGCGGGGTGGCCGTCGGCTCGCCCACTGGACGGTCACACCAGCCGTCGTGCCGTTGCCCAACGGGTCAGTTCGTGGCGGTTGGAGAGCTGGAGCTTGCGCAGGACCGCCGAGACGTGGGACTCGACCGTCTTGACGGAGATGAACAGTTGCTTGGCGATCTCCTTGTAGGCGTAGCCGCGGGCGATCAGGCGCAGCACCTCGCGCTCGCGCTGGGTGAGACGGTCGAGGTCCTCGTCGACCGGCGGGGCGTCGGTGGAGGCGAAGGCGTCGAGGACGAAACCGGCCAGGCGCGGGGAGAAGACCGCGTCGCCCTCCTGGACGCGGAAGATCGAGTCGACGAGGTCGGCGCCGGTGATGGTCTTGGTGACGTAGCCGCGGGCGCCGCCGCGGATCACGCCGATCACGTCCTCCGCCGCGTCCGAGACGGACAGCGCGAGGAAGCGTACGGGCTGCTCGGCGTCGGCCATCAACGGGGCGCAACGGCGCAGGACTTCGACTCCGCCGCCGCCCGGGAGGTGGACGTCGAGGAGGACGACCTCGGGGCGGGTCGCGGTGATGACGGTGACCGCCTGGTCGACGTCCGCGGCCTCCCCGACGACTTCGACGCCGGTCTGCTCGGTCTGGCCGATCTCGGCCTGCACGCCCGTACGGAACATGCGGTGGTCGTCGACGAGGACCACGCGCACGTGGCGCCTGCCCGCGCCGTCGCCGGCCGGTTCCATGGGCTCCGCGTTCGCCTCGGTCGGGTCGCTCATGACGTCTTCTCCGCCCTCTCCATCTCCAGTTCGACCTCCGTGCCGCCGCCCGGCACCGCGCGCACTCGCGCCGTGCCGCCGTTGCGCTCCATGCGGCCGATGATCGATTCTCTGACACCCATGCGGTCGGCGGGTATCGAGTCGAGGTCGAAGCCGGGGCCGCGGTCCCGGACGGACACGAAGACCGTGCTGCCCTCGACTTCGGCGTAGACCTGTACGGCGCCGCCCTCGCCACCGTACTTCGCGGCGTTGACCATTGCCTCACGCGCGGCCTGCATCTGCGCTCCGGTCTTGTCGTCGAGCGGGCAGTCGCCGACGACGACGACCTCTATGGGGACGCCGTGCTTGTCCTCGACCTCGGCGGCGTTGCGCCGGACCGCGTCGGCGAGGTTGTCGGGCTCGTCGGCCTCGTCCTTGCCGGTGCCCTCGGGTTTGTAGAGCCAGGTCCGCAGGTCGCGCTCCTGGGCGCGGGCGAGGCGGCGGACCTCTCCCGCGTTCTCCGCGTTGCGCTGGATCAGGGTCAGGGTGTGCAGCACCGAGTCGTGCACGTGGGCGGCGACTTCGGCGCGTTCCTGGGCGCGGATGCGCATCAGGCGTTCCTCGGACAGGTCCTGCGTCATGCGGACGAGGTACGGCCCCGCGAGGAGCGTTATGCCGACGAGGACGGCGAGGGCGGCCTGGAGGACGGAGCCGAGGTGGGCGGCGGAGCCCTGCAGGACGAAGATGCCGGTGACACCGGCGGTGACGAGGAGGACACCGCCCGCGGACCGCAGCAGGGTGAGGGTCCGCCGGCGGCGGCCGACCTCCATCCAGCGTGCCCGGCGGGCGTTGTCCGCCTGGCGCCAGACCAGCGCGACGCCCGCGCCGACGAGCACCGCGGGCCAGAGGTACGCCTTGGCCGCGCCGCCCAGCTGCACATTGCTCACGAAGACCATGGCCAGCACGACCATGAGAAGCAGGGCGACGATCTGGCCCTTGTCCGGTCTGCGCGCCACGAGCCGGCGCCGGCCGTCCGGCGAGGTCTCGGTGCTGACGAGGGACGGCTTCAGGCCGCCGGCCCCGCCGACACCGCCGACGCCGAGGGGTACGAAGAACCAGAACGCCGCGTACAGCAGCGCGCCCAGGCCGTCCCCCATGAACAGGCCGACGAAGACGAGCCGCACCCAGATCACGGGCAGGCCGAGATGCCCGGCGAGCCCCCGCGCCACACCACCGAGCCAGCGTCCGTCACTGCTGCGGTAGAGCTTGCGCGGCGGCCGCGGTTCGACGAGTGGCGCTGCTGCGGCTTCCGGCATGCCAACGATGGTCACACGGCGGGCTGGCCCGGGCATCAGGGTCGGCCCCGGAGACTCCCCTGATCTTCGCCCGCCCGGTCCGTCGAACGTTTCCCGGGCGCCGGGTCAGGGGCGATTTCAGGGTCCGGCCAGGGTCGTTCCGACTGCCGCGGCGGCGGCCCGGCCGTCACCATGGAGTCATGACAGAACACGAGCGCGCCGCGACGGGTCCGGGACCCGGCTCCGGCCCGCGCCCCGCTCCAGGCGCCGGGCCGCAGGATGCCGCGCCCGCCGCGCCCGCCGCGGACGCCGCGGACGCCGCATCCACGGCCACCGCGGGGCCCGGGCCCTCGGGTCCCGGGTCCGCCTCCCCCACCGGTGCGGGCGGCCACACGGACCCCGGCGCGGGCACGCGGGCGGGCGCGGGCACGCAGAGAGAGGGGGACCCGGCACCGGCGCCCATGCCGCTCCGGCGGGACCGGCGGTACAAGATGCTCGGCGGGGTGTGCGCCGGGCTAGGGCGGCAGTGCGACATGGATCCGGTGATATTCCGGATCACGCTCGTGGTGCTCTCCGCGACCGGTGGGCTCGGCCTGATCTTCTACGGCTTCGCGTGGCTGTTCGTCCCGTACGAGGACGAGGACGAGAACGAGGTCCGCAAGCTGCTGACCGGCCGCGTCGACGGGGCGGCGCTGGCGGCCGTACTGTTCGCGCTGGTCGGCTGCGGCGTGTTCCTGTCGATGCTGAAGAACGGGGGCGTGCTGGCCTTCGCCGTCGTCCTCTCCCTCCTGCTGGCGGGCGCCGGGTACTGGTCGCGGCAGCGCGACACCCCCGACCCCGACCCGCTGGCCGCCCAGGCCGTCGCCGACGCCCCGCCGGAGGCCAAGGCGCCGCCGGTTCCCGCCGCGTACCCCTCCTGGTGGCGCGACCCCATCGTCAAGGACGGCACGCACGTGGGGGGCACCGGATACCTGTGGGGGCCCCAGGACTCCCGCGACCGGGACATCGCGGCCGCGGTCAACATCGGCCTGGGCAACTACTGGCACAACCGCGCGGACATACGCACCCCGCGCCCCCCGGCAACGCCCCGGCCGCGCGGGCCGCGCTGGACAGGCGGCTGGGTCTTCCTGCTCGCCCTGCTCGCGGGGGGCCTGGGCACGCGTCTGACGTGGGACGACCATCCTCTCGGCACCAGCCTGCAGACCGGCCTGTCCTGCGCGCTCGTCGTCTTCGGCCTAGGCATAGCGATCAGTGCCTTCCTGGGGCGCACCGGTGCCGGCTCGGTCCTGCTGGCGGTGATCACGGCCGGGCTGCTCGTCGGATCGGCGGCCCTGCCCGGCGACATCGGCACGCACTGGACGCGCACCACCTGGCAGCCGACCGCGGTGGCCGACGTACGGCCGACGTACGACCTCGGCAGCGGCGTCGGCACCCTGGACCTGACCCGGCTGCACGTGGCCAAGGGGCAGACAGTGAGCACGAACGCCGAAGTCGGTATGGGCCGGCTCAAGGTGATCGTGCCGCGGGACGTGACCGTGCGGCTGAGCATCGACGTGGGCGTGGGCGACATCCAGTTGCCGGGTGACGATCAGAAGGACGTGGACGTGGAGCCGGGCAAGCACCAGGACGTAACCCTGCCGCCGACGAGGGGTGGCAAGAGCACCGGCACGCTCGACCTGGATCTCCAGGTCGGCCTGGGACAGGCGGAGGTCAGCCGTGCTGCGTCATGAGTTCCAGCCCGGGAAGCTGGTCGCCGGCCTGTTCCTCGCCCTCGCCGGGGTCATCTACGCCGGGGACGCGGGCGGCGCCTGGGAGGCACCGTGGTTCGTGGCTATCCCGGTCGTCACAGTCGGCCTGTTCCTGGCCGGCGCGGTGGGCCTGCTGGCCCGGTCCGTGCGTCGGCGCCGCAGAGCGGCGCGCGAGCGCGAGGGCTCGGCGGGGGCGCGGCCGGACGCCGAGGTCTGACCCGGACGCCGTCGGGTGCGAGCAGGGAGCCACCGGTACCTCTCCGACCACCGCCGTCACCGCGCGGCGTACCGGGTGGCGGCTCCCGCCAGTCGCCGTCACCGTCGGGCCGTCGTCCGCCAGTCCGTCGTCCGCCAGTCCGTCGTCCGCCAGTCCGTCGTCCGCCCGGCCGTTGTCCGCCCGGCTGTTGCCTGCCAGGCGTCGCCACCAGCCCGTCGTCCACCAGGCTGTCGTCTGCCAGCCCGTCGTCTGCCAGGCCGTTGTCCGCCCGGCTGTTGCCTGCCAGGCGTCGCCACCAGCCCGTCGTCCACCAGGCTGTCGCCTGCCAGCCCGTCGTCTGCCAGGCCGTCGCTTGCCAGGCCCCGTCGCCGCTGGTCCGTCGTCCGCCGGTGCGTCGCCGCCCGCCCGCCGACGGGTCGTCCCAGCAGCCGGTCAGCCGGTCAGCCGGGCAGTCCGGCCGTCGGTCAGCCGGTCAGTCCGTCACCTCGATCGTGTACCGGTTGGTCTCCACCCCGGCCGCGGTGACGACCTGGACCTCCACCCTCCCGGGCTCCACGTCCGCCGGTACCGGCACCGTCAGGACCGCGTCCGTCGGGTTGCTGAAACCGCCGGTCACGGGGACCAGCGGCACATGGACGTGCACCGCGCCGACGCGCACGACCATCCGCGCCAGCCGGTCGGCGGACCCGGCGCCCGGCGGGACGAAACCGGCACCGCGGATCTCGATGTCGTCGCCGGTCCGGATCGGCGCGTCGAGGTCGCCGGCCTCGCGGGCGCGCACCACGGAGAGGATGACCGGCCGGCCTCCCTCGGCGTACTTCCCGGCCACGTACGTCGCCGCCGACACCAGCACCACCACTCCGAGCCCCCAGGGCAGGTCCGGCAGCTGGTCCGGCCGCCGCGCCAGCCGGACCACGCCGAACAGCAGGGCGACCGCGCTGATCACGACGTACTGGATGTCAGCGAAGGTCCCCCGGCCCGCGTCGTCCGTCAGCAGGTCGGCCGCTCTGGGCCGGTCGGCACGTACCTTCTGCAGCCGTTGCCCGAGCACCCGCAGCCCGACCACCCGCCGCACCAGCACGGCGATCCCGCACACCACCGCGAGGACGGTCACCACACCGGCCCCACGGGCGAGGTCCAGCCCCGAGATCAGCGCGTCGCGTTCCGTGTGGTCGGAGGCCGCGGCGAGACGCCCCGCCAGCACCAGCACGGCGTAGGCGACGAAGAGCACCCACGCCGCCGCGACCGTGCGGGAGGTGGACAGCCGGTTGTCCTCACCGATCACCGGGGCCAGCGCACCGCCCCGCGCGCGGTGGAACCACGACGCGGCCGTCAGCGCAGCGGCCACCAGCAGCGCGGCCAGCAGACCGGCCGTCCGGGCCGACGTCCAGCCGGGGCCGATCGCGGTGAGGGACTGGCACAGGAGCAGGACGAACACCAGCGCCCACACCACGCACACCGTCCGCCGCCACAGCCGTGCCAGCCATGCCTCGCCCTCGGCGCGGCCGCGCTCGGCGACGAGTCCCGCGGACTGGGCGAGTTCCTCCGAGACCCACTGGCGGGAGGCCGAGGCCGAGTGGGCGACCGCGGCGGGCAGCCCCTGTCCGGCGGCGAACTCGTCGCGCTGGACCAGGAACGCGGCGACGGCCCGCCGATGTCCCTCGCGTGCCCCGTGCGGGCAGTCCCCGCATGTGCAGCCGCCCCCGTGGGCACCTCCGCGCGCGCCCGCGCCCGCGCCGCCCCTCGCCTCCTGCACCGCCACGCCCGACGCCCGCCTTCCCCACGTGCCCGACGACCGGCGGCCCCTATCCGGCAGTGGGCCGCTGTCCTTCGACTCCGGTGTGATGAAAGCGCATTGTGCCCTATGTGACACGTCCCGCATCCGGCAGGTCCGGTGAGCGCGGGGTGACGGGCGGGCGGCCGTGTTGACCCGGCTGCGAGAATTTCCCTATGGCCGAGATCATCCAGCGGGACGGGACCTGGGCCTTCGACGGCACCACGGTCAGAATCACGCCGGGCCTGCACCGCTCCGTGCCCCTGTTCCGGCAGACGTACGGGGAGATCGCCGTGCCCCTCGAGGCCGTCTCGGGGGTCGTCTTCGAGCCGGAGCGCAAGCGCGGGCGGCTGCGGATGCGGCTGCGTGAGGGGGCCGACCCGTTGCTGCAGGCGACCGGCGGCAGACTGCCCGAGCCGGCCGACCCTTACCGGCTGCTGGTGGACGCCGACCGTGGCGGGGTGGCCGAGTACGTCGCGGAGGAGATCCGTCACGCGCTGCTGCTGGACCAGATCCCCAAGGAGCCGACGAAGGCGTACCTGCTGCCCGGGCCGCCGGTGCCGGTCTCGGTCCGTTCCTCCGACGGCACCGTCTCCTTCGACGGCGCCCAGGTGCGGATCGACTGGTCCGACACCTCCGACCGGGTCAAGCGGGCGACCGGGCCGCGGATCATCGGCATGGGCGACCTGGTGCAGGTGGAGTGGCTGCCGAACTCCGGTTACGAGGACGGCTTCCTGCGGTTCGTGACCCGCGAGACGGTCTTCTCCAAGCTGCCGCCGGAGAAGGATCCGTACGCCCTGGATCTGTGGGGCAGTGCCCGCCGCGATCTGCTGACCGCACTGGTCGCCACCGCGGTGACCGCGCGGCTGCCGCATCCGTCCATCCGCACGGGTGTGGACCACGCCGACCGGCCGCAGCTCACCGCCGCCGCCGTCCCGGGGGCCGCCGACCATCACGACGTACTCCTGCGCAGGCTGCGGGAGCTGGGCGAACTGCACCGGGACGGGGTGCTGACGGACGAGGAGTTCGCGACGACGAAGGCCGCGGTGCTGCGCGGTTTCTAGGACCGGCCCGCCATGCCCGCACGCCCGTCATGCCCGTACCGGCCCGTCATGCCCGTACCGGCCCGTCATGCCCGCACCGGCCCGTCATGCCCGCACCGGCCGGCTCAGCGGGCGGTCACCGCCGGGTTCAGGTCAGCAGGCCGGGTTCAGGTCAGCAGGTCGGGTTCGCTGCGGCTGATGTCCTGCCACATCGGCTGGTAGTTGATCCACGCCACCAGGTCGCCGCCGAGCTGTTCGCGGGTCGCCGTGGCCAGTTTGTGATCGATGAGGAGTGGCCGGCCGGCCGCCTTCGCCGCCAGCTGCACCTGGCAGGAGCGTTCCATGGACACGAACCACCAGGCCGCCGCGTCCACCGAGTCGCCGACGGTAAGCAGGCCGTGGTTGCGCAGCACAAGCGCCTTGCGCGAGCCGAGCGCGGTGGCGATGCGCCGGCCCTCCTCGGCGTCGACGGCGACGCCGGTGTAGGCGTCGTAGAGGGCGTGGTCCTCGTAGAAGGCGCAGCTTTCCTGGGTGATGGGGTCCAGCAGGTCGCCGAGCGCGGACAGGGCCCGGCCGCCCACCGAGTGGCAGTGCGCCACGGCCACGACGTCGGGGCGGGCGGCGTGGACCTGGGCGTGCACGGTGAAGGCGGCCTGGTTGACGTGGTAGCGGCCCTCGATCACCTGGCCGTCCGAGTTGGCGAGCACCAGGTCGCTCACCGTGACGTGCTTGAACGGGATCCCGAACGGGTTGACCCAGAAGCAGGTGCTGTACTCGGGGTCGCGGGCGGTGATGTGGCCCGAGACCCCGTCCTCGAATCCGAGCCGCCCGAAGATCCGCAGCGCGCCCGCGAGCCGTTCCTTGCGGTGCCGGCGTTCGTCCTCGACCGATTCGTGCATGGGCGGCATGGCGAACCGCAGCCGGTCGGTCGGGAGAGCGGGGGGCGGAGTGGGCCCGGGCGTCCCGTGCATGTGTCCTCCAGCACTGGGGTGCGTTACGGGGCGGAAGTTACCCTCGGTCAGCCCAGGAGAACAGAGATGTTCTGTAAAGATGAGCGCTCAACCGTTCCAGGGCTTCGCGGATCCGGCCGGCGACCGGCGCCGCACAGTTGGATGCACCCTTGGACGCACCCTTGGACGCACCGTTGGACGCACCGTTGGACGCATCCTTGGACGCGCCGCCGGAAAAGCAGACAGAAGGTGTCGGGTATCGGCGTCAGACTCGCCGTATGACAGCGAACTGGGGCGCCTTCAGCGCCGCCGAACCCGCGCTCGCCTCCCTGGTAGAGGAGCGTTTCGGAGCCTTCACCCACCACGTCCTGGCCACCCTGCGCAGGGACGGGTCGCCGCGCACCACCGGCCTGGAGGTGCGCTTCCTGCACGGCGAGCTGTGGTTCGGCATGATGCCGGACTCGCTCAAGGCGCTCGACCTGCGCCGCGACCCGCGCTTCGCGCTCCAGGCGAACCCGGGCGAGGGGACGTCGATGGGCGGCGGTGACGTGCGGATCGGCGGCCGCGCGATCGAGGTGGACGATCCGGCGGCGAAGGCGGCGTACGTGAAAGAGGTGGAACCGCCTGAGCCGTTCCACCTCTTCCGCACCGAGCTGACGGAGGTCGTGCGGACCTACGTCGAGGCCGACACGTACCTGGTCGTCGAGGTCTGGAAGCCCGGAGAGCCGGTGCGCACCCTCAGACGGACCTGACCGGGGAGGTCACTCGGTCACTCCCACTCGATGGTGCCCGGCGGCTTCGAGGTCACGTCGAGGACGACGCGGTTGACGTCCTTGACCTCGTTGGTGATCCGGGTGGAGATCTTCGCGAGGACGTCGTACGGCAGCCGCGACCAGTCGGCGGTCATGGCGTCCTCGGAGGAGACGGGCCGCAGGACGATCGGGTGGCCGTAGGTGCGGCCGTCGCCCTGGACGCCGACGCTGCGGACGTCGGCGAGCAGCACCACCGGGCACTGCCAGATGTCCCGGTCGAGGCCGGCCGCGGTCAGTTCCTCGCGGGCGATGGCGTCGGCCTCGCGCAGCAGGTCCAGCCGCTCCTTGGTGACCTCGCCGACGATGCGGATGCCGAGGCCGGGGCCGGGGAACGGCTGCCGCTGGACGATCTCCTCCGGCAGGCCCAGTTCCTGGCCGACCATCCGGACCTCGTCCTTGAACAGCTTGCGCAGCGGCTCCACGAGCTTGAACTCGAGGTCCTCGGGGAGGCCGCCGACGTTGTGGTGCGACTTGATGTTGGCGGTGCCGGTGCCGCCGCCGGACTCGACCACGTCCGGGTAGAGCGTGCCCTGGACGAGGAACTCGACCGCGGGGCCCTCGTCCGCGATGATCTCGGCCTGCGCCTGCTCGAAGACGCGGATGAACTCGCGTCCGATGATCTTCCGCTTCTCCTCGGGGTCGGAGACCCCCTTGAGCGCGGTGAGGAAGCGCTCCTCGGCGTCGACGACCTTCAGCTGGACGCCGGTCGCGGCGACGAAGTCCTTCTCGACCTGCTCGGTCTCGCCCTTGCGCATCAGGCCGTGGTCGACGTACACGCAGGTCAGCTGGGAGCCGATGGCCTTCTGGACGAGCGCGGCGGCCACCGCGGAGTCCACGCCGCCGGACAGGCCGCAGATCGCGCGCTTGTCGCCGACGAGCTCGCGGATGGCGGCGACCTGCTCCTCGATGACGTTGCCGGTGGTCCAGTCCGGGCTCAGGCCCGCGCCGCGGTAGAGGAAGTGCTCCAGCACCTGCTGGCCGTGCGTGGAGTGCATGACCTCGGGGTGGTACTGGACGCCGTACAGCTTCTTCTCGTCGTTCTCGAAGGCGGCGACCGGTACGACGTCGGTGGACGCCGTGACGGTGAAGCCCTCGGGCGCGGCGGAGCAGGCGTCGCCGTGCGACATCCACACGTGCTGCTCGGCCGGGGTGCCCTCGAAGAGGGTGGAGGACGGCTTGGAGACGTGCAGGTCGGTCCGGCCGTACTCGCGGGCGCCGGTGTTGTCCACGGTGCCGCCGAGCGCCTGTGCCATCAGCTGGAAGCCGTAGCACATGCCGAAGACCGGGACGCCGGAGTCGAAGATCGCGCGGTCCAGGCGGGGGGCGCCCTCCTCGTACACGGACGAGGGGCCGCCGGAGAGGATGATCGCCGCCGGGTTCTTCGCGAGCATCTCCGCCACCGGCATGGTGCTCGGCACGATCTCGCTGTAGACCCGGGCCTCGCGGACTCGACGGGCGATGAGCTGGGCGTACTGCGCGCCGAAGTCGACGACCAGGACGGTGTCGGGGGCGGCGGCGGGGGTCGCTGATGACACGGGTTGCCTTCCGGCGGTGAGCGAGGTGTGTGTGGGTCCGAGTCTACCGGGCCCCGCGGCGCCCCTTCCGGGACGAGTCCGGTCCCCTTCCGGGACGGGCCCGGTTCCCTTCCGGGACAAGCCCGGTCTCAGCATGCGAACCGTCTTGGACACCGCCGCCCCGCCCGGCATACTGGCCCCATGCTCACGCACCCGACCTTCGTCTTTACCTATGGCAACCGGCCCACCGGCTGCCATGGTCGTGCTGCTTGAGCAACTGACAAGCGACTTCCCAGGCGCCCCGGGCCGACAAGGTCCGGGGCGTCTGGCGTTTCCGGGCCCTGCCGCTCCGGGGCACCCCACCCTCACGACGAGGAGCCCCCCGACATGACCGCCACCGGCACGACCACCCCCGGAACCACCACGCCCGGAACCACCACCCCCGGCGCCCCCACCAACAGCACGGCCGCCCGCACGACCCCCACCCCCACCGGTTCCACCCCCGCCGACCTGACCGGCGCCCGCACCCCCGAGGCCGCCGACGTGATCATCGGCGCCCGTGAGCGCATCGACGCGCTCGACGACCGGATCATCGGCCTGATCCAGGAACGCATGGCCGTCTCGGCCGTCATCCAGGAAGCCCGGATCACCTCCGGCGGGCGGCGCGTGAACCTCTCCCGGGAGATGGAGGTGCTCGGCCGCTACAGGGAGGCCCTGGGCAAGCCGGGCACTTCCCTGGCCATGACGCTCCTCGAACTGTGCCGCGGTCGCATCTGAGTTCGCCCCTGCTCTCACCCGTACGGTGCGTGACCGCCTCGCGGGCGGCGTCGTTTGTGGTGGTGTCCGTGCCAGCCAGGGGCGGGCCCGAAAGAACCACGCGTGGCTCGCCGGAGCGATGAGACGTGCGGATAGTGCCGCGCGTCGTGGGACCTCGCTCCGGATTCGTGACCGGACGGCAGGGGACAGCAGCCCGGTCACTCTTGAGAACGGTCGGCTCCGGGGACGCCCGGAGCCGACCGGCGGAACCTGCGAAAACACACAACTCCGGGTGAAACGGTTGCGGGGGACGCGTCCGGCGAGCAGGATGCAGGCAAGCCCCAATACCAGTGACTTAGTGGCCTGGCTTCGCGGGTGTCTTTGTTGACGGGCTGATCGGGGCGGTGCGCCAGTGCGGGGCGATGGCCACGTCGTCTGCTGGGTCCCGGGCGGGCTGAGGCCAGGAGTAGTGCTCGTCCCGTTTGACGCCGAAGTTGGACATCTTGCGTTTGACGACGCGTGGGTTGGAGCGTCTGCGGCGGGTGGGTAACAGGCGCGCGGTGATCTCGCGGAGTCCGTCGGTGAGGGCCGCGGTCAGGTGGTCAGGGGGAAAAGGCCGCCT